>NZ_JAABQC010000051.1 GCF_011391645.1 Rhodoferax sp. | reverse complement strand
ATTGGTCTGACGCTTTCGATGGCCGCCATGACCCTTGGCCTTATCGCACTGCTCTGGATCCTTTTTGTGCTGTTTTCCAACGGCATCGCAGCCCTGGAGCTCAGCTTGTTCACGCAAGACACACCTGCCCCCGGCTCCGAGGGCGGCGGTTTGCGCAACGCGATCGTCGGTAGCCTGATGATCGTGGGCCTGTCGGTGGTGGTGTCCACACCCATCGGCATCCTGGCTGGCATTTACCTCACCGAATACGGCGACACCAGCAAGACCGCCGAGTTCACCCGTTTTGTGACCGACATCATGCTCTCGGCACCAAGCATCGTGCTGGGCCTGTTTGTGTACGCCATCGCCGTGGCCACAGTGGGCAACTTTTCTGGTTACGCGGGCAGTCTGGCGCTTTCGCTGATCGCGATTCCCGTGGTCATGCGTACCACTGAAAACATGTTGCGCCTGGTGCCCGGCAGTTTGCGTGAAGCGGCTTTTGCGCTGGGCGCGCCACGCTGGAAAGTCTCCACCATGGTCTCGCTGCGTGCCGCCAAAAGCGGCGTGATTACCGGCGTGCTGCTGGCCGTGGCGCGCATCAGCGGCGAGACGGCGCCCCTGCTGTTTACCGCGCTCAATAACCAGTTCTTCAGCACCAACATGAACGCGCCCATGGCCAACTTGCCGGTGGTGATCTTCCAGTTTGCAATGAGCCCCTACGACAACTGGATTGACCTGGCCTGGGGCGGTGCGCTGCTGATCACCCTGGCCGTGCTGGCGCTCAACATCCTGGCCCGCATTTTCTTCCGCGAAAAAGTTCGCGCCTGACATCCCTCTTCGACTCTGGACATCACCATGAACGTTACTGCTCTTGCACCAGCCCCTTCTCCAACGACAGACGCGCCCAAGAAAAATGCGCTGGAAGTGCGCAACCTTGACTTCTTTTACGGTAAATTCCAAGGCCTCAAAGGTGTCAACCTGGACATTGAAGAACGCAAGGTGACCGCTTTCATTGGCCCCTCGGGCTGCGGCAAGTCGACCCTGCTGCGCACCTTGAATCGCATGTACAGCCTGTACCCCGGCCAGCACGCCGAGGGCGAAATCACTTTCTACGGTCAAAATATCCTGGACGCCAAGCAGGACTTGAACCTGCTGCGCGCCCGCATTGGCATGGTGTTCCAGAAGCCCACGCCTTTCCCCATGACGATCTACGACAACATCGCCTTCGGCGTGAAGCTCTACGAAAACCTGAGCAAGAGCGATATGGACGAGCGCGTGGAATGGGCGCTGTCCAAGGCCGCGCTATGGAACGAGGTGAAGGACAAGCTCGGCCAGAACGGCATGAGTCTTTCGGGCGGCCAGCAGCAACGCCTGTGCATCGCGCGAAGCGTGGCGGTGAAGCCTTCTGTGCTGTTGCTCGACGAGCCGACCTCGGCACTTGACCCGATTTCCACCGGCAAGGTGGAGGAACTGGTGCATGAGCTCAAGAGCGAGTACACGATTGCCATCGTCACGCACAACATGCAGCAGGCTGCCCGCTGCAGCGACTACACCGCCTACATGTATCTGGGTGAACTGATCGAATTCGGCGCCACCGAGCAAATCTTCTTGAAGCCAAACCGCCAGGAGACCGAGGACTACATCACCGGCCGTTTCGGCTGATCAGAAGGAAGAACCATGTCAGACAAACATCTGTCCTCACAGTTCGATGCCAGCCTTTCGTCGGTTTCTGCACTGGTCATGGAGTTGGGTGGGCTGGTTGAGTCGCAAATCCGCCAGGCCATTTACGCCCTGGCGCAATTCAGCGGTGAAGCCGCCAGCCAGGTGATGGCAACCGAGGCCAGGGTCAATGCGATGGAAGTGGACATCGACCGCGAGATCTCCAGCATCATCGCCTTGCGTCAACCAACGGCGCGCGACTTGCGTCTGCTGATTGCCCTGTCCAAAACCACCGCCAACCTGGAGCGGGTGGGCGACGAGGCCGAGAAAATCGGGCGCATGGTGCAGTCCATCATCAGCAGCGGCGCGCCCCGCTCTTTGCCTTCACTGGAGCTTCGGGTGGCAGCTGACCTGGCTTCCGGCTTGTTGAGAAAAGCACTGGATGCCTTTGCCCGGCTGGACACCACCGCGGCGCTGGCCATCCTCAAGGAAGACGACCAGATTGACCAGGAGTTCGACGGCTTTGTGCGCAAACTCATCACTTACATGATGGAAGACCCAAGGATGATTTCCCCCAGCCTGGATTTGCTGTTTGTGGCCAAGGCGATTGAGCGTGTTGGCGACCATTCGAAGAACATCGCAGAATTTGTCATCTATGTGGCCAAGGGTGAGGACATCCGCCACGTCAGCCGGGAAAAGATTGAATCAGGCATCAACTGAGGAACACGCACTCAGGCCTGATGGCGGAAGACGAGCCGGAAATCGTTCAACTGACCGAAGAGGTTAGTGACGTCGCTTTCATCAACCGAACCAATGGCCAGTTCGGGCTGATGGGGGGTGCGCATCAGCACCCCGTTGCAGTCGCCGCGCAGGCCTCGAGCCATCCGCGCCGCAACACACTTGCCCTCACTGCACCTTTTTGACGGGACGGCAGTCGAAGCAAAAAAACATCAAGGCGTTCAAATACCGTTGAATGCTGCCCTTGCTGCGCGCCTTATGTTTGCCGCACTTGATGCAGCTCCGGGTTTCCCCTGGCGCTCCAGCCGGTTGAAATGACGTGCCATTTTCCTTGACCAGATAACGAAGCCCGGAGGCAGAAATTTTTGTCGATTCGTCGATGTACATAAAGTTTGGAAGGGGCATTGGTTGGAGTAATCCAGTGACAACATTGTGTTGTGCCAGCGTTTCAGTGGCGTGACAGAATCAACGACGCATCCAGCGTGAACACGTTGCTTTCCAGTTGTACCTTGAGTTTCAACGGTTCTAACAAGGCAAACTGAGAGACTTCCCCGTCTTGATTGACGGGCGTGATGCCGTCGGGAATCACGCCAGCGAACCAGTCGATCTTCTCCACCACGTAGCCAATGCCGCCGTCCCGGGCATTTGGGTGCTGCACCAGCAGGTGGCCACCGGCGTGCAGTTGTTGAACTTTATCGAGCTTGAGCCCGGCTTCTTCCCAGGCTTCGCGCACCAGCGCTGTTGTCAGGTTGTCAGAGGCAGGCACCAGACCCCCTACCAGTGTGTCCCAAAGACCGGGATCAATCGCCTTGGCAGGTGAGCGCTGCTGAACCCAGATCTGGCCAGTTGGTGTGGTGCCCACCAAATGAACTGCGCGCGTCGTGATGCCCAGCAGGCGCGCGACGCCACGCTCAAAGACCGCAATTTGCCGGTTTTCCTGACTGAAAATCGCAAGCAATTCGTCACGCCACTGCTCACGTACGCAGCCAATGTTCTCTGCGCGACACACTTCAGCGATGTAAGCCAGGGCCTCTGTGCCCTCCCCGGTGATATGCCAACAGGCATCGGGTTTGCGCTCCAGCGCGAATGTCTCCATTTTCAGGCTGAAGCCACCTGGAACAATTCGCGCAAAAAGACCAGGCTCAACGGAGCCGATCCGCTGCCCATTGAGCAACAAGTCCTGTCTTGGGTGCAAGGGCGGGCGGTTGGCACCGGCCTGCAAGCTGTCCAACCAAAGCGGGTTGAAAGTGCTTTGCGTCATCACCTTGCCTGATCTTGTCACGGGCGCTCTCCGAGCATCAGACGCGCGTTGATTTTCTCTAGAACAGGCAGCAAATCAGCAACGCTGTCGATGACGTAATGGGCGCCTGCAGCCTTGAATTCTGCACTCACCCTGGACCGAATGGTTTCAAGTTGATCAGCGGATGCCGCCTGGTACTCTGCAAGTGTCAATCCAGCCGGGCTGCCTGAGAGCGCCACCCCGACGGCCCACATCCCGGCGTTAAGGCCTTCGGCAATGCCTGGCAGCGTGTCGTCCACCTTGATACAGTGGGCGACACTGTTGATTTTGAGATCCAGCACGCATTGCAAAGCCATCCACGGCCCCGGGCGCGCACCTGCGGCCAGGTCATCAGCACACAGCGTGCAGTCTGGAGAGTAGCCCTTGGTAGTGGCCACAGCGATCAACCTGGTCATGACCTGGCGCGGATAGCCCGTGGTCGAGCCAATCTTGATGCCCCCCGCGCGCAAGTTCTCAACCGTTGCCAGCGCGCCAGGAATCAGGTCAGCGTGGGCGCCTACCCTTTCCACCTGCAGTGGCAGAAAGGTCTGATAGATGTGATCAATATCAGCGGGACGCATCGGCTGACCAAATTTTTCCTGCCAGCGTTGACCGATGACGGGGTCATTGCCCAGAGCCTCGATATGTTGCCATTTGCCCAGCCCCATCGGGCCGCGGGCTTCAGCCAGCGAAAGATCGAAGTCAAAAGCCTGTTTGAAGGCGTCAACAAAGATCTGTGTCGGCGCAAAAGAACCAAAATCAACGATCGTCCCGGCCCAGTCAAAAATGACGGCTTCAATGTGTGGGTGCATGGGTGTTAACTCCAAAGTTGCCCGGTGTTCAACCGGAAGATTTCATTGCCCGCGCGTGAGCGCAGGAGGCGAGAAAGTCTGCAGCGTAAGGGTTGAACGCACCGTAGCGCTGTGGATCAAATGCATCTGGTGCGACGAAGGCAGGCGCACCGCAAATGAGTTCAGCCACAAGCCGGCCCACCCCGCCAGAAAACGTGATGCCTGAGCCGTTGCAGCCAGTGGCTACGAACAGGCCGGAAATGGCGTGGCTGGCACCAATGATCAACTGGCCGTCGGGTGTGTAGTTGCTGGGCCCGGTGATGTACTGCGCCATACCCAGGGTGTTGATCGCCGGGAAAAAAGCGGCCAGCGACTGGGCACCTTCGGCCAGGTTTTTCCAGCCGTCAGCATCCTCCAGGTCGAAGACAAACCCGGTCAGGTCTTGCGGCAACTGGCGGGGGTCAACCACTGCTGGATGCTGTTCGCGCACGCCAAACAGCAAGGCACCCAACTCGGGCCTGGCGTAGGCGCGAATTTCCGGTATGAACACGATGGCGCCATCCCGAGGAAACTGGGTAGCAAGCTCGGTAATCCAATACTGACTGCGCACAGGCGCCATCGGCAATGGCAAGCCCACACCGGTGCTGAGCAAGTTGGCCCAGGCGCCAGCGGCGTTGATGACGATGCTCGCGGGTAGATGTGTGCCGTCGGTCAGCGTGACGCCAGTGACTGCGCCATCCTCGTGTCTGATGGCCTGCACATCAGAGGTAAGGCGCATTTTTGCACCCATCTGCACGGCCGTGCGCAGATAGGCGCTGGACAACAGATAGGGTTCAACAAAACATTCGTCTGGATAAAAGGCAGCCAGCTCAAATGACTCTGGCGCCAGCCAGGGCGCACGTGCCAAGGCCTGCGGCTTGTCAAGCCAGTGGCTTGCAATGCCGTGACTGGCGCAATGCCGGGCGCGTGCCTTGAGTGCATCGCCATGACCGGCTGACCCGACATGCAAGGCACCCACGTTGTGACGGCCAATGTCTTCGCCAAACTCGTTTTCCAGCACAGCCATGGCAGAAAAGGTTTCTTTTGCCAGGGCAATCAGCGAAGGATCATCGCGCGCTACCGTTACCAGTGCGGCTGCGCGGCTGGTGGCAGCGCCCGCCGGTTGCCCACGCTCAAGCACAAGCACGCGTTGACCAAGTCCGCGACGTCCCAGCGCCCAGGCAATGGCTGCGCCAAAAATTCCGCCGCCAATGACAACAATGTCCCGCTGTTGCGTCACGTCGTTCAACCGTTGTCAAGCCACAACCAGCACACCCATGTCATACAGTGTGTCGGCCACAGCCTGCACCACATGACGCATGTCCATGGGTGTCAGTGCACCAATACAGCCCACCCTGAATGTTTCGACCTGGGTCAGTTTGCCGGGGTAAAGGATGAATCCCCGGTCACGCACGCCCTGGTAAAAAGTGTTGAAGTTGTACTCTGGATGCGCTGGGGCGTGAAAGGTAACAATGATGTTTGACTGGACAGCGGGCAGTAAAAATGGCGTCAATCCAATGCCACGCATGCCGTCGATCAGGGCAGCACAGTTCGCCGCATAACGGCCACCACGGGCGGCCTGTCCGCCTTCTTCATGAAACTGTGCCAGCGCCTCACGCAATGCCACCACCACATGGGTGGGTGGTGTAAAACGCCATTGGCTGGTTTTTTGCATGTAGGCCCACTGGTCATACAGATCCATGGCCAGGGAGTGGCAATTGCCGGCGCTGGCTTTCAGACTGGATTTCCGAATGATCGAAAAGCCCATGCCAGGCACCCCTTCGAGGCATTTGCCGGACGCGGCTATCAGCGCGTCAAACGGCATCGTGCGCGCATCGATATCAATGGCCGCAAAGGAGCTCATGGCGTCGATGATCAGACCGCGACCCTGGCCGGCCACCACCCTGGCAATATCGGCCAAGGGGTTCAAAATGCCGGTACCTGTTTCGCAATGGACTTGCGCGACATGCGTGATGCCCGGGTCGGCCACCAATGCAGCCTCAATGACTTGTGGGTCGGCCGGCTGGTCCTCGGCAAAGGGGAGTTCAACTGCTTCCCGCCCCAGGTAGCTGAGGATTTTCAAAATGCGCGCGCAGTAGGCGCCGTTGTTGGGCACCAGCACCTTGCCACCAGGTGGGACCAGCGTGCCCAGCGTGGCTTCCACAGAGAACGTGCCTGAGCCTTGCAAAGGCACACAAACATGGGTGTCTTCCGCATGAGCGATGGCCACAAGCTGACTGCAAACTTCAGCGGTCATGCCGTTGAAGGCGGCATCCCACGAGCCCCAGTCATGCAGCATGGCCTGTTTGGTGCGCAGGGAAGTGGTCAGGGGGCCAGGTGTCAGCAACAAGGGGTCGCGATCAATGGTGTGCATAATTTTTTCTATTTTCATCGTTTGAATTGGCGCCAGGCCTGATGCCGGCGCAACAGAAAATGACCGGCGATGGCATACAGCACGCTGACGACAAGACAGGTCAGCACGATCAGCGTTGCCATCGCAGCGGCAGGCCCGAGTTCACCCGCCTCATCCAGGTTGAGGATGGACACCGAGGCAGGCAGTGTTTGCGGTGAGTACAAAAATACCACGGCCGAGATAGTGGTCATGGCGTTGATGAAGAGGTAGCGGGAAATGTCCAGCACGGCGGGCAGGCAAACCGGCAAGGTGACACGCCAAAAGGTCATGTACTGTGGCACCTTGAGCGAGGCTGAAACCGCCTCGAATTCACGATCAATGCTTTTAAGCGACGTGAGCGCCGTCAAGTGACAAGAGGTGTAGTAGTGCACGATGTTGGCTACCACGATGATGGTCAGGGTGCGATACAGATCATTGAGCGGATTGTCTGGGTGGTTAAAAAACAGAATATAACCAATGCCCAACACCAAACCCGGCACCCCCATGGGCAGCGCAGTCATGGCCTGCAAAACCGGGCGCAGCCAGCCCGGGCCGCCTTGAGTTTTTTCCACCAAATAAGCGGTTATGAAAATGAAGGGTGTGCCCACGGCTGCGGTCAGCAGAGATATCTTCAAGCTGTTCAGGTAGGCGTCCAGCACGCCGGCTTCCGCCAGGCCGAAGGTGTAATGCTTGAACGACAGTTCCAGGTTGTAGGGCCAGAAGCTGACCAGGGAGGTGTAGGCCGCCATACCAATTACCCCGAGCATGGCAATGGCCATCAGCCCACAGTAAAGCAGCAAAGGCCAGTCACGCCGCCAGTCCGGCTTGGGTCGGTAGGGCACAGCGCGCGCCGTCAAACTGGCTTGCTGCTTGCGCTGGACCTGCCAGTCCACCACAAAAGCCACCAGCACGGGGACCAGCAGCAAAAGGGCCACCACAGCGCCCCGACCAAAATTTTGCTGGCCTACCACTTGCACATATATTTCCACCGCCAGCACCTGGAAATTGCCGCCAATCACTTTGGGAATGCCGAATTCACTGACCGAGTAGGAGAACACGACCAGGGCCGCGCTGATCAGGCCGTAACGTGCGCCGGGAAGCGTGACTGTTCGGAATTTTCGCCAGCGCGACGCCGACAAGGCATCTGCCGCCTCGAACAAACGCCCGTCCGCTGTCGCCAAAGCCACCACCAGGATCATGAGGGCGTGCGGAAAACTGGCATACACCGTTGCCAGGATGATGCCGATGGGACCATAGACCGAATTGTCGCCAAGCCAGGACTTCAACACACCCTGCGTGCCAAACCACTGAATGAAGGAAATGGCACCCACCAGAGAGGGACCGAGCAAGGCAGACAAGCCGACGATGCGCCACAGACCGGTCAGGGGAATGCAGGCGCGCTGAACGGCGTAGGCATACAAGAAAGCGAGCGGCACCGTGATCAGAGTCACCACAGCGGCCACCCACAGCGTGTTCCAGACCGCGGTCAACATGCCCCTTGTTGCGGCAAATTCACGGAAACGGATCAAGCTGAATTGACCCAGATCGTCCTGAAAACTTTCGACCAGCAAGGTACCAATGGGCAGCAACAAAAAGACGCACAAGACCAGAGCGGCCACACTCAACAGCCATACAGGCAGATGATCAGCCCAGCGGCTGCCGCCGCGTCGGGCAGGCGCTACAGATGCAACCTGTGTCATGCGGTCACGGGCATGGGGCGCAGGTGCTCAGCAGGAATTCCAACGCGCACGGTGGAGCCTGCATGAATAGGACGGCCATCCAGATAGTTGCTGGAAAACTGTGCCACCAAGGGGCGGCTCTGGCCCGACTTGGCGTCCAGCGTCACCAGTGCATAAGGCCCCAGAAACTCGTATTTCAGAACCTGTGCCGTAAAGCTGTTTTCGCACTCATCCAGAATGTTGTACAGACGGATGTCCTCTGGCCGGACATAAAAACGGTGGTTGCGGGTTTGATCGATGGTGACGCCACACCGCAGCATCAGGTCACCAGCGCGAACATGTTGCACGCCCACCGGGCACGCGTCGATCAAGTTGCCGCGACCGATGAAGTCTGCAACAAAGTCGTTGCCTGGCGAGCGGTAAATTTCCTGCGGCTTGCCGACCTGCTGAATTCGACCGTTCTTCATGACCACGATACGGTCGGCCATGGCCAGCGCTTCCTCCTGATCGTGGGTGACCATGATGGTGGTCACCCCCAGTCGTGTCTGGAGGCTCCGGATTTCAGACCGAAGCCGCACCCGCTCGATCGCATCGAGCGCAGACAGTGGCTCATCGAGCAAAAGCAAGTCGGGCGATGTGGCCAAGGCGCGCGCCAGCGCAATGCGCTGCTGCTGCCCACCAGACAACTGCGCTGGAAACTTGCTCTCAGTGCCGGGCAAGCCAACCAGTTCCAGCATTTCGGCAACACGATGCGTGATACCTTGCCGACCCACTTTGCGATCACCCTTTTGGCTGCTTAGCCCGTAGGCCACGTTGTCGCCCACGCTCAGGTTAGGGAAAAGCGCATAAGACTGAAACACAATGCCGTAATCGCGCCGCCCGGGGGGCAGTCTGGAGATGTCACGCCCGGCGTGCACAACCTGGCCACTGTCCTGCAACTCCAGACCAGCCACAGCGCGCAGGAGCGTCGTTTTACCGCAACCGGAGGGGCCAAGCAACACCACAAACTCACCGTGCTCAATGGCCAGCTCAACTTGATCGAGCGCCACAAAGCTGCCGTAGCGCTTGGTCAGTTGGTGAATTTCCAGATGTGCCATGACAGCTCAAGCGCGGTAGCGCTTGTTACCTTTTTGGTTCCGACTTGGTCGAATAACGCTTTTGCCATTCGGCCAGAATTGCATCGCGGTTTTTGCCCATCCATTCAAAGTCGTTCTTGACCAAACGCTGTTCGTAGTCATTGGGCACATACTTCAGGCGCGTGGCAATACCGGGAATGGCCACCACCGCAAAGTTCTTGGCATACAGTTGGTTGGCCTCGAGCGAGGCGGTCCAGTCTGCCAGTTTTCTGGCCGCTGCAAGATTTGGCGTGCCGTTAACAATGGCGGTGGCCTCAATGTCCCAGCCCAAACCCTCTTTGGGGAAAATGATGTCGATCGGAGCACCCCTGGCCCGGACCGTGTTGGCGCGGTACTCAAAAGAAATACCGACCGGGAACTCACCGGCACCAGCCATCACGCAGGGCTTGGAGCCTGAGTGGGTGTAAACGGCCACGTTCTCATGCAGTTTGTCCATGTAGTCCCAACCGCCCTTTTCGCCAAACATCTGTAACCAGGCCGTGACGTCCAGAAAACCGGTGCCCGAGGAGTTGGGGTTCGGCATGACGATCTTGCCTTTGAATTCCGGCTTCAGCAGGTCTTTCCAGCTTTCAATGCGCGGCAGACCCTGCTTGAGCATTTCTGTCACGTTGTAACAAATGGCAGCACCCCAGACATCCATGCCAACCCAGGTGGGTGGATTGGCTTTAGCCCGAAAACGCGGATTGATGGCTTTCAGATTGGCGGGGGCATAGGCCTGCAACATGTTTTCGCGCTCAAAGACCACCATGCTCGAGACCGCAACACCCATGATGACATCAGCCACGGGCTTGTTCTTTTCTGCCAACAGTTTGGCAGTGATGATGCCTGTCGAGTCGCGGGTCCATTTGAGCTCGATGTCCGGGTTGGTCTTGTTGAAAGACTCCTGATAGGCCTTGAGCTGATCGGTTTCAAGTGCCGTGTAAACGTTCAATACGGCCTTTTGTGCCAGGGCGGGAAATGCAGCAGCCAATGTAAGGCTTGCGACGGCAAGACATGAGGCCAATCGTTTCAAATTCATATGGATCTTCCTTGATGAAATGGAGAAAACATGTCGAAGCAACCAGCCTGAGTTCGATGCACGATTGCGTTGGTTACAGCGACGTGAACGCCTAGTTTAGGGACCGTTTGTGACAAATTGTTGACAATCTACAAACCCAACGCAGGCATTAAACTCCGCGCTTTACTGCCGCAAATCCGCATGTCACAACTTTCAATCAGCCCGACCGACGACCCTTTGCATCTGGTTCAGAGCACGTCTTTGACGCGGCTGGTGGCGGATTCGGTCGAGAAGTTCATCTTGTCTGGTGAACTCGCACCGGGCGCCAAACTCAACGAAGTAGCCTTGGCCGAGCGCTTGCGCGTCTCCCGGGGGCCGCTGCGCGAAGCCTTTCGAACGCTCGAAGAATCAGGCCTGATCCGCCAGGAAAAAAATCGTGGCGCGTTTGTGCGGGTGATCGAGTTGGAGGAAGCCGCCGATATTTACGACGTGCGCGCCGGCCTGGACGCCACCGCCGGGCGCCTGCTGGCCACACGCATCACTGTGGCGCAATTGGCCAGCCTGAGGGCTTTGACTGAGAGCATGCTTGCGGTCGGCGCCCATGAGATCGAAAGATTCCACGTCATGAACCTGGCCTTTCATGACCAGATCGTGAGCATGGTGGGCAACGACAGCTTGACAGACACTTACGGCAAGCTCGTCAAGCAGCTCACACTCTTTAGAAAACGCAACCTGTTGGCGCCCAGGGCCATTCCCAGATTTGCCGAGGAGCACAGTGCCATCGTCGATCTGCTGGAAGCCGGAAATGCCAGCGGTTGCGCAGATGCGCTGTTTGCACACGCGCAGGGCGGGCGTCTGCGCATGCTACAGGATGGTAATTTGGCCGGGATGTCGTCATGAACGAAGAATTTGACCGATCTGAGGGCGATGTCAACCTGGGGGACCGTCGCCGGGTCTGGCAGAACCAGGAACTCGATGACAACACGCGAGAACTATTGGCTGAGGATGCCCGCTGGTTTCTGCACCAATCGATGTCCACCCCTTGCCTCAACGCCTTGACGGCGGCGCAAGGCGCGTGGCTGACAGACACCGCTGGCCGGCGAATTCTGGACTTTCATGGCAACAGCTTGCATCAGGTGGGTTACGGGCACCCGAAGGTGATGGCCGCCATGCACCGCACGTTGGCAGAGTTGCCCTTCAGTCCACGCCGCTACACCAACCGACCCGCCATCGAACTGGCACGCCGCTTATGTACGGCGGCGCCCATCGACGAGGCCAAGCTGTTGTTTGCACCGGGTGGCACGGCCGCCATTGGCATGGCCCTCAAATTGGCGCGCGTGGTCACGGGGCGCTTCAAGACCCTGTCGATGTGGGACTCTTTTCATGGCGCCTCGCTGGACGCCATTTCAGTTGGCGGCGAGGCTGTTTTTCGCAAAGGCATTGGCCCCTTGCTGCCTGGCGCTGAGCATGTGCCGCCTTGTGACCCCGGCCAGTGTGCATTTGGCTGCGGCGGGCAGTGTGCCCTGCGCTGCGTGGACTACATTGACTATTGCCTGAAAAAAGAAGGCGATGTGGCGGCGGTGATTGTCGAGACTGTGCGCTGCACTGACGTGCAGATTCCACCCCCTGAATATTACCGACGGTTGCGAGACATCTGCACGCGACACGGCGCCTTGCTGATCCTGGACGAAATTCCCATTGCCCTAGGCAGAACCGGCACCTTGTTCGCCATTGAGCACTATGGCATCGAGCCCGACATGCTGGTCATCGGCAAAGGCTTGGGAGGCGGCAGCATGCCGCTGGCAGCGCTGATCACCCATGCCAGGTTTGATGTGGCCCAGCATATCTCGCTGGGTCATTACACCCACGAAAAAAATCCGGTGGCCTGCGCGGCAGGGCTGGCCGTTCTGGAGGTGATTGAAGAAGAAGGACTGCTGGCGCGCAGCCGCAGTCTTGGGGCGGCATCACTGCAGCAACTCCAACAACTGGCAGCCGAATGTCCCGTCATTGCAGAGGTTCGCGGCCTTGGTCTGTTGCTGGCCATTGAATTGCGCGACCATGGCGAGCGTGCGGCCGCAGATGTCGCAGAAGCCGTTCTTTATCGTTGCCTGTCAGCGGGCCTTTCGTTCAAAATTGGTCAGGGCAATGTGTTGGTTCTGGCACCGCCGCTGAATATTCTGGAAGACGACCTGTGGTGGGCACTCGGCTGCATCGAGACAGCGCTTCGGGCAGAAACGAACTCTTGATCAGCAGATATTTTTCATGTTCAAACTTTTTTCACTGCTGCTTTTGGCTGTCCTTCTGCCGCTGAGCAGCCACGCGCGAGATTCACAACGCTGCGCTGCCACGATCACCGAACTGAAAACCTTGCTTGGCGATCAGACGTTTCCTCTGAAATGGGAGGAAACCACCATGGATGACGGGAAGCCATTGATGCTGTCTATTCTTGACAAGAACGGCGCGCTGTCTGTGGAGTTCATCAAAACCCGCCACGGTCTTTGGGCACAGAGCGCTGGTGTCGTTTGCAAAACAGATGTTGATCTGGAAATCAGGTTTACCAGTGAGCAAATTCAGTTTGGACCAGCGGCCGGGTGGCTTTTGCGATCTGCCTTGGGCAATGGTGGCAAGTTTACGCTGACACAACTTGGGCCAAAAAAACTGCGCGTTGCAACCACCGGCTGGAGCGGTATTTTTAATCAAACTGACAAATAAGCTTCATGAAAATGACTTGTTGCCATGCGAAGCTATGCGCATGGAAAAATCAGAAAAGATCGCAAATCGAAACGGGCTCAAAAGCTGTTTTTCTGCTGTCACAGGGCATGCTGCAACATGACCGTGCTGCAAGTCCGTTCGATCTTCCTGTCTGACATACACCTCGGCACCAAGGCCTGCCAAGCCCACCATCTGCTGGATTTTTTAAAGGAATATTCTGCCGAATATGTCTTTTTGCTCGGCGACATTGTTGACCTGTGGGCCATGAACCGCGGCGGTGTGCATTGGTCGCCAGCACAAAATACATTCGTCCAAAAAATGCTTCGCCGTGCGCGTCATGGCGAGAAGGTCATTTTCATTCCCGGCAACCATGACGAGGCCATACGGGAATACATCGGTGTCTCATTTGGCGACATCATGGTGGAGCAAGACTACATTCATACGGCTGCAGATGGCCGACGCTATTTATTGTTGCACGGCGATGAGTTTGACCAGGTTACACGCCATCACAAATGGATTGCCCTGTTGGGCGATAAAGCTTACGACTTTTTGGTCAGTGTGAATATCTATTTCTCCTGGCTCAGGCGAACGCTCAAAATTCCTGGCTATTGGTCACTGGCCGGTTACGCCAAGCGCAAAGTAAAAACCGCGGTCAGTTTCATTTTCAACTTTGAAGATTCCGTGATTCGCCATGTGCGCGAGCGGGGTCTGGATGGTGCCATCTGTGGGCATATCCATTGGCCAATGATCAAGGAAATTGATGGTTTGCAATACATCAATTGTGGTGACTGGGTGGACAGTTGTACCGCCATCGTCGAACACATGGATGGCCGTATGGAGTTGATTTTAAGAAGTGCAACGCCCAAAGTCAGCGTAGTGCCAACAGCAAACATTTGAGAACAAATCCATGGAAAGTCCCTACAAAGGAAAAACTGGCCTCAAGCGCCTGGTCAATGCGTTCGGTTACTCCTGTGCCGGCTTGCGTGAAGCTTTTCGCCATGAAGACGCCTTTCGCCAGGAGGTGATGCTCGCCATCGTTCTGATACCCCTTGCGTTCTGGCTCGAAAGCCAATGGTTGGGCCGCGCGCTGATGATTTCCTGTGTTTTTTTGGTGCTCATCGTTGAGTTGCTCAACTCGGCCATCGAGGCCACCGTCGACCGCATTTCCCTTGATGATCACCGGCTTGCCAAGCGCGCCAAGGATATTGGCAGCGCATCGGTCCTGATCTGCCTGCTGAACCTCGTCACGGTTTGGGCATTGGTCTTATTGAACTGACTTCATGAAAATTCTATTTATTTCCGATGTCTATTTTCCGCGGATCAATGGCGTTTCAACCTCCATGGAGACCTACCACCGCAACCTGCGCGTGCTGGGGCACGTCGTTCATGTGATCGCGCCCGACTACGGAGCGCTGGGTCCCGATGAAACCGACATCATGCGCGTGCCTTCGCGTCGGATCCCTTTCGACCCGGAAGACAGGTTGATGAGCTTCAAGTGGGTGATGAATCAGTTTGAGAAAATCCGCCGCGAGAACTACGACCTCATCCACATCCAAACGCCCTTCGTGGCGCACTATCTGGGGGTCAAGTTGTCCCGGATGTTGGGCATACCTTGCGTCGAAACTTACCACACATTCTTTGAAGAGTATCTCCACCACTACATCCCTTTCGTCCCTAAAAACCTGACGCGTTTTATTGCCACGCGCTTTTCCCGACATCAGGGCAATAGCCTCGATGGCATGATCGTTCCATCGAAGCCTATGCTCAAGGTGTTGCAGAGCTATGGCATCACGACCCCAACCGAGGTCATCCCGACCGGGATCGAACCGGCAAGTTTTGTCTTGGGTGACCGCGCAGCGTTTCGGGCTCAACACAACATTCCACAAGACCGGCCTGTCATGTTGTTTGTCGGTCGTGTTGCCCATGAAAAAAATATCGGCTTCCTGCTGCAGGTCGTTGATCGGATTCGTCATGACATTTCTGACATTCTCTTCGTCATCGCGGGGGAAGGCCCGGCGTTGAAAAGTCTGGAGCAAAAGGTCAAGGACCTGCGGATCACCGAGAACGTCTTGTTCGTAGGCTACCTGGATCGGCACACAGACTTGAACAGTTGCTACCGGGCCGCCGATGTGTTTGTATTTTCATCGCGCACAGAAACGCAGGGTTTGGTGTTGCTCGAAGCCATGGCACAAGGTGTACCGGTGGTTTCCATTGCAGAGTTGGGGACCCGCGACGTGTTGCGCGAAGGCATGGGCGTGTGGATTGCGCAAGAGGAGCTGACGGACTTTTCCGGCAAGGTTGTCACGATGTTGCGTGATGATGAGGAGCGCAGAGACCTTGGAAATTCAGGTCTGGAATATGCCCACGAATGGTCAGCCAGCAAGCAGGCAAAGCGGATGCTGACTTTCTACGACGGTGTCCTCAAGTTTCCAACAGCACCACCCAAGTCCGGTGATTACGGCCTTGCCTGGTGAGCGTACAGGGAAAAATGGTCAACGAGGAAAGTTGACATCCTGACCCAGCATCATCTGGGTCACCAACGTGACGCCAGACGCTGTGACATGAAAACGCTTGCGATCCTCGGCCGGATCCAAGCCGATCTGGGTTCCATCGGGAATACGACAGCCACGGTCGATGATGCATTTTTTGAGTTGACAGTCGCGCCCGACGACCACCTTGGGCAGCACGATGGAGTCCTCGACCAGCGCATGGCTGTGCACATGCACGCCGTAAAAAAGCATGGTGCGCCGAACCGTGGCACCACTGATGATGGCGCCACCTGCCACCAGTGAATCGACCGCAAGGCCACGTCGGTCATCATCGTCATGCACAAATTTTGCGGGTGGCACCTGGGGCTGCCAGGTCCAGATGGGCCAAGTTTCGTCATACAGGTTGAGCTGCGGCGAGACGTGCAGCAGGTCCATATTGGCTGCCCAGTAGGCATCGAGCGTGCCGACATCGCGCCAGTAAGAGGGATTGTCATCGGAGCCGACACGAACATCGGCAAAATTGTGGGCGTAGCTGCGGTAAAGCCGCACACAGTGTGGAATCACGTCTTTGCCAAAATCGTGGCTGGAGGTCGGGTCGTCGGCATCACGCTGCAGTTGCTCGCACAGAAATCGCTTGTTGAACACATAGATGCCCATGCTTGCCAGCGCCACTTCCGGATTGCCAGGCATGGCTTGCGGATGGGTGGGTTTCTCGTCAAAAGCCTGAATGCGGTGATCAGCGTCAACCGCCATCACGCCAAAGCTGCTTGCCTCCTGCAGCGGCACCTGAACGCAAGCCACGGTCAGGTCGGCCTCGCGCTCAACATGCGCCGCCAGCAGGCGCCCGTAATCCATGCGATAAATGTGATCCCCCGACAGCACCAAGACATAGTCCGTTTTGGCGCGACCAATTTCACGTAAATTCTGGAACACCGCGTCGGCCGTGCCCCGGTACCAGAAGCACTCGTCCACCTGTTGCTGGGCCGGCATGATTTCGATGAATTCACCCATGCGGCCGTCCAGAAAGCTCCAGGCCAGGTGCAGGTGCCGTATCAGGCTTTGGGATTTGTATTGGGTCGCCACACCGATGCGCCGCACACCCGAGTTGACACAGTTCGACAGTGTGAAATCAATGATGCGAAATTTGCCCCCGAAGGGCACAGCCGGCTTGGCGCGCCAGTCGGTCAGGCCCTGCAAGCGACTGCCTCGCCCGCCCGCCAGCACCATGGCAAAGGTGTTGCGCGTCAACTCACTGATGTAACGTGGATTGCGATAGAACTCGGCGCTGTCGTCCAGCGCTTGCTCGGTGGTCATGCGTGTTGTCCCCTCTGGTTGTCGTGGCCCATGGTGGCCGCCTTGCCCGCCTGCGGGTTCCTGACGCCATGAGCAAGCTCAGTTTGGCAGGCGGCAATGACAATTTCGTGACGCACGCTGACGGTATTGACCAATTCTCTTTAAACGGTATAAACTATATGCCTCGTTTAACTCAAGGAGAACTCACCATGACAACAACCATGCAAGCAGACGCGGCCACCGAGCCCACCACAGCTCCGGCCGACAAGCCAAGCGCCAGCAGCGCAGCGCCAGCGCCATCAGTTCCCGCCGCGCCCGCCCCTGCCGCAGCCAAGGCAGTGGCCAAGAGAGCGCCCAGAACACCCACCAAAAAGGTAGTGGTCATTGCCACGCCTGTGGCCAAGCCAGCGGTCAAGGCCGCTGTCAAGCCGGCCGCTAAAAAGGCAGCACCTAGGGCGGCGGTCAAACCGGTCGCGAGCATTACGCCAACAGTGGCAGCCACCCCCGCTGTGAAAACTACCGTGAAAGCGCAGCCCAAGACAGCTGCCACTGCGGCTGCAAAGCCAGCTGAAACAAAACTTCTGAAGGCCAAAAAGCCAAAGCTGGTGCGTGACAGTTTCACCATCCCGAAGCTGGAATACCTCAAGCTGGAAGAGTTGAAGCACCGCGGCGTCAAGCTGGGAACTTCGATCAAGAAGAGCGAACTGATTCGCGCTGGCATCCTGGCCCTGGCCAGCATGTCCGATGCCAATTTCCTGAAGGTCACAAAGGCCGTTCCGGCCATCAAGACCGGTCGGCCAGCAAAGGACTGACAAGACGCAACGCCCTGGCCTTGACCCGTACCGAGGCGGCTTGCACTCACTCGT
>NZ_JAABQC010000050.1 GCF_011391645.1 Rhodoferax sp. | reverse complement strand
CGAACATCGAGCACGATGACTTCGCCGCGCTTGGCTTGCGCCATCAGTTCCTTGCGCCCCACGCTGACCATGCGGTCCGGGTCGGCCATCATGCCCTGCAGTGCCATGCGCAATTCGATCAGGTGCTCCTCGGCCACCTGGCGCAAGGTCACACCCAACTGGGCCACGTCCTTACCGGTGAGGCTGTAATAAATACGCTTGCCGTCGCGGCGGGTTTGCACCAGACGGGCCTCCTTGAGTGCTTTCAGGTGCGCGCTGGCGAGCTTGTTGTCGATGGCCACCTCAAGGGAAATGGTCTCGACCGCCTTCTCGCCCTGGGCCAGCATTTCCAAAATTTCCAGCCGCTTGGGGCTCGAAAGCGCCTTGCCCACACGGGCGACCTGCTCGTACAGAAGGTCTTTGAGTGATCGGTTATTCATGGTGTATATTCTAACGTACGTTAGATTGATTGATATTGATCCAGCGCAAAAGCAAGTCTTGATTGGATGGAGACAACATGGAATTTGAACAGTTTGTGCTGTCAAACGAGCCTGTGATCAGAATGGGCTTCTTTGTGGGTGTCTTTGTGCTCGTCGCACTTTGGGAGCTGGTCGCACCACAGCGCCCGCTCACGGCTTCCAAGGCTTTGCGCTGGAGCAGCAACCTTGGCCTGGTCATTCTCAACACTGTGTTGCTGCGCCTGATGTTCCCGCTGGCAGCGGTGGGCATGGCCGCGTTCGGTGCGGCCAATGGCTGGGGTCTGCTGAATCACTTCAACGTGCCGTTCTGGCTTGCCGTGCCCCTGGCCGTGATCGCCATGGACTTTGTGATCTGGCTGCAGCACGTCATGGTGCATGCGGTGCCGGTGCTGTGGCGGCTGCACCGGGTGCACCACGCCGACCCGGACTACGACCTGACCACGGGCGCACGCTTTCATCCCTTGGAGATCATGCTTTCCATGCTGATCAAGATCGCCACCATCGCGGTGCTCGGCCCGCCTGTGCTGGCGGTGCTGATCTTCGAGGTGGTGCTGAATGCAGCGGCCATGTTCAACCACGGCAACATCCGCCTGCCCGTGGGCCTGGACCACGCGCTGCGCTGGGTCATCGTCACGCCCGACATGCACCGCGTGCACCACTCGGTCGAGGAAGACGAGACCAATTCCAACTTCGGCTTCAACCTGCCCTGGTGGGACCGGTTGTTTGGCACCTACCGTGAACAACCGCGCGCCGGCCAATTGGGTATGACCATCGGCATTCACGGCCATAACGATCCGCGCGAGGTGGCGCGACTCGACGGCATGCTGCTGATGCCGTTCAGGGGTGAGGTGCAAGGCTACGCCATCAACCGGCGCACCTGGTCTTGAAAAGAGAACCCTGATGACTGTGCAACCCTTGAGCGGAACACATGCGCGACCTCAAAAGATGGCATTTGCAGCCCATGCAGTTCAACAAATACAAGTATCTCCTCGCTGTATTTTTCTCTCTGGCCCTGCATGTCCTGGTGCTTGCGCTTGCCAGCAAGCAGCAGCTCGGGTTGATCGACAAGCCGGTCAATACCAAAGTCGAGGCCACAGTCATCTTTCTGGCGTTCGGGTGGCCGGCCCAATGACAAGCTCGCGTTTACCGCCTTTGACTAAACGACACGTCATGGGGTTGGTGGCCAAAATTTGCACAGCTTCCACAATTTCCCCAATGCGTTTAGCTGCGGAGCCGACATCAAAATGCGCAATGTCGTCAAACAAGCGATCGGAATCGTTCAAAATCTGCCATTGGGAAATTGCAGTGTTCAGTAACGGAAAACTGGCCGCCAGGTCATTGCAGTTTTGTTGACGCCAATGGTCGGCACGGCTTTTGCGTGGTCACCTTCACCGTATTTTTGAACAGTTTTGCCCTTCATTCACATGCTCCAAGCCTCCAAACTCATCCCCCAAGGCGCTGGCCTGGCCGCCGCCTTGCTCAAGCGCGCCAGCGCGGTGGAACTGGACTGGGACATTCGCCAGAAAAGCCGCTTCGAAGCCACTGACTCAATTGGCCGCCAGCTTGGCATCTTTCTGCCGCGTGGCACGGTGGCGCGTGGCGGCGACGTGCTGGTGGCGCAGGATGGCTCGTTGATCAGGGTTTGGGCTGCGCCCCAAACCGTGCTGAAAATCACCGCTTGCCCCGAGCACGGCTCAAGCTTCGATTTGATCCGCGCCGCCTACCACCTGGGCAACCGCCATGTGCCGATCGAACTCAAGCCCGACCACCTCAAGATCGAGCCCGACCATGTGCTGGCCGACATGTTGCGCGCCATGCACCTGACCGTGGTGGAAGTGAATGAGGCGTTTGAGCCGGAGAGCGGCGCCTATGCCAGCGGCGGCCACGCCCATGGCGGCCATGATCAGGCACACGCACACTGAGCCATGCAAGCGATTTCCGACAGCACCGCACCTGCTGCCAGCCTGCTGCAGCTCATGTGGCTGGCCTCGCCGGCGCTGCCAATCGGCGGCTTCTCTTACTCTGAGGGCCTGGAGGCCGCGGTCGACACAGCCCGCGTAACAACCGAGTCGGAAGCCGCTACCTGGCTGCTCGACCAGCTTGAACTGAACCTGGCGCGATGCGATCTGGCCGTGCTGTCGCAAGCCATTCCCGCTTGGCAAGCCGCCGATGCCAGCCGCATTGCCGAGCTCAACGCCTGGGTGCTGCAAACGCGCGAAAGCAGCGAGTTGCGGGCACAGAGCGAGCAAATGGGCCGCTCCCTGCTCGAATGGCTGCGCAACCACACCACCGCCACCCCGGTGCAAATCGGGCTGCTGGCCGAACTTCAGCCCACCTATCCGCTGGCCTTTGCGCTGGCTGCCAGCGCCACCGGTGCGTCTGCGCGCGATTGCCTGCTGACCTACGCTTTTGGCTGGGCCGAGAACATGGTGCAAGCCGCCATCAAATCTGTGCCACTGGGCCAGAGCGCCGGGCAGCGCATTTTGTCGGCCTTGACGGCCGCCATTCCTGCGGCCGTGACACAAGCCCTGTTGGTGCCTGACCACCAGCGCCAGGCCTTTTCCCCGATGTTGGCCATTTTGAGTGCCCAGCACGAAGTCCAGTATTCACGTCTTTTTCGCTCCTAAACCTCACCATGACTCAACTCCATCACATCAAGCACCGCACCAAACCCCTGCCCCCTTTGCGCGTGGGCATTGGCGGTCCGGTGGGTTCGGGCAAAACCACCCTGCTGGAGATGCTGTGCAAAGCCATGCGCGACCGGTACGACCTGGTGGCCATCACCAACGACATCTACACCAAGGAAGACCAGCGCCTGCTCACCGTCAGCGGAGCGCTGCCCGCCGAGCGCATCATGGGCGTGGAGACCGGCGGCTGCCCGCACACCGCCATCCGCGAGGACGCGTCGATCAACCTGGAGGCCATCGACCGCATGCTGGTGGATTTTCCCAACGCCGACATTGTGTTCATTGAGAGTGGCGGCGACAACCTGGCGGCCACCTTCAGCCCTGAGCTCTCCGACCTGACCATCTACGTGATCGATGTCGCCGCTGGCGAAAAAATTCCACGCAAAGGCGGCCCCGGCATTACCAAAAGCGATTTGTTCGTCATCAACAAAACCGACCTGGCCCCCTATGTAGGCGCCGATCTGGACGTGATGCACGCTGACACCACACGCATGCGCAGCACCCCCAAGGGGCTCAAGCCCTTTGTGATGACCAACCTGAAAACCCGGGCCGGGCTGAGCGAGGTGGTGGCCTTTATCGAAAGCCGGGGCATGCTGCTGGCGCAGGCGTAAACCCCCGTGCGAGCATGCCGAATGAAGTTGCCGCAGGCCGGAATACTGTTATAAAGCGATTTTTAAACACATCGCCACTGCCATGCGCCATTCCATCAAACACATTGCGTCCGTGCTGGTGGCCGCCCTGTCGACCGCGTCTCTGCTGCCGGTTCAGGCCCAAACCGCGGCACCTGCAGCCGAGCCCAAGATCCTGTTGATGAGTGTGCTTGAATTAAAGGCCGACGCCGAGCGCGGTGAGGCCGAATTCAAAGCGCAGAACTGCTCGCGCTGCCACCGCAAGGACGCCGCCGGCCGCTCTGCCAACCAGACGCCCCGGCTTTCCGGGCAACACGCCACGGTGGTCATCAAGCAGGTTCTCGATATCCGCAGCGGCCTGCGCTCCAACCCACTCATGAAGCCCCTGGTTGTGGAAGAAAAACTGAGTCTGCAAACCCTGGCCGACATCGCCGCCCATTTGCAAACGCTGCCGGTGGCCGGACCAATTGCCATGGGTCCGGGGTCAGGCGTGGCGCGGGGAAAGGCGTTATTTGCCAAGGACTGCGCCGGCTGCCACGGTGCAGACGGCGAGGGCAATGCCAGCACTTTCGTGCCTATGGTGGCAGCGCAACATTACTCCTATTTGTTACGCGAACTCGAACTCATTCGCAACGGGGAACGGGGCAACTCCAACCCCGCCATGGCCAGCCTGCTGAAATCCTATGCACAAGACGATTTACAGGCCGTGGCAGACTACATGGCGCAGTCACCTGCGCCAAAACGCCAGTAGCAACCCGGTACGAAGTTTTCGGCCTGACCGGAGTTGTCTCCGAAGTGCGCTGTCGAACTTGCGGTTTGGCTTTCAATCCCTGCGTTGTGTTGATCCGCGCACCAGCAGTTCACCGCGCAGCACCACCCGGCGCACGGCCCGCTCAGGCAAAAGCACCCGTTCAAGCAGGAGCCTGATCGCGGTTTGACCGATTTCATGGATGGGCTGGCGGATCACGGTGATGTCTGGCGTGACCAGACTGGTCCATGGCAAGTCGTCAAAGCCGGCCACCGCGGTATCAGCTGGCACCTTCACCCCCGCGGCCTTGACTGCCTCGGCGATACCCTGCAGCACCAGACCGCTGCTGGCGACCAGGGCGTCAGGCATGGGACTGCGCTGCAGCAGCCTGTCGGCGACCTCGCGGGCGCGTTCGCTGCGCGGAAGGATCGGTTCGGCCTCAGGTGCCAACCCGGCCGCAGACATGGCGGCCAGGTAGCCCTGGTGCCGCTGCGGCCCGGTGGAACCCACTGATCCATACAGGAAGACGATGCGCCGATAGCCCTGCGTGACCAAATGTTCGGTCAGGCGGTAGCCGGCGTCAAAATTGTCCAGCACCACCGCATCTGCGTTCACATCGCGCTCGCAGCGGTCCACCAGCACCATGGGAAACGAATATTCCTTCGGCCGCAGGTCATTGAGCAGGGAGCGCGTGGGCGACAGGATCACACCGCTCACATTTTCGTCGCGCATCATCTCCAGGTAGAACGCCTCCTTGTCGGGGTCTTCATCGGCGTTGCACAGGAACACCCGCATGCCGTTCTGGTACGCCACGTCTTCCACCGCGCGGCTGATCTCGGTAAAAAAGGGGTTGCGGATGTCGGACACGATCAGGCCCAGCGTGTCGGTGCGGCCTGAACGCAAACGCCGGGCCGCCAGATCCGGCCTGTAGCCCAATGACTTGACCGCAGCATTGACGCGCAAACGCGTCTCGTCGCTGACCCCGGGAACCCCCGCAATCACCCGTGAAACCGAGGCTGTCGATACCCCCGCCTGTTTCGCCACATCCACGATTTTGACCATCAAACCTCCGGAATTACGATGTAATCGTTTGCATTATTGTGCATGAAGTCTTGTAAAACCTCGGGATTATTTGCACTAAATAGCCATTTTTAGGGTAAACCCTTAGCATTTTCGACAAAAAATGCTGGCATTTCCCTTTAATTTATCTGACAATCAAAATGTAAACGATTACATTAAATTCATTGAAACACGTTAAAAACGTCGACAACAGCAAGGAGACACGGATGGAAACCATGACGACCGCCTGCATAAGACTGAATGCCCGGGCCAGCAACAAAACCGAAGCAGTGCGCCTGGCCGGCCAACTGTTGGTGGACGCGGGCTACATTGCCCCGGCCTATGTGGAAAGCATGCTCAAACGCGAGGAGGTGGCCAACACCTTTCTGGGCGCGGGTGTCGCCATTCCGCACGGCATGGTGGAAGACCGCCACCACATTCACCACACCGGCGTGGCGGTGGTGCAGTTTCGTGACGGTGTCGCCTGGAAAGACGGCGACCAAGCGCAGCTGGTGGTGGCGATTGCTGCCAAGTCAGACGAGCACATTGTGTTGCTGCGCCGTCTGACGCGCTTGATGCAGCGTCCCCAGAGCATCGAGAGCCTGGTGGCCACCAACGACCCACAGTTGATCGTCACCACCCTGGCCGACGAACCGGTGCCGGTCGCCGCCCCTGCTGTTGACGCGCCCGAGTGGCCCAGCGACGCGCAGTCTGAGTGGACGCTGGACTACCCCAACGGCCTGCACGCCCGCCCGGCCACCCGCTGGGTGGAAACCGCCAAACGTTTTGCCTGCGACATTCGCGTGTACAAGGCGCAGGAATTTGCCGATGCCAAGGCGCTGACCGGCCTGCTGTCGCTGGGGGTGACCCGGGGTGACAGCCTGCGCCTGGCCGCCCGTGGCCCGGATGCGCGCCGCGCGGTCGATGCACTGCTGGATGTGGTGCGCGCCTTGTCTGCCGACGAAAAGGCCGACGCCGAGCGCGCCCGCCGTAACGCGCTGGCCGCCCGCCGTGCCACCCCCGACTGGCTGCCCGGCAACAACCCGCAAGCGATCTACGGCATTGGTGCCAGCCCCGGCTTGGCCATCGGCATGCTGGTGCGCCACGTCAGCCACCAGTTTGACGTGCCCGACAAGCCAGGCGACGTGATTGCCGATGGCGAAGCGCTGGAGGCATCGCTGCTGGCCATCAGCCAGGAGCTGCAAACCCTGGAGGCCCAGACCCGCACGCGGCTGGGCGCCGCCGAGGCCGCCATCTTTACCGCCCACCGCGAGCTCATTGCCGACGCACAACTGCTGCGCGACGCCCTGGCCAACATTCTGCGCGGCCACGGTGCGGCGTGGTCCTGGCAATACGCCTTGCAGGCCCAAGTTGAAAAGTTGCAAGCCGTGGCCGACCCGCTGCTGGCTGCCCGCGCGCTGGACCTGCGCGATGTGGGTGAGCGCGTGCTGGCCCACATGCTGGGCATTGAGCGTCAATGCCAGGTGCTGAGCCAACCCAGCATTTTGGTGGCCGAAGACCTGACGCCCTCTGACACCTTGCAGCTCGACATGAAATTTGTCGTCGGCCTGGCCATCAGCAGCGGCGGGCCCACCTCGCACACCGCCATTCTGGCGCGCACGCTGGGTCTGCCCGCCGTGGTGGCTGCAGGCAGTGCCTTGTTGGCAGCGCCCGAGGGGCAGCTGGCCGTGATCGACGGCGGCTTGGGTGCGGTGTACCTGGACGTATCAAAAGCCGATCAGGACGCTGCCACCGAAGTGATTGCTCGCCAACTGGTCACCCGCAACGCCCTGCGCGAGAGCCGCTACTTGCCCGCCACCACCACCGACGGCCACACGGTTGAAGTGGCAGCCAATGTGGCCAACGCCAAGCAGGCCAGTGTGGCCATCGAAGCCGGTGCCGAAGGTGTGGGCTTGATGCGTACCGAGTTTTTGTTTCTGGAACGCAACAGTGCGCCGGACGAAGAGGAGCAATACCGCGTTTACCGTGACATGACCGAGGCCATGGGCGGGCGCACCCTCATCATTCGTGCGCTGGACATCGGCGGCGACAAAAAAGTGCCTTACCTGAACCTGCCCAAGGAAGAAAACCCGTTCCTGGGGGTGCGCGGTGCGCGCCTGCTGCTGATCCGGCAAGACCTGCTCTACACCCAGCTGCGCGCGCTATACCGCGCCGCCGCCCACGGGCCGATCCGCATCATGTTCCCGATGGTCACCCACACCAGCGAAATCGAGGCGCTGCGCGAGCATTGCGAACGCGCCCGCGCTCAGGTCAACGGGCCGCAACTGAAAATCGGCATCATGGTCGAGGTTCCCGCTGTGGCGGTGATGGCGGAAAAGTTCGCTCCGCTGGTGGACTTTTTCTCGGTCGGCACCAACGATCTGACCCAATACACGCTGGCCATTGATCGGCAGCACCCTGAACTGGCGGCGCAGGCGGACAGCCTGCACCCAGCCGTGCTGGACCTGATTGCGCGCACCGTGGCCGCTGCCAAAAAACACGGCACCTGGGTGGGCGTGTGTGGCGGGCTGGCAGGTGACCCGCTGGGCGCCCGCATCCTCACCGGCCTGGGTGTCGATGAGCTGTCGATGAGCGCGCAGGACGTCGCCGCCGTCAAGGCCACCCTGCGCAGTGACTCTTATGCCGCCATGCAACTGCTGGCCCAGCGTGCGCTGGCTGCAGGAAGCGCCGACGAGGTGCGTGCGTTATGAATGACGCTCCGCACAACACCCCGGCCCGCGTGGTGGCGGTCGCGCTGAATCCGGCGCTGGACCACACACTGGAAGTGGATCACCTGCGGGTGGGCGGGGTGAACCGCGCCCTGCGCATGCAGGTGGATGTGGGTGGCAAGGGCATCAATGTGGCCTCGTGTCTGGCAGATTTTGGTGTCCGCAGCGCGGTCACTGGGCTGATCGGTCGCGAGAACGCCGGTCAGTTCGAGACGCTCTTCGACGCCAAAGGCATCGACAACCGCTGCTTTTACCTCGACGGTCTGACCCGCATCAACACCAAGCTGGTGGATCTGGCCAGCGGTGACACCACCGACATCAACATGCCCGGCCCGACGCTGGCGCCGGACGCCGTTGAAGCGCTGCTCGAGCGGCTGCTGGCGCGCATTGGCGGACTGGTCGGAAAAGGCAGCTGGGTGGTGGCCTCGGGCAGTTTGCCGCCGCAATGGCCTGCCGACACCTACGCTCGCCTGATCACCCATGCGCACAACCTGGGCGCGCAGGTGCTGCTGGACGCCAGCGGTGCCGCCCTGGCCGCGGGCGTCGGTGCGGCGCCCGACATCATCAAGCCCAACCGCGCCGAGCTCTGCGAGCTGATCGGTAGGACGCTTGCCGACACCGCCTCGGTGGTGGCCGCTGCCCGCGAACTGCTGGCTCGGCCCAACGCACCCGGCACAGTGATCGTGTCGATGGGCGGCGAGGGCGCCCTGTTTGTCAACCACCACATTGCCCTGCTGGCGCACCCCATTCCCACCGAACTCATCAGCACAGTGGGCGCGGGTGATGCCATGGTGGCCGGCATTGTGGCAGCGCAGATCGCCGGACTGGCCCTGCCCGAGTGCGCGCGCCTGGCCACAGCGTTTTCAGCCGCCAAGCTGGCGCGCCTCGGGCCCCATCTGCCCCCACCAGACACCGTGCGGGCGCTGGCCCAAATGGTTCAAGTTAGTTCACTCGGCTGACCCAGCCGCCCCCTGTCCCCCAAGCCAAAAGGAAACACCATGTCAAAAATCGTCGCCGTGACCGCTTGCCCGACTGGCATCGCTCACACCATCATGGCCGCCGAGGCCTTGCAGCAAGCCGCTGACCGCGCCGGCCACAGCATGCAGGTAGAAACACAAGGCTCGGCCGGCACCCGCAACACCCTGAGTGCCGCCGACATTGTCGCCGCCGACGCGGTGATCATTGCTGCCGACACCCACGTCAACACCGAGCGTTTTGCCGGCAAAAACCTGCTTGAAGTCGGCACCGTGCCCGCCATCCGGGATGCTGAAGCGGTGATTCGCCAGGCCCTCGGCCAGGCGCGCCCGGCAACACCAGCCGCCGCCGCAACCGCCGCTGTACCCGCGCGAGATCCGTCGATGCCGCAAATTGTGGCCATCACCTCCTGCCCGACCGGTATCGCCCACACCTTCATGGCCGCTGAAGGCCTGGAGACCGGCGCCAAGGCCAACCAGCTCAGCATCAAGGTGGAGACGCAAGGCTCGGTCGGCGCGCAAAACACGCTCACCGCTGCGGACGTGGCCAACGCCGAGATCGTGCTGATAGCCGCCGACACCAATGTCGACATGAGCCGCTTTGCTGGCAAGCGCATTTACGAGACCAGCACCAAAGCCGCCATCAAGGACGGCGCGTTGGTGGTGCGCACCGCCATGGAGCAGGCCAAAGCCGCCGCACCGGCCACTGGCGCCGTCTATACCGACCAGGTGAAAGCTGCCAAGGCACAACAAAGCGCCAGCCGCACCGGTGCCTACAAGCACCTGATGACCGGCGTGTCTTACATGATTCCGTTTGTGGTGGCCGGTGGCCTGCTGATCGCCCTGGGTTTTGCGCTGGGTGGCATCTATGTCTACGAAGACGCCAACAAGGGCACCCTGGCCTGGACGCTGTTCACCATTGGTGCCAAGAGCGGCTTTGCGCTGATGGTGCCGATTCTGGCGGGCTTCATCGCCCACTCGATTGCCGACCGACCCGGCCTGGCGCCAGGCATGATCGGCGGCATGATTGCCGCGTCGATTGGCGCGGGTTTCATTGGTGGTATTGCTGCCGGCTTCCTGGCCGGTTACACGGTCAAGTTCCTCAATGACAAGATCCAGCTCGGGCGCAATCTGGACGGCCTGAAGCCGGTGCTGATCCTGCCGCTGCTGGGCACCGCCATCGTCGGTTTGCTGATGTATTACGTGGTGGGCGAACCCGTCAGCCTGGTGCTGGCAGCCATCACCACCTGGCTCAAGGGCCTGCAAGGCTCCAACGCGATCTTTTTGGGTCTGCTGCTGGGTTCGATGATGGCGTTTGACATGGGCGGCCCGGTCAACAAGGCGGCCTATGCCTTTGCCACTGGCCTGATCGCCAGCGAAGTCTATGCACCCATGGCCGCCGTCATGGCCGCAGGTATGACGCCGCCGCTGGCACTGGCCCTGGCCACGGTAGTCTTCAAGAACCGCTTCACGCTGGACGAGCGTGAAGCGGGCAAAGCCACTGCCGTGTTGGGCATTTCCTTCATCACCGAAGGTGCGATTCCCTTTGCCGCCAAAGATCCGCTGCGCGTCATACCGGCGCTGATGATCGGCTCGGCCGTGGCCGGTGCACTGTCGATGGTGCTTGGCAGCGAACTGCGCGTGCCGCACGGTGGCGTGTTTGTGCTGCCCATTCCCAATGCAGTGACCAACCTGGGTGCCTATCTGTTGGCCATCGTGGCCGGTACCGTGATCAGCGCCCTGGCCCTGGGTGCCCTGAAGCGACCACTGAACGCAACAGCCGCCAATTGATGCCATCAAGCAAAAGACCCCGATTCGTCATGTAACCGGTGCAGTCAGTCTGGCCGATGTGGCTGGGCTGAGCATCGGCCTCCTTAACTGGATCAGGGTTTGATGCGGCCCAAGACCTTGAGCTCTCGTCCCTGGAGCGCAACGACCACGCCCTCACCAGAGTCCGGCACGACACCCGTCAGCGCCGTGATGTTGACCTGGTGGGTCACAACCACCAGGACGCCGGGTTCTTTGCGGGAGGCCAGCAAGTCCAACGCTGCCTGGGTCTGGCTGGATCCTTGCGCAGGTGACCCAAAAAAGGAATTGAAGAGTGGCTGATCGACACGCCTGCCGGGAAATGCCAGATCGGCCGTTTCCCGTGTGCGGCACCATTGGGAACTCCAGACAGTCTTGACTTCAATGCCACGCTGTTGAAATGCCTCGCCAATGCGCCGGGCTTGCGTTTGGCCGTTGGCGCTCAGGTTGCGCTGCGTGCGGCAGTCGTTGAGTTTGAATTCAGCAGGGTCCCCGACCCCGGGAGCCGTTGCATGACGAAACAGCACCACCGTGCCGGGCGTGACGCTGTGCCAGGCCTCCTGGGCGCAGGCTTGCGCGGCGCAAACAACGAGCAGGAAAACTGCGCTTATTTTGCGAAACATGCTGAGCCGTGCTTGTGCACACTCATGGTTGAGACCACGCGCTGGTCAGGGTACGGGACGAAGCTTTTGAACGGCTGTGCGCGGCATTTCGGCATGACGGCTCTGCCGACGACGCCATTTGCCTGGTCAAAAAATGCTGGTCCAAGGGCAAAAAACGGGGGATTGAAGGTGTTCTTGATGGCTTTCTCCAAAGGCAGTTAACTAAATTTACCATCGTAAAAATGTATCGGATTTAAATTTACTACGCACCGGTACGTTTAAATTTCCCTAAGGGTTTAATCAAACCAATTGGTAGCCGAAACAGTGCCGTCAACGGCCATAAAATAGGACCAAAGGGGATCTGAAATGCTCATTCGTGTGATTTACGTCAGTACCGCTGTAGGCCCGCAGACCAGCACCATGACCCACTCAATCTTGAAGAAGGCGCAAGCCTGGAACAAGGCGAACAACATCACGGGCGTGTTGTGCCAGGGACAGGGCGTTTTTTTGCAGGCACTTGAAGGTGAACGCGGTGTTGTCACCAAGCTTTATTCGCGCATTTACGCAGACCAGCGCCACACCAATGTGGTGCTGATTCACTGCGAAAGTATTGCCGAACGGCGTTTCGAAAAATGGTCCATGGCACACGTCAGCTTGTCTGACATTGATCCCAAGACAAAAATTGTGTGGCCGGAATTCGACCCCTATTCCGCCTCCGGGCTGCTGGTGATGGCGCGCATTGATGAGTTGCTTGCGACAGGCACGACAATCCAGAGCCCCGATTCCTGACCTGTGTTTCCTGACGGCACCAAGTGGCCCTCGTTCAAAGGCGATTGCATGAAAGCCAACGGGCACTGCTTTGGGCTGACAGACGATGGCAAACACTCGAACCTTCGGACCTACTTGGCCTGACCTGGCGAGTCAACCCACCAGACCCACCATGAGCCAACCCATCTCGGCCAAGAGCGGCATCCTCCACATCATCGATAAAACCGGCTTTGCCGTGTTGGCCACGGAAAACGCCGGGCAACCGCACACCAGCCTGATCGCCGTCACCTCGTTCGCAGCTGGTCGGCAACTGCTCTTTGCAACCTACCGCAACACCCGCAAGTTCCACAATCTGCAGCAAAACCGCCGGGTGTCGCTGCTGATCAATGGCTGCCCAACGCGGGGATCGGCAGATCAGGACGGGTACGTGGTGAGCGCAGTGGGCCGCGTCGAAGACATTGCCGACAGCGACCTGGCTGCCATGCGCTCAGCTCACCTGCTCAAGCATCCGGACCTGGCCGCTTTTCTGGACTCGCCAGACTGCGTCCTGCTGAGCCTGGCAGTGGAGTCCTATCAGGTGGTGCGGGGCATTGACGATGTCAGTTGGTGGATGATTGACGCGATGTCTCCGACCTGACACGAAGCCAATCGGCCAATCGCCAAGCTTGGCGACGCGCGCCCCCGAGTCCCAGGCACCGCTATGCCATTACTCCGCCCGGTGATCCATCGCCTCAATGGCCTTCACCATCAGCCGAAATGCACCCGCTTGCTTGTCTGAAATCATCAGCCCAACCTGTCTGACCGCCTCAGGTCGCAACGGTAGCGCCCCTTTCACAAACCTGCCCCGAAAGCTGGGCTCGAATGACGTCACGGGCAGAACTGTCTGGGTCCACAGCCCCGGCGCGGGTGTAAAAGCAGCCTGGTAGTTGACGCCGTCAAAGCCATCATCAGTGCGCAAATTCAGCTTGTAAGTGTGACCATCACCGTAGGCAGTCAGCAGGTAGGCCACCGTGTCAGCACCTCCCAAGTGAAGCTGTGATGCCCGGACAGAGGCAAAGCCGCCGTTGTTTTCCAGTGAGACCTCCCCCTCAAACACGGCGCAACCCGCCGAATCGAATCGCATTCGACCGACAGAGACGCCGCCCATCACCCCATCATTGATGGCTTGCCAATTCTGGGTGGAGGCTGGCGTGTTGAAGTGATGCTTCAGGTTGGTCATGGCTCAATCGTAAGCCGCTTCAAGCCCGGATGCATTGGCGCCGGCCACAACCCTTCCGCCACCGCCCGGCGCCTTGGCAGCAAACCATCACCATGAGTCCCTGAGAGGATCAGCGTTCCCCTCAGGCAACCCAATGTTGTTCGAGATTTGAAAGAATGAAGTTCAAATTTAAACCATCCATTCGTTAGGACCCTGATGCTTTTTGCATCCTATGACTTGGGCGGCATTCGCCTTGCCAACCGCACCGTCATGGCGCCGATGACACGCAGCCGTTGCTCACACGACAGTGCTCCCGATGCATTGGTTGCCCAGTATTATGAACAACGCGCCACCGCTGGCCTGATTGTGACCGAGGGCACGTCACCCTCCCCCAATGGCGTGGGTTACGCCAGGATTCCGGGGATCTACAACGAAGCGCAGGTGCAAGGCTGGCGCTTGGTGACCGACGCAGTTCACAAGGCTGGCGGTAAAATTTTTGTTCAGTTGATGCACACCGGTCGCGTCTCGCATCAAGACAATCTCCCCGCTGGTGCCCGCGTCATTGGCCCAAGCCCCGAGGTCTGCCCGGGTGACATGTGGACCGACAAGGCTGGTCTGCAGGCCCATACGGCGCCCGTAGTGATGACCGAACTGGACATTGCTCAAGCCGTTGCCGAATATGCCAATGCCGCCAGCTTGGCCGTCAAGGCAGGCTTTGACGGCATTGAGCTCCACGCGGCCAACGGCTACCTGATGGAGCAGTTCCTCAATGCCAACGTCAACAAGCGCACCGATGACTACGGTGGAAGTGCGGACGCACGCAACCGGTTTACCCTTGAGGTGGCCCAGGCTTGTGTAGGCGCCATTGGGGCAGACAAGGTTGGCATCCGAATTTCGCCGCACGGCGTGTTCAACGGAACCGGCGCTTTTGACGGCGCAGAAGACCAGTTCCTGGCGTTGACCAAGAAGTTGTCCGACATGGGGCTGGTTTACCTCCACCTGGTGGACCACTCGGCCATGGGTGCACCGCCGGTTCCGGCAGAGTTGAAAACCAAGCTTCGGGCGGCCTTTGCGCGGACCTTTATCGCGGTTGGCGGCTTCGATGCCCAAAGCGCAGAGAAGGTATTGCAGGCAAAAGAGGCGGACCTGGTTGCCTTTGGTCGGCCCTTTCTTTCGAACCCGGACCTGGTCGCCCGCATGAAGTCTGGTGCCGCGCTAGCAGCGCCCGACATGAGTACTTTCTACACCCCCGGTGAAAAAGGCTATACCGACTATCCTGCGCTGGCGCAGTGACCCTGCCAGCAGGTTACAGAACCAAAAAGGTGCCATTTGGCACCCTTTTGTTCGCAACAGCAAAGCGCAAAAAATTCACTCTCTGCCCCTCTGAGATAATTCAGCCCATGTTTCACCGGGGCCGACCGGTGGCATTGCGGGGCGATGGCCACGCGGTCCACCGCATCAGCGCTAGACCATCCGATGCCGGCCCCACGTCCTCATCTTGCAAGGAATTTCATATCATGTCACTGAACAAAGAACTGCTCGCCACGATTCAACAGGCCGGTGCGGCCGTGTTTGATGCCGATGCCCAGCTCAAGCTGGCAGTCAAGGACTATGGCGAGCGCGTTCACGCAGCGGTCGGCTCCAACCCCTTTCACCTGGGCAATGACACGCTGTTCGAGAACTGGAAGATGATTGCGCGCCTGTCGAAAACGGTCGCATCCATGGAGGAGGACTTGCGCAATGTGTACCGGATGGTTGGCGAGTTGAGTGATGTGGAACCCTCCTTGCCCGGCATGATGCCCGCCTTGACAGCTCCGACCCCCGCAGCATCTGCCAACTCTGACGCGCCTCTTGTGGAGGACAACCGTCTGGCCGCCACCGATGTCAAGATCAAGAAGAAAGCAAGGGTTCGTCCGAGCAAACCGGCTAAGCGCAACACGGGGGCAAAAGCCATAGTCAAGCCCGCGACCAGTCCACAGGCAAAGGCGCTCCAGACCAAACGCAGACCAGCGGCTGCTGCGCCTGTGTCCGGGAATGCCGCCAAGCTGCTTCAGCATTTGGGCGCCGTTTTAAGCACCAAAAACTTTGCGGCCATCAACCAGACCGCAGTTTCCAAAGCAACCGGCATTCCACTGGGGTCGATGACGGCATCACTCAAGCGCCTGGCGGCTGCTGGGCATGTTCAGGCCAATCACGCTGGCGGGTTCAAACTGGCCTGATGCTTTGCGGTGCCGCACGGGCCATCGGTCAAGCTGAACACTCCAGCTGAACGCGCACGCGATCGACCCAACACCCCATAAAGCCATGAGCAGACTTCAAGCGGAGTTGCACCGCCTGTACCTCCCGCGCGACTCGCAGTCCGAATCCGATGACCCCGCCGGGGAAACGATTCGTCTGGTGGATACCGACGGGCGGGTTCGAGCCATGGTTGTTGACGTTGCACGGCAAGCCGGGTGGGACGCCGTTACGGCGCTTTGGCAAGGCGTTCAGGATGAACTTGAACTGCCCGCCCCGACGATTGCAGTGTCCGGCATCGACGGCTACCAGGTCTGGTTCTCACTTTCAGAGCCAGTGCCACTCGCACAGGCGCTTGATTTTCTGCAGTCGCTGCGCCTGCGCTACCTAAGCGCAATTGCACCGAGGCACATCGTCATGAAACCGGCTGCGGATGATCTGACACCACGACACGCACAAGACACCCGAATGGTGCCGTCCCGCCAGGCCGAAACAGGCCATTGGTCAGCGTTCGTGGCCCCTGGTTTGGCGGGGATGTTTGCAGATGAACCCTGGCTCGACCTGCCGCCCAGTCCTGATGCCCAGGCCAAGCTGCTGTCTCATTTCAAGAGCATCAGTCCCGCCGACTTTCAGCAGGCGCTGGGGCGGCTCAGGCCAACCGGTGCTGCGACCTCATGTGATACAGACACGGCGGCTGGCAAGGCTGCCGGCAGTGACTCCCGGTCAATCGCAGTTCAGACACCCCCGCACGATGGTCTTGATCCAAAGTGCTTTCTGCTCGGGGTGATGCATGATCCCACCGTCGACCTTCACCTGCGCGTTGAAGCGGCCAAGGCACTCTTGCCTTATTTCGAGCGTTAGTTTCAGGGTTGGGCCAGAACGTCATCGGGATGGACGAGCTTTCATGTCTTGGCAAAAAATCGACAGACCGCCGCAAATCAAACAACGGGTTTTTTTAGCTCAGCTTTGTCAATCAGTGCCTGCAACTCGCCAGCGCCACCAATCAGCACGCCTCTGACGAACACCATCGGAAAAGTGGGCCAGCCAGTCCACATCTTCAGCGCATTTCGCTTGCGCCAGGAGTTGAAATAGTTGCCGTACTGCAAATACTTGTAGGGCTGGTTTGTCGCGTCCAGCGCCTTGCACGCCTTTTTGGGGAAAGGGTTCAAACCCATGCCAACCACCACCACATCGTTGCCTCTGACCGCTGCCATGACCTCCTGGACGATGGCCTGCTGATGGCCAGCCACTTTGCTGCGAATAGCAGGATGAATGTGCGCTTCGTCAAGAATCGGGCGTGGCATGGAAACTCCGGAAATGTTGCGACATGCCAGTATCGCTCTTGTCGGATACCCCGACGCGTGCAGGGCACGGCTTGCGCAAAGTCAGTGCAACTGCCCTGCGCCACTTTGGCCGCCACGCGGATGCTCCCGACCTGCGTGGGGCACGGGCGGATCGTTTGGCCAATGAGCGCGGACTGCCTTGATGTAATTCAAGTCATCACAACATTTACAAGGCGGTTCGAGAGAACCAGCCCACCATCGCGCTCACCATGTTTGGCGGCGGCCTGACGCTCACCGCCCGCTTTACTCTCGCACAAGACGGCGTTCATGGCCGGATTTGACCTATGTTTTTGCCTCTCATCCCCTCGCGGGTCAGCCACCCCGCGCCATGGCCATGACCTGGCCCATGTCCAGCGTGGCGGCTTTTTGCTGGATTTGTGGCAGGTAGCGGGTTTGCATTTGCTGCGCGGGGCCGAGCAAATCCTGGTAGGTCTGGCGCAACAAGGCAGTGTTCATGACCCGGCCGCCCCGGTAATAGCCCTTGGCCAGTTGCCCCAGCGCGTAGGTGGTGGCAAACGACATGGCCATGCCGGTGGCGGCACCGCCCACTTTGCCGATGGTGCGCCCGGCCATTTTGCCCAGCAGGCCGCCCAGCAATTTACGACCAAACTGTTCCAGATACTGCGAGGTCAACCCCACGCCAGCGGCGGCAATAAATTCCTTGATGTGGCCCTGATCCAGTTCCACACCATGGGCCTTGCCCAGCCCGTAGACCATCTTGATTTGCAGGGGAATGATGGCCATGGACGCCCAGGACTGGGGCAGCAGCTCCAACGCGCCGTTGAGCAGGGCGTAGTTGAGGATGGATTTGTCCAGCTCGGACTCTGACGCCGTGGCCTGCAGCGGCACGCTGGCGGGCGCGACGGGCACGGGGCTGACTGGGGTGTCACTCAGTGTGAGCACGGTGTCGGCCTCGCGCTCGAAGACCTCGGTGCTGGCAGCATTGAGTTTCAACAGTCCCTTGAGGTCTTGCAGAAACAGGCGTTCAGGCTCGCTTTGGCGACCATCAGCGTCGCACACGCAAACCGCCATTTCATAGGCCAGTTGGCGCAGGCCCGTATTGCTGAGTGCCGTGGCGGCGGTGTCCAGTTTGACTCGCTGCAGCAGCACGTCCTGGTAGAGACCACCCAGTTCGGGCGCGTGGGCCTGCGTGGCCAGCGAGTCGGCAATGCGTCTGATTTCTTGGCGCTCCCGGTCGTGCTTGTCACCGTCTGCAAAAGCGGCGTACAGGGCAATGGTCAAAATGGATTTTTGGTCTTCAGCGGTCATGTTGGGCGTCATTCGGGTTCGGGTTGCGGCCATCCAGCGGTGGCCATCACTAATGAAGATAAGGGCAGCCAACCCATCTTACAAGTCGGATTTTTGACAATTTATATTCGACTAAACCGAAGTGATGTGTGCCGCGGGGTTGCCGGGCGGCACTTGCATGGGTTGACTGGACCTCAGGTGGCCGCGCGTGAGACCGATTGGCCTGGAAAACCAGCGCGAAGCCTGCGCCCATC
>NZ_JAABQC010000004.1 GCF_011391645.1 Rhodoferax sp. | reverse complement strand
GCGTTGCTGAGCAAGCTGATATCTTCAGAGCGCTCGCGCAGCGCCGGCAGATGGATGGGGAAGGTGCTCAGACGGTAGTAAAGATCTTCCCGAAAGCGCCCCTGTGCGACCATCTGGTCCAGATCCCGATGCGTGGCAGATACCACCCTGATGTCGGCGTGGCGCTGCTCGGTGCTGCCGACCCGGCGGTAGGTGCCGGTCTCCAGCAGACGCAACAGTTTGACCTGCATGGTGAGCGGAATGTCGCCCACTTCATCCAGAAACAGCGTGCCGCCACTGGCCGCCTCGACCAGGCCGCCGCGGGCGGTGTTGGCACCAGTGAAGGCGCCACGCTCATGGCCAAACAACTCGGATTCAAACAGGGTCTCGGGCAGGCTGGAGCAATCCACCGGCACCAGCGCTTTGGCTGCGCGGCTGCTGGCTTCGTGCAATGCGCGTGCCACCAGTTCCTTGCCGGTGCCCGACTCACCCAGCAGCAACACCGTCGCCATGGACGGTGCCACCCGCGCCACCAGGCTGAGCATGTGCACAAATGCCGGGCTGCGGCCGATCAGGCCCTGCGCTGCCGCCTGCCCCTTCGCCACCCGCAGGGGCTCCATTTTTTCCACATAAAACGCCTGCTGGCCAGTGGCATCGAGCAACGGAGCCAGTTCAATGTTGACGTATTCCTCGCCCTTGGAAGTGTGGTGCAGGTGCAGCACGCGTTCGCGCTGGCCCGATTCGCGCGAGCGCGCCAGCGGGCACGACTCACCGGCCTGATCGCACGGCACGCTGAAGCGGTGCGAAACCTCATAACAGGTGCGCCCGACCACGCTGCGGTCCGGGCTGAACTGGCGCCGGTAAGCCGCATTGGCGGCCAGGATGCGGTACTGGTTGTCAAACAAGATGTGCGGCTCGGGCAAGCCTTCAACGAATGACATGAGTTCGGGCAAGGGTTTCATGGTGAATCCTGAAATCAGATGAGTCTGAATATATGCCAAAACGCTGCCAAGACTGTCATATATGGCAGTTGCGCGGTTTGTCTGAGTTGAGGTTTATTTTAAAAACATGATGTAAAGCATTGAATATAAACAGTATTGTTAAATTTTTAGGATTGGCATGGTAATTGAAGGCTGTGAAGGTGTTGCTCAACATTTGTTCTCGTCGTGCACAACCATGACGCTTGTTGAATTGAACTGCTTGTTAATTTTTTGGAGAATACGATGAATCTTACGGTGCCCTTTGACGCCCTGGCCGCCAATGCCAGTGACCACGACGCCGAGCGCCGCCAGATGGTGTTGCTGACCGTTGCCGCGGCGGGCGTGGCGGTAACCGCCACTGTTGTGCCGCTGGTGTCAAGTTTTGCGCCGAGCGAGCGGGCGAAAGCGGCCGGTGCGGCGGTGGAGGCTGACATTTCAGACATTGCCCCCGGTTCAGTGAAAACCGTTGAGTGGCGCGGCAAGCCGGTGTGGGTGATGCGCCGCACGCCCGAGATGCTGGCAAGCCTGGCCGCGCAGGATGGCCAACTGGTGGACCCGGCATCAATCGTCAAATCGCAGCAGCCCGGCTATGCGCAGAACCCGCACCGATCCATCAATCCAGAATACTTTGTGGCAGTGGGCATTTGCACGCACCTTGGTTGCTCGCCCAACGCGGTGGCAGCCGGCGCTGCCAACCCCAGCGTGGGTGCCGACTGGCAAGGTGGTTTCTTCTGCCCCTGCCATGGCTCTACCTTTGACTTGGCCGGGCGCGTGTTCAAAAACAAACCCGCACCGACCAACCTGGAAGTGCCACCCCACAAGTTTCTGGCTGAGGGCAGGTTGCTGATTGGTGAAGACGACGTGGTTTAAGTTGCATCGTTATAAAAAACTGCCAAGTGTGGTGCCGGTCCTGGGCATTGGGCGTGAGGGGTCAAGCGCGGCTTTGGGCGCGCCGATCTGAGAAAATACCAAGAACAGATGTTGCGGGGACGACAAAGTTTCATGGCTTATGCGTTAACCAAGCGCCTGAATATGTCATGTCATTGACTGCCAATATTGGCAGTTATGTGCTGATCCAAGGTATAAAAATGCCATCAAATATTTTATAACCCATTGAATATATTGAAATAAAACCGTTTTCTGCGTTTCGGCACGATTCTTGTTTGTTAACCAGCAATTGAACGAAAACTGCCATGGCGACTCACACACCAGCCGCCATAAAAATCTTTTAACGGCGGGACTTTTGACATGTACTTCCGTATTTTGAACGACAAGACAAGCGGCGAATTGACTTATTTACTGGCCGACCAAGACGCCCGTGAAGCGGTGCTGGTTGACCCGCATGCGTCAGACTTGCCTGTGCTGCTGGCACTGTTGGCCGAGCGCGATTTGCAATTGCGCTGGGTGTTGCGCACTCACCAGCATGATGCGCAACTGCCAGGTGAACGTGTTCAACTGGAAAGTCTTGACGCCCCCCTGGTTCAAGGTGACACGCTCGAGACCTTGCCACTGGCTTATGATTCCGTGCTTGCCTTCGGAGATGAATTGATCCATGTGCTCAGAACGCCCGGGCACACACCCAACTGCCTGAGCTTTGGCTGGCGCGACCGTTTGTTCTGCGGCGGCCTGCTGGCTGTGACGGCCTGTCGGCACCAATCCCGCCCGGCGCAGCCTGAACTCTTGTGGGACAGCGTGACCCAGCGCGTCTTCACATTGCCTGATGAAACCCTTTTGTTTGCCGGCCACGAGCAGCGCGCCCGCGCTGTGAGTACAGTGCAGGAACAGCGCCGTTGGCATCCGTTGTTTGCGGAACTCACGCGTGATGAATTCCTGGCGCAGATGGCGGCGCTTCCCGAACAAAAATAATCTGTCTATATCTTTTGAGGAAACCCTGATGAGCAATGAAAACAAAGAACCAAAAAAGGTGATACCGATCGCCGTTGCGGAGCCCGACGAGGAATTGGTGTCGCTCTACGCGTCGCACCAAAAAATTTACCCGCGCAGCGTGTCGGGGCTGTTTTCCAAATGGCGCTGGATCATGGTTTGGGTCACGCAAATCATTTTTTATGGCTTGCCCTGGATCGAGTGGGGCCAGCGCCAGGCAGTTCTGTTTGATTTGAGTGTGCGCCGCTTTTATATCTTCGGGCTGGTGCTTTACCCGCAGGACTTCATTTACCTCACCGGTTTGATGATCATCGCGGCCTTGTCGCTGTTTCTGTTCACGGCCGTGGCAGGGCGCTTGTGGTGCGGTTATGCCTGTCCGCAAACGGTGTACACCGAGATTTTTCTGTGGATCGAGAAATTGCTGGAAGGTGACCGTTCGGCCCGGGTGCGCCGTGACGAGGGTCCGATGACTGCCGAGAAGTTTGGTCGCAAGGCCGGCAAGCACTTTTTGTGGCTTGCCTTTGCCTTCTGGACCGGCTTTACCTTTGTCGGTTATTTCGTGCCCATGCGCGACATGACCGGGGCATTTTTGGGTGGCCAGTTGGCCGCCTGGGAGTTTTTCTGGGTCTTTTTCTATGGTTTTGCCACCTATGGCAACGCCGGTTTCATGCGTGAGCAGGTCTGCAAACACATGTGCCCTTATGCCCGCTTTCAAAGCGCCATGTTCGACAAGGACACGTTGATCGTGACCTATGACACCGAGCGCGGCGAACCTCGCGGTGCACGCTCCAAAAAGGCCGACCTCAACACCTTGAACCTGGGTGCTTGTGTGGACTGCAGTTTGTGCGTTCAAGTCTGTCCCACCGGCATTGACATCCGTAATGGCCTGCAATACGAGTGTATTGGCTGCGGTGCCTGCGCCGATGTGTGCGACACGGTGATGGACAAGGTGGGGTATCCGCGCGGCCTGGTCAAGTACTCGACTGAAAATGCCATGAAAAACAACTGGACCAAGGACCAGACGGTGCGGCGTGTGTTGCGGCCCAGGGTGCTGATTTACACCGGCATCCTGCTGGCGATTGTGGTGGCCATTTTTGTCAGCCTGGCGACGCGCACGCCGTTCAAAGCCAATGTGGTGCGTGACCGTGGCGTGATGGCGCGGGTGGTTGACGCTGGCATGATCGAAAACGTCTACCGTATTCAGGTGATGAACGCCACCGAGGTTCCGCAACGCTACAAAGTGTCAGTGAGCGGCTTGCCCGGCCTGCTCGTGACTTCTGAAGACACCATCGACATCGCCTCCACCGAGGCCCGCACGATGGCGGTGCGGGTGCAGGCCCCGCCAGATGCGGCAGCGCCCGGGACTCATGAGATTCACTTTGCCGTGGAGTCGCTTGACAGCCCTGGCCGACTGGACGAAAAGTCTACCTTCATGGTTCCCAAGTAGGCGACTCAACCGTTGCCGGCCGCCCGCGCCATGTTGTTGACTCTGGTGCTGGGCCTGGCTGGGCTGTGGCTGCTGCGCGCCGCCGCCCACGCCCTGATTTTGAGGGGTTTGCGCGCACCGCGCGTCGCAGCCCAAACCACGCCTGATCTCCTTGGGCTGGTGGCGACCCCGGTGCATGTGCCAGGGCCGAATGGCAAAACATTGTTTGCGTGGTTTGTGCCAGTGCCGGGGGTGCCTTGTGCCCCTGCGGTGTTGGTCATGCATGGTTGGGGCGCCAACGCCAGCATGATGTTGCCGTCGGTGGCACCGCTGCAGGGGGGTGGCTTTGCTGTGCTGCTGCTCGATGCGCGTTGCCATGGTGCCAGCGATGATGAACCCTTCACCTCGTTGCCGCGTTTTGCCCAGGACATTGAAGCTGGTCTGGATTGGCTGGCACAACAACCCCAGGTTGACGCCCACCGAATGGCAGTGTTGGGCCATTCGGTGGGCGCGGGTGCCGCCCTGCTGAGTGCGACGCGGCGCAGCGACATCCGCGCGGTGGTGAGCATCAGCGCGTTTGCCCACCCCTATGAGGTGATGCGGCGCTTTTTGGCGAGCCATCACATTCCCTACTTCGGCGCGGGTTGGTATGTGCTGCGCCACGTGCAGCGGGTCATCGGAGCCCGCTTCGACGACATTGCTCCCATGCGCAGCATGACCCGGGTGCGCTGCCCCGTGTTGCTGGTCCATGGCGAAGACGACGACATCGTGCCATTTGACGATGCACGGCGCCTGCTTGCCGCCGGGCAAGCGGGCAGGGTACAACTGTTGACCGTTTCCGGGCGCCACGACCCGAGTGAAGCGCTGCACACCGAGTGGTCGCCCTTGCTGACGTTTTTGAAAAGCCAGACTGACCCATCCTCCCGGACGGAATCCTCAGGCCAGATAAAACCATCCAGCGGTGGCCACGATTCCCATCGCCAGGTGGAAAAAGCTCCAGCGCAAAAATTGATTGCGAAGCGCCTGGGGTGACAGGGCTGAAATTAAAAACAGGCGCCCATCCCGGGGCGCGCCCAGCAGGTGAACGCCCGGCCGTTGGCGGATCTCGCGGTGCTGGCGCTCGACCGTTTTGGTCGCCAACTTGCGGGCCAACTCCCACTCATGCAGATCAACGGTGCCGTTGCGGTCCAGGTCGAAGCGCTGGTGCAAACTGGTGCGGTCCTGCTTCCAATGGTTCAGCAACGTGCCCACATCGTCTCGCAAGCTCAGGGCTGTGCTCGCCCCGCCGATGGTCGAAAAGTCGCCAAGCACATAGATCGTGCTGCCGCCAAACAGCAATTCTTCCACCAGCTTGTGGTTGCCGGGGTAAGTGGTGCGCACTTGCGGGCTTACCACTTCAGCGTGCTCGGGGTCAACGGTGCAGACACCGGTTGGGTCGCTGATGTCAAATGTGGCGCTGCTCACGCCGCTTTCAATTTGACGCCACTCCCGCTTGGCGTTGTCTTTGGAAAAGAGCTTGTACCGGTACCAAATGCACTGGATGCCACCCAGTGGGGTGAAAATCAGGTTGTCAGCGTCCACACTGGCGCGGCCCATGACCTCCACATAGCCCTGTGCTGCCGAGGCGATGCGCGACGTTGCCAACTCGGCAATGGCCCGGGCGCGGCGCAGGTTGCCCAGCCAAGCCGCACCCGCCAGCAGGGCGGCACCTGCCAGACACCAGCTTGCCTGTTGCCCGATTCCCAATTGCGCCGCGATGGCAAACAGGGCGATGTACAGGCCGGTGGCCAGCCCGGTCAGGTTCAGCCCAAGGTGAGTCAAGCCGCGCAAGCCGCGCACCAGCATGGCATCAAGCCTTGAAACGGTCAGCGATGCTCACATCTTCAAGTTCTGCGGCAGCAAATTTCAGCAGGTCAAACGCCTTGAAGTTAAACAGCCGCGCCACAACCACCCCCGGAAACTGCTCAATGGCCACGTTGTTGATATTCACGCTTTCGTTGTAAAACTCGCGCCGGTCTGCAATGGCGTTTTCAAGCCCGCTGATGCGTGCCTGCAGGTGCAAAAACTGCTCGTTGGCTTTGAGTTCGGGGTAAGACTCGGCCAGTGCAAACAGCTGTCCAAGCCCACTGCGCAGGGCGCCTTCGGCCAGACCCAATGCCCCCAGGTCATGCGATTGGCGGGCCTCTGACACCCTGGAGCGCGCCTGGATCACTTTTTCCAGAGTGCTTTGCTCGTATTGCATGTACTGTTTGCAGGTGTCCACCAGCTTGGGCAGTTCCTCATGGCGCTGCTTGAGCAGCACGTCAATATTGGCCCAAGCTTTTGACACCGCGTTCTTGACGTTGACCAGGCTGTTGTACAGCGTGATGGCGTACACCACAATCACTGCCAGCACAATCCAGAAAATAACACCCATGACCCGCTCCTTGTAGTTAAGCCGGAATTGTCCTACAGGGCGAGCCCGGTCCAGCCCATGAAGGCTGTCCAAAGCGCTTTGGCACCCTATACTTCAAGTCTAATAGGGCCATACGATGAAAATTCTTATTTGTAACGACGACGGTTTTCAGGCGCCCGGCATTGTGGCGCTCTATGAGGCGCTCAAAGACGTGGCCACGGTCGAGGTGGTGGCGCCCGAGCACAACAACAGCGCCAAGTCCAACGCGCTGACGCTGCACACTCCGCTGTACGTGCATCTCGCGGCCAATGGCTTCAGGTACGTCAACGGCACGCCGGCCGACTGTGTTCACATTGCCTTGACGGGCTTGCTCGACTATCGGCCCGACCTGGTGTTGGCGGGTATCAACAACGGCGCCAATATGGGGGATGACACCATTTATTCGGGCACCGTGGGTGCTGCCATGGAAGGATATTTGTTTGGTATCCCGGCCATTGCCTTTTCGCAGGTGGAGCGGGACTGGCACAACCTGGATGCGGCGGCGATCAAGGCGCGCGACCTGGTGCTGCAAATGGGACAGCAAAACCTGATTGGCAACACGCCCTGGTTGCTCAATGTGAATATTCCCAACCTGCCGCTGGCCGAGTTGGGCCATTTGAAGCTGTGTCGCCTGGGCCGACGCCACTCCGCTGAAAAGGTGATTACCCAAAAAAGCCCGCGTGGCGAAACCATGTACTGGATTGGTGCGGCAGGTCCGGCGAAGGACGAGGCCGAGGGCACTGATTTTCATGCGACATCGCAGGGGCATATTGCCATGACGCCGCTCAAGGTGGACCTGACGGACCATGACCATTTGGGTTACTGGGCGCAAACCGCGGCCAAGCTCGCCAGTCTGGTCGATTGATGACGCAGCCCAACCCCGGCAGCGGTAAGCTGCGGCCCGGTTTTCCGGCCAGGCTGGAGACGCGCAACACCCCGGTCGCACCCGTGCGGCCGAGCACGCCGCAAAGGCCAGTGGCCGTGTCAGCGTACAAAAACACCCTGATTCACGGCGTTGGCCTGGATTCGAGCGCGGTGCGCCAAAGCATGGTGGCCAAGCTGGCGCAGCAAGGCATGACGGACTCTGCGGTGTTGCAGGCGCTGGGCAGCATTGAGCGCCACCGTTTTGTTGACACTGCCTTGGTGAACCAGGCGTATGAAGACACCAGCCTGCCCATTGGCCTGGGGCAAACCATTTCCAAGCCCGGGGTGGTGGCCAGGATGCTGGAACTGCTGCGTCAGGGCAGCCCCGGCCGGCTGGGAAGGGTTCTTGAAATTGGAACAGGCTGTGGTTATCAGGCTGCAGTGCTAAGCCTGCTGTGCCAGGAGGTTTATTCGATGGAGCGCTTGCGCGGGTTGCATGACAAGGCGCGCAACAACCTGCGCCATTTGCGGCTGGCGAATGTGCACCTGCTGTTTGGCGACGGGATGCCGGGTTATGCCAAAGGCGCGCCCTATGCCGGCATCATTGCGGCGGCTGGTGGCGAGGCTGTGCCGCAAGCCTGGATTGACCAGTTGGCCGTGGGCGGCAGGCTGGTGGCGCCAGTGTCTGCCGGCGCCATGCATGCGGGCAAACAGGTTCTGGTGGTGATCGACAAAACACCACAGGGTGTGCGCCAGTCGGTGATGGAAGGCGTTTACTTTGTCCCCTTAAAATCGGGTATTGCATGATTGGGGGTGATATGACGGGTTTGAAACGATGGTTGGGTTTGTCTTTGGCATCAACCTGTGTGTTGTTGGGTTTGGTGGCCTGCAGCTCCAAAAGCATTAACCGGGCGCCAGTTGAGGTGCGCGTGACGGGTGGCGGCACGCCAGTCGATAACTCGGCACTGGTCAAGCAACCCCAAGGCTTTGAAAATGCCGGCAAGCCGGGTTATTACACCGTCAGACCAGGCGACACCCTGACCCGCATCGCCCTGGAAAATGGCCAGAGTCCGCGAGACATTGCAGCCTGGAGCAAAGTCGAAAACCCCAACCGCATTGAAGTGGGTCAGGTTTTGCGCGTGCTGCCTCCGGTGAACCAGGAGGTGGTGGTTCAGGCGGTGACCAAACCGGTGGTCAATGCGGGCAGCCTGACGCAACCAGTGGCTCCGGCAAGCTCAACCGCGCCTGCCGAGTCCAGTGTGCCTGCCACAGCCAATAGCAAGCCAACAACTGCAACAGACTCGGAAATCAACTGGGTCTGGCCCGCCAATGGCACAGTGCTGGCCGGGTTTGATGAGGTCAAAAACAAGGGGCTTGACATTGGTGGGGCGGCTGGTGATCCAGTTTTGGCCGCCGCTGATGGCCGTGTGGTGTATGTGGGTGCCGGTTTGCGCGGCTACGGCAATCTGATCATCCTGAAGCATGACAATGTGTACCTGACGGCTTATGCCCATAACCAGACGCTGTTGGTGAAAGAAGACCAGGCCGTGCTCAAGGGGCAAAGAATTGCCCAAATGGGCAGCAGTGATGCCGATCGTGTCAAGCTGCACTTTGAGGTGCGTCGCCAGGGCAAGCCGGTCGACCCTGCCAAGTACCTGCCTGCCCGTTGAGTGAGCCGTCTCATGCCCGTCCAGGCGGGCACCACCAAGAGTTGAACTGAATGACTGAAGCGACTGATCCCGCGGCCGACAAAGCTGCCATGCCTGCCGACTGGCTGTATGTGGAGTCTCTGGATCTGGAGGCGCAGGGTGTGGCCCACAAGGCGGACGGCAAAGTGGTGTTCATCGAAGGCGCATTGCCCTTTGAATACGTCAGCGCCAACATCAACCGCACCAAGCACAGTTGGGAGCGGGGCACGCTTACCACCATCCACCGGGAATCCTCGCAGCGGGTGCAACCCCATTGCCCGCACTTTGGCCTGCACACCGGCGCCTGCGGTGGCTGCAAGATGCAGCATCTGCATGTGAGCACGCAGGTGGCGGTCAAACAAAGGGCGCTGGAAGACAATTTGTGGCATCTGGGCAAGCTCAAGCCCGAGACCATTTTTCGCCCGATCGAAGGCCCGGCCTGGGGCTACCGCTACCGTGCCCGGTTGTCGGTGCGCTACGTGCGAAAAAAAGGCACGGTGTTGGTGGGTTTTCACGAACGCAAGAGCCGCTATGTGGCCGACATGCAGGTGTGCCCGGTGTTGCCACCGCATGTGGATGCCTTGCTGATGCCTTTGCGCGCGCTGATCGCCTCGCTGGAAGCGGTAGAGACCTGTCCGCAAATCGAATTGGCCTGCGGGGACAGCGTGACGGCGTTGGTGTTGCGTCATCTTGAGCCTTTAAGCGATGCCGATTTGGCCAAACTGCGCGACTTTGCCCTGCAGCATGCGGGTGTGCAGTGGTGGTTGCAGTCCAAGGGGCCTGAAACCGTGTGTTTGCTCGACGAAGGCGGTGATGTGCTGAGCTACGCCTTGCCCGAATTTGGCATCACCATGCCGTTCAAACCAACAGATTTCACACAGGTCAATCCGCAGATCAACCGTGTGCTGGTGTCGCGCGCCCTGAGTTTGCTGGATGTGCAAGCCGATGAGCGGGTGATCGACTGGTTTTGCGGTCTGGGCAATTTCACCCTGCCTTTGGCGACACGGGCGCGTGAGGTCTTGGGCATTGAGGGCAGTGAAACGTTGGTGGCACGGTCACGCGAAAACTACCTGAACAACAAAGAGCCAGCCAATTCTGGCAAACAGTTGGCAGTCACTGACTTTGCCGTCCGGAATCTTTTCGAAATGAGCCCAGAGCAACTTGTTGCCGATGGTGTTGCCGACAAATGGCTGGTGGATCCACCCCGCGAAGGTGCCTTTGCCCTGGCGCGGGCGCTGGCCAGTCTGCATCAGCAAAGATTGGGGGTGTCAGAGGAGCCTGCCACGCCGGGTGCCAATGCCTGGCTGCCACCCAAACGCATTGTCTATGTGAGCTGCAACCCGTCAACGCTGGCGCGGGATGCCGATGTGTTGGTGCACCAGGCGGGTTACAAGTGCAGCGGTGCGGGCGTGGTCAACATGTTTCCGCACACCGCCCATGTCGAGAGTATTGCGGTCTTTGACTACCTCGCGTAGCGCTCGCAGGGGTCAGGCCTGCGCCATAAAAAAAGGCTCACGAAGAGCCTTTTTTTTGATGCGCTGAGATCAGTCGCGTTCGCCACCAAAGATGCCCAGCAATGCCAACAGGCTCTGGAACACGTTGACGATGTCAAGGTAAAGCGCCAGCGTGGCGCTGATGTAGTTGGTTTCACCGCCGTCCACAATGCGCTTCAGGTCATACAGCATGAAGGCGCTGAAGACACCGATGGCTGCCACCGAGATCGCCATCATGCCGGCGGTCGAGCCGACAAACACGTTGATGATGCCGCCGACGATTATTGCCAGTGCGCCAACAAACAACCACTTGCCCATGCCCGAGAGGTCACGCTTGATCACGCTTGACAGGCTGGCCATCACAAAAAAGACCCCGGCAGTACCGCCAAAGGCCGTCATGATCAGGTCAGGGCCATTTTTGAAGCCCAGCACCATGGCAATCATGCGCGACAACATCAGGCCCATGAAGAAGGTGAAAGCCAGCAATACCGGAACACCGGCGGCAGAATTTTTGGTCTTTTCAATGGCGTAGATGAATCCAAAGGCGCCGCCCAGAAATAGCACCAGACCCATACCGCCACCCAGCGATTGGGTGATGCCCGTGGCCACACCCAGCCAGGCACCCAACACGGTTGGAATCAGGCTCAGAGCCAGCAGCCAATAGGTGTTGCGCAGAACTTTGTTGCGCTCTTGCGCCAGGGCGCCAAAGCCATGGCCACGTTCGATGGATTGGACGTTGTCAGTCATGTTCAAACTCCTTGCTGGGTTACTGTCAAATGAAAACGTGTCCATTTTAAGGTGCATAGTTCCTGGTCAGGAGGTCTGCACCCTGCGAGTTCCTACTTTTCATGAGGATACTTTAACCTTTCATGCCGGCAAATCGGGGGCCGAGCCGGGTTATGCTTTGGCCATCCCAATCTGATGGCGCCTACCTTATGAAAAACAAACCTGCACTTGAATTCTCAGACTTGAAAATTATGGCCGCTGCGGCCGAAGCTGAAGCGCTTAAAAATAACTGGCCGGTGACGATTGCCGTGGTGGACGACGGTGGTCATTTGTTGTGGTTGCAGCGACTCGATGGCGCCGCCGCCATCTCTGCGCACATAGCGCCAGCCAAGGCCCACACGGCGGCGCTGGGGCGGCGCGAAAGCAAGGTGTACGAGGACATGATCAATGGCGGCAGAGGCTCATTCTTGAGCGTGCCCGCCCTGTCCGGCATGCTTGAAGGCGGTGTGCCGATCATGAAAGACGGGCAATGCCTGGGTGCCATCGGGGTCAGCGGTGTGAAATCAACCGAAGATGCGCAAATTGCGCGCGCTGGTATCGCGGCGCTGGATTTGGCTTGAAGCCCAAGTCAATAAGCGGTGTGCTCAATGCGCAACTCCTGCAAAATAGTGGTTGCGATTTCTTCGATCGACTTGGTGGTGGTGGACAGCCACTTGATGCCGGAGCGGCGCATCATGGCCTCCGCTTCCCTGACCTCATGGCGACAGTTGGCCAGCGAAGCGTATTTGGAGTTTGGTCGGCGCTCATTGCGGATTTCACTTAAGCGTTCCGGTTGAATCGTCAGCCCAAACAGTTTCTTGTTATGGGCCTTGAGGGCAGGGGGCAAGTCCTGCCGTTCAAAATCTTCCGGAATCAGTGGGTAATTTGAGGCCTTGAGCCCGTATTGCATCGCCAGGTAAAGCGATGTGGGGGTTTTGCCGCTGCGGCTGACGCCCACCAGGATCACGTCAGAACTTGCCAGATCGCGATGCGATTGGCCGTCGTCGTGGTCGAGCGAAAAGTTGATGGCGGCAATGCGTGATTGGTACTGTTCACTTTTACTGGCATCGCTGAAGCGTCCAATCCGGTGATTGGACTTGATGCCCAACTCCAGTTCAAGCGGGTGCACAAAGGTGTCGAACATGTCCATCAACATGCCCAGGCAGCCCTGCCTGATGACGGCCATCACCTCTTCGTTGGCCAGGGTGGTGAACACCAGCGGCTTCTTGCCCTCCAGGACACTGGCCTGGTTGATTTGCCGAACCACCTGGTGCGCCTTGTCCACCGTGTCGGTAAAAGGCATTCGGACCTGGCGAAAGTCAACTTCAAACTGGTTCAGGATGGCGTGACCAAAGGTTTCGGCAGTAATGCCGGTGCCATCCGAGACAAAAAATACGGTGCGATTGGGCATGATGGAAATGGGTGGGAATGGATTGTCGAGCGAGTCAAAGCCTACAATAATTATCTGACCAAATTCAGAGCGCCAAACAATCCATCCATTCAAGCAACAAACAGATGCGTTTGCCTCAGCATGAGGCGCAGGTTAATTGCGCCTGATCAAGCCCGGTTTTTTAACTTCTGGAGTTTTTTATGACAGCAAGATTTGCAGCGACCGCCTTGGTCGTTCCATTCGAAGACCTGAGGATGACCGACGTGGACTCAGTCGGCGGCAAAAATGCCAGTTTGGGGGAAATGATCTCCAATTTGCCAACTGGTGTCAAAGTTCCCACGGGTTTTGCCACCACGGCCCATGCCTTCCGGGAGTTTTTGGCTTTTGACGGCTTGACCGCCAGAATTTTCGCGCGCCTGAGCACGCTCGACACAGAAGATGTGAATGCGCTGGCCGTTGCCGGTGCCGAAATTCGCGCCATGATCGAATCGCAACCTTTTCCAGCCGATCTTGAGCAGGAAATCCGCAAGGCCTTCATCGTTTTGTCTGGCGACAACACCAAGGCCTCGTTTGCGGTGCGCTCGTCAGCCACCGCCGAAGACCTGCCCGATGCCTCATTTGCGGGCCAGCAGGAAACCTTTCTGAATGTGACGGGCATTGAAGAAATCCTGCACAAAATCAAGGAAGTTTTTGCCTCGCTCTACAACGACCGCGCCATCAGTTACCGGGTGCACAAAGGCTTTGCCCATGAGCATGTGGCGCTGAGCGCTGGTATTCAACGCATGGTGCGCTCCGACCTGGGTGCTGCCGGTGTCATGTTTACCCTCGATACCGAGTCCGGCTTTGACCAGGTGGTGTTCATCACCTCCAGCTACGGTTTGGGTGAAACGGTGGTGCAGGGCGCGGTGAATCCGGACGAGTTTTATGTGCACAAGCCGATGCTCAAGGCCGGCAAACTGGCGCTGATCCGGCGTAATTTGGGCTCCAAGCTGATTCAGATGCAGTTTTCAAGCGCCGAGGAAAAGGCTGCTACCAAACAGTTGGTCAAAACGACCGATGTGCCCACCGAGTTGCGCAACCGTTATTCCCTGACGGATGCCGATGTGCAAAAGCTGGCAGCCTATGCGGTGGTGATTGAAGAGCATTACGGCCGCCCGATGGACATTGAATGGGGCAAAGACGGCATTGACGGCGAGTTGTACATCCTTCAGGCGCGCCCGGAAACCGTCAAAAGCCAGGCGGCTGGCAAAGCTGAACACCGCTACAAACTCAAAGGCAAGGGCAACGTGCTGGTCGAGGGGCGTGCCATTGGCCAAAAAATTGGCACCGGTCCGGTCAGGGTGGTGCACAACCTCAGCGAGATGGACCGTGTGCAGCCCGGCGATATCCTGGTGACCGACATGACCGACCCCAACTGGGAACCGGTGATGAAGCGTGCCTCGGCCATTGTGACCAACCGCGGCGGGCGTACCTGCCATGCCGCCATCATTGCGCGTGAACTGGGCATTCCTGCGGTGGTGGGCTGCGGCCATGCTGACCAGGTGCTCAAGGACGGCATGCTGGTCACAGTCAGTTGTGCCGAAGGGGATACCGGATTCGTTTATGACGGCCTGCTGGAAACCGAAGTGACCGAAGTGCTGCGCGGTCAGATGCCCGAGATCGACGTCAAGATCATGATGAATGTGGGCAACCCCCAACTGGCGTTTGATTTCTGCCAGTTGCCCAACTCAGGTGTTGGTCTGGCGCGCCTGGAGTTCATCATCAACAACAATATTGGTGTGCACCCCAAGGCGATCCTGGATTACCCCAACATTGATTCGGACCTGAAAAAAGCGGTGGAGTCGGTGGCGCGGGGTCATGCTTCACCGCGCGCTTTTTATGTGGACCGTGTGGCGGAAGGGGTGGCCACCATCGCCGCTGCATTCTGGCCCAAGCCGGTGATTGTTCGTTTGTCGGACTTCAAGAGCAACGAATACCGCAAACTCATTGGTGGCAGCCGTTACGAACCCGAAGAAGAAAACCCGATGCTGGGTTTTCGCGGTGCCGCGCGTTACATCAGCGCCGATTTTGGCGAGGCGTTTGCCATGGAGTGCGAAGCTCTCAAGCGCGTTCGCAACGATATGGGCCTGACCAATGTGCAGGTGATGGTGCCATTTGTGCGCACCTTGGGGCAAGCACAAAAGGTGACCGAGTTGCTGGCGCAAAAAGGGCTCAAGCGCGGCGTGGATGGGCTCAAGCTGATCATGATGTGCGAGATTCCCAGCAACGCGATTCTGGCCAAGGAGTTCCTGCAGTTCTTCGACGGCTTTTCGATTGGCTCCAACGATTTGACCCAGCTGACCCTGGGGCTGGACCGCGACTCCGGACTGGAAGTGCTGGCCAAGGACTTCGACGAACGCGACCCTGCCGTCACGAGCTTGATCAGTCAGGCAATCCAGGCCTGTCTGGCAGAAGGCAAGTACATCGGGATTTGCGGCCAGGGGCCCAGCGATCACCCGGACTTTGCGACCTGGTTGATGGCACAGGGCATATCGTCGATATCGTTGAATCCTGATACCGTGGTGGCCACTTGGCAAAATCTTGCCCAAGGCAAGTAAGTGGTGCGTGGTGTCATTGGCTGAGGACGCTGGCATCCATTGATGGTTGACGCCGACGTGACCACAGGCAAGAGTCTGCCGACTGCAAACCTGACCCGTTTGCACGGCTGGCTTTTGCTGGTGTGGTTTGCCGCGTCTTTTGGTGTCGTTTTCTTTGCCAATGACCTGATGCAAATCGTCGCAGGTTGGCCAGTGTCCTACTGGTTTGCCGCGCAGGGCAGTGTCATCATTTTCATCGGCATCGTGGCAGTATTTGCCTGGGTTGCCAATAGGCAGGAGGGACCGGCGCCACCGGTTACAGCCGACATCTTGGCGTACAACCGCCGTATTCATCGCCGGTTTGCCACTTTTGTGGTGTTGCTCATCATGTTCATCGTGGCGCTGGCGCTGGCCGAGCAAAACGGGTTGCGGAAAATCTGGGTGGGCGCCACTTTTCTTTTTGCCACCGTTTTTCTCTACGCGTTGATCGGCATTTACGGGCGTACTTCCAATGCGTCGGAATATTATGTGGCGGGCCGGCGTATTCCTGCGATGTACAACGGCATGGCCATTGCCGCTGACTGGATGAGCGCCGCTTCGTTCATCAGCATGGCGGGCGGGCTTTATTTGCAGGGCTTTTCAGGATCAGGCACTGAGCCTGGCGGTTTGGTCTACGTGCTGGGCTGGACAGGGGGCTTTTGTCTGGTCGCGCTGTTTGTCGCACCGTATCTGAGGAAACTCAACCTATATACCTTGCCAGATTATTTTGGCCATCGTTTTGGCGGCCGCTGGCCGCGCATCATTGCTGCCTGGTCCGCGGTTTTGTGTTCTTTCACTTACGTGGTGGCACAAATTTATGGCGTTGGTCTGATCACGTCCCGCCTGACAGGTGTCCAGTTCGAGATTGGCATCCTGCTGGGTCTGGGTGGCGTGCTGGTGTGCTCGTTTCTGGGCGGCATGCGCGCGGTCACGTGGACGCAGGTCACGCAGTATGTGGTGGTGATCCTGGCGTTTTTGATTCCGGTGTCCTGGCTTGCCTACAAGCAGTTGGGCAACCCGGTGGCTGCCGTGGTTTATGGTCAACAGCTGCCGAAAATTTCAGCGCTGGAATCGCAACTGCTGAATTCACCCGCTGAACAGCAGGTGGTCCTGGAATACCAGCGGCGCGCCACCGAGTACGAGCGCAAGTTGATGCAATTGCCCGCCTCACTTGAACAGGAAAAAAGGGACCAAAAAGAAATGATTCAGCGCCTGACGGCAGCGCAAGCGGATGAGTCAGTTATCGTGACGGCGAGGCGTCAGCTGGCCGCCTTGCCGCGTGACGAGGCCACGGCACGCGAGCGCTGGACGCAGGCCATGCAGGAAGATCTGGCACGCGCCCAGCCTTTGGCGGGCATGCCCACGCACACCCAGCCCTTTGCAGGCAACCCACAGGGAACGGCTGAAGAGCAATCATTGTTCGACGCGTCCCGGCGAAACTTTTTGGCACTGATGTTCTGCCTCATGATTGGCACGGCGGGGCTGCCCCATTTGCTGACGCGTTTTTACACCACCAGAACCGTGGCCGAAGCCAGGAACTCGGCCACATGGTCTCTGTTTTTTATTGCCCTCCTGTATCTTTCTGCGCCCGCACTGGCCGTGTTGGTGAAGTTTGAGGTCATGAGCCAATTGGTTGGCATGCGCTTTGATGATTTGCCGGTCTGGATCGCGCAATGGACCAAGCTTGATCCGACCCTGATCTCTGTCAGTGACATCAATGGCGACCGTATCCTGCAGTTTGCGGAACTGCAACTGGGTCCTGACATCGTCATGCTGGCCACGCCAGAATTGGGCGGCCTGCCGTATGTGGTGTCTGGTCTGGTCGCGGCTGGCGGTTTGGCTGCGGCATTGTCAACAGCCGACGGCTTGTTGCTCACCATTGGCAACGCCTTGGCGCATGACTTGTTTTTGTGGAAAAACGCAGATCGTGCCGGATCGGTGCGCCGTGTGATGCTGTCAAAGTTTGCGCTCCTGCTGGTGGCCTTGGTGGCCGCCTATGCGGCAGCGCAGCGTCCTGCTGACATTCTTTTTATGGTCTCTGCCTCGTTTTCCCTGGCTGGTTCGGCCTTTGTGCCCGTCATGATCTTGAGTATTTTTTGGGCTGGTGTGACCCGTTTTGCGGCCGTGGCGGGTATGTTGACCGGCTTGTCAGTAACGGTTTATTACATGCTGATCAACATGACCGCGGTCAGAACCATGCTGAATCTGGAAGGCTCCGGTCTCTGGTTCAGGATCGAGCCCGTTTCGGCAGGAGTTTTTGGCGTGGGCGCGGGATTGTTGGTGACGATTGTCCTGAGCTGGCTGACCCGGGGCTCTGCTGCAAGTGCGCGCTGAGCGATGCCAAAAGATTAACTGGCTATAATCGCGAGTTACCTTACCGCACCTCAATTAGACGCTGAGGGCGGTTTCTTGCCTCTTTAGAGGTTTATCCAGAAGGAGTTTCAATGCGTCATTATGAAATTATCCTCATGATTCATCCGGATCAGAGCGAACAAGTTCCAGCCATGCTGGAACGTTACAAGGGCATGATCGTTGCCGGCGGTGGCAAAGTGCACCGTGTCGAAGACTGGGGTCGTCGCCAGTTGGTCTATCTGATCAACAAATTGGCCAAGGCCCATTACCTGTGCGTCAACATCGAAGCCGACCAGGCGGTCATGGCTGAACTTGAGCATGCTTTCAAGTTCAACGATGCCGTGTTGCGCCATTTGACGGTTCTGAAGAAAAAGGCTGAAACCGGCCCATCTTCCATGATGAAGACCGTTGAGCGCGAAGACGCTCGCAAAACGCAGCAAGCCGAATACCAGGCTTAAATTTCCTGAGTGACAACACCGAGTGCCAACGTAGCCGTTAATCAATTCGTATTAACGGCGCAAATTGTCGAATCAAGCACCATGCGTTATACGCCCTCTGGTGTGCCGGCCTTGAACTGTTTGTTGGAGCATGCCTCCGAAGCAGTTGAAGCCGGTCAGACGAGACAAGTCAAAGCACTTTTGAAATCCGTGTCATTTGGTTCTGTGGCTGAGCGATTGGCCCAACAGGAACTCGGAAGCAGTTGGCTCTTCAAGGGCTTTTTGGCTTCTCCACGCGGTAGCAAACAACTGGTGTTTCATGTTCAGGAATTTGCTCAAAGTTAAAGTTTTTTAAAAATTTAAGGAGTCCATCATGGCCGGACCAAAACGTTTCAATAACAAAGACAAGCGCCCAAAGCGCCCCGCACAAAATCTGCTGTTCAAGCGCAAGCGCTTTTGCCGCTTCACGGTGACTGGCGTCGAAGAAATCGACTACAAGGACATCGACACCTTGCGTGACTTCATTGCTGAAAATGGCAAGATCATCCCCGCGCGTTTGACGGGTACACGCGCCATTTTCCAGCGTCAGCTCAACACGGCTATCAAGCGCGCACGCTTTTTGGCGATGCTGCCTTACAGCGACCAGCACAAGATCTAAGGACCACAACCATGCAAATCATTCTGCTCGACAAGGTGGTGAACCTTGGTACCCTGGGTGAGATCGTTCGTGTCAAGGACGGTTATGCCCGCAATTTTCTGATTCCGTCAGGTCGCGCTCGCCGCGCCACGGCATCTGCCAAGCAAGAGTTCGAAGCACGCCGTGCTGAACTCGAAAAAGCGGCAGCCGCCAAACTGGCCGAATGCCAGGCGATCGGTGAGAAGCTTGCCGGTCACGCCTGCAAGTTGACGCAAAAAGCCGGCGTGGATGGCCGCTTGTTTGGCTCCGTGACCAATGCTGACATCGCCGAAGAACTGACCAAAGCAGGCTTTGCTGTGGCCAAGTCTCAGGTTCGCATGCCCAATGGCCCGATCAAGACGGTCAGTGACAGCACGGTCAGTGTTGCACTGCACACTGATGTGGTGGTTGAAATTACCGTTTCGGTGTACGGCGAAACAGCCTGATACCGGTCAGTCCAAAAAAACCGCCAGTGGCAACACGGGCGGTTTTTTTTGCTACGAAGTCAGCCAGCCCTTGTACAGCATGTAAGCGGCCAAGAGATACAAAATGCTGGCGAACACACGTTTCAGGCGTTTCACGGGAAGTTTGTGCGCAGCCTTTGCCCCGAGTGGCGCCGTTAAAACGCTACAGCTCGCAATGACGAGCAAGCCTGGCAACCAGATGTAGCCCAGAGAGTAGGGTGGCAGGTGCTCAAGCGTCAAGCCGCTCAAAATATAACCTGTCGCGCTGGCAAGGGCGATCGGAAAACCGAGCGCGGCAGAGGTCGCCACAGCGTTGTGGATCGATACGTTCACCCAGGTCATGAACGGCACGCTGATAAAACCGCCACCAGCCCCCACCAGACCCGACAAAAAACCAATCACCGAGCCGGCACCGAGCAAACCGAGGCTGCCAGGAATTTCCCGACTTGGCGGCGGTTTTTTATCCAAAAACATTTGCGTGGCTGAAAAGCCGACAAACAGCGCAAAGAAAACGGCCAGTGAGGACCCTTTGAGCAGGGCAAAGACACCCATGCTGGCAATCATGCCACCCAGGACGATCCCTGGGGTTAACTTTTTGACCAGGTCCCAGCGCACGGCGCCTCGTTTGTGGTGTGCCCGCACACTGGAGATGGAAGTGAAAACAATGGTCGCCATGGAGGTGGCGATGGCCATTTTGATGATCAGTTCAGGGGCCACACCGCGGTTGGTCAGGATGATGGTCATGAAAGGCACCATGACCATGCCGCCGCCAATGCCCAGCAGTCCGGCCAGAAAACCCGTGCACAAGCCGAGTGTTGCCAGTTCAATAATTAACAGGGGTTCAAACTGCATCTGGCAGGAAGTGGGTAGGGTGCCTGCGCATGTCACCGGATCCTCATCCTGAACCGGGGTTCAGGTGGGCGAGGTCAGTCGATGTCTTGGGTTCATCTAACGCGAGACGATCACGCTGACAAGACAATGTTCCAAGCCCGAGCTCTAAGAGCATTGGTTCAAGGAAATATAAAACCCGGCATACACGGCAGGCAAATTGATTGTAGTGTCGCCAACGCCGCTGGTGGCAAGAACCGTGTGAAAAAAAGATGCGTTCAGGGCCGTGCGATTTGGACAAAAATTTCATTTGCCTTGATCATGCCCAGCTCCAGGCGCGCCTTCTCTTCAATCATTTCCAGACCTTCTTTCAAATCCCGAACTTCGGCGGCAAGTTGCTGGTTGGCCAGCACTGCTTGCTGGTTAAGCTCGGCTTGCATCTTGAGTTGTGCCTGTAGCTGAGCCACGTTCGATATGCTGCCACGCCCCAGCCACAACTGCGCGTGCAAAACCACGAGCAGGGCAATCAGGAGGAGCATCACCGAGCGTGAGCCCATGGCAGACCTCAGCGAAGGTTGTAGAAGGCAGCGCGCCCAGGGTAGCTGGCGATTTCACCCAGATCTTCTTCAATGCGCAGCAACTGGTTGTATTTGGCCATGCGATCGGAGCGGCTGAGCGACCCGGTTTTGATTTGTCCGGCGTTGGTGCCCACAGCAATGTCGGCAATGGTGGAGTCTTCTGTTTCACCCGAGCGGTGACTGATGACTGCGGTGTAACCCGCCTTTTTCGCCATCTCGATGCAGGCAAAGGTCTCGGTCAGGGTGCCAATCTGGTTGATCTTGATCAGGATCGAATTGGCGATGCCTTTGTCGATGCCTTCCTTGAAAATCTTGGTGTTGGTGACAAACAGGTCGTCACCCACAATTTGCACCTGCTTGCCCAGACGGTCGGTCAGGACTTTCCAGCCGTCCCAATCACCCTCGGCCATGCCGTCTTCGATGCTGATGATCGGGTATTTGTCCACCCAGGTGGCCAGCATGTCGGTCCAGGCTTCGGCAGTCAACACCAGACCTTCGCCCTGAAGGTGGTAATGGCCATCTTTGTAAAACTCGCTGGCGGCGCAATCCAGGCCGATGGCAATCTGCTCACCTGCGGTGTAGCCGGCTTTGTCGATTGCCTGCAAAATCAACTGGATGGCGGCTTCATGGTTTTCCACGCTGGGCGTAAAACCACCCTCGTCACCAACGGCGGTACTCATGCCTTTTTCGTCGATGATTTTCTTCAAGGCATGGAACACTTCAGCGCCGTAACGCAGGGCTTCGCGGAAACTGGGAGCGCCCAGCGGGATAATCATGAATTCCTGCAAATCAAGGCTGTTGTTGGCATGCGCGCCACCGTTGATGACGTTCATCATCGGCACTGGCAATTGCATGCCGCCCATGCCGCCAAAGTAGCGATACAGCGGCAAGCCGGATTCTTCGGCGGCGGCGCGGGCCACGGCCATGGAGACGGCCAGCATGGCATTGGCACCCAGGCGGCTCTTGTTTTCGGTGCCATCCAGGTCGATCAGAGTCTTGTCCAGAAACCCTTGCTCGGAAGCATCCAGGCCCAGCACGGCCTCGGAAATTTCTGTGTTGATGTACTCGACCGCTTTCAGAACACCCTTGCCGAGGTAGCGGGACTTGTCGCCATCACGCAACTCAATCGCCTCTCGGCTGCCGGTGGAGGCACCCGACGGCACCGCGGCGCGGCCCATGGTGCCCGACTCCAGCAACACATCGCACTCAACCGTGGGGTTGCCACGGGAGTCCAGAATTTCACGACCAACAATGTCAACGATTGCACTCATGGGGTTCTTTCTTTAAAAAATTGAAAGTAAATAAAACTTTAGCAAATGGGTCAGGCGGCAAAATGGTTCTCTAGAAATCCATGCCGCTTGGTCACCCGGTCCAGCGCCAGCAGGGTTTCAAGCAGGGCTCGCATGTGTTTGAGCGGCACGGCGTTGGGGCCGTCACTGAGGGCTTTGGCTGGATCAGGGTGCGTTTCCATGAAGAGTCCGGCCACGCCCACTGCCACCGCCGCGCGCGCCAGCACCGGCACCATCTCACGCTGGCCGCCGCTGCTGGTGCCTTGGCCGCCGGGTAATTGCACCGAGTGGGTGGCATCGAACACCACCGGCGCACCGGTTTCGCGCATGATGGCCAGCGAGCGCATGTCGCTCACCAGGTTGTTGTAGCCAAAGCTGACACCGCGTTCGCAGGCCATGAAGTTGTCTTCAGGCAGGCCTTTTTCGCGGGCAGCAGCGCGCGCTTTGTCGATCACATTTTTCATGTCACCGGGAGCCAGAAATTGCCCTTTTTTGATGTTGACGGGCTTGCCAGACTGCGCCACCGCGCGTATGAAGTCGGTTTGGCGGCACAAAAAGGCCGGGGTTTGCAGAACGTCCACCACGGCCACCACTTGCGCGATCTGGTCTTCCGAGTGAATGTCGGTTAGCACGGCCAAACCCAATTCGCGCTTGACCTTGGCCAGAATCTCCAGACCTTTGTCGATGCCGGGGCCGCGGAATGTGCCGCCACTGGAGCGATTGGCCTTGTCGAAGCTGCTCTTGAAAATAAACGGGATGCCCAACTCTTGTGTGATTTCCTTGAGCGTGCCAGCCGTGTCCATCTGCAATTGCTCGGACTCAATCACGCAGGGACCGGCAATCAGAAAAAACGGCTGCTGCAAGCCGACGTCAAAACCACACAGCTTCATCAGGCCACCGCCTTCAGGGTGGTGGCGATGCATTGATGGTCGAGCGCCGCCCGGACGAAGGCGTTGAAGAGGGGGTGGCCGTTCCACGGCGTCGACTTGAATTCGGGGTGAAACTGGACGCCCACAAACCAGGGATGCACGTCTTGCGGCAGTTCCACAATTTCGGTCAGGTGTTCGCGCTGTGTCAAGGCGGAGATCACCAGACCGGCCTGGCGCAGCGTGTCGAGGTAATTCACGTTGGCCTCGTAGCGATGACGATGGCGCTCGGTGACCACATCACCGTAGATCTTGTGCGCCAGCGTGCCCTTGGTCACATCTGAGCTTTGCGCGCCAAGGCGCATGGTGCCGCCAAGGTCGGAATCTTCGTTGCGTTTCTTGATACTGCCGTCTTCGTCTTTCCATTCAGTGATCAGGGCAATGACCGGTTGTGGCGTCGTTGGATTGAACTCCGTGCTGTTGGCTTCGGTGAGGCCGGCCACATGGCGCGCGAACTCGATGGTGGCAACCTGCATGCCCAGACAAATACCCAGATAGGGCACCTTGTTCTCGCGCGCAAAGCGGGCCGCGCATATCTTGCCTTCCACGCCGCGCACACCGAAGCCACCCGGCACCAGAATCGCATCGAACTTGGCCAGGCGGGCCACGTTGTCGGGGGTGATGGTTTCCGAGTCGATGTAGTCAATTTTGATGCGCACATGGTTCTTCATGCCGGCATGGCGCAGCGCTTCGTTCAGCGACTTGTAGCTGTCGCTCAACTCCACGTATTTGCCAACCATGACGATATTGACGTCGCCCTGTGGGTGGGCGGTTTCATACACCAGATCATCCCAGCGCTTGAGGCTGGCGGGCGGCGTGTTCAGGCGCAACTTGTCGCAGATCAGGCCGTCCAGCCCCTGCTCATGCAACATGCGCGGCACCTTGTAAATGGTGTCCACGTCCCACATCGAGATCACTCCCCAAATCGGCACGTTGGAAAACAATGAAATCTTTTGGCGCTCTTCCTCGGGGATCGGGCGATCGGCACGGCACAGCAGCGCGTCGGCCTGAATGCCGATCTCTCGCAGTTGCTTGGCGGTATGTTGGGTCGGTTTGGTCTTGAGCTCACCCGCCGCGGCAATCCAGGGCACATAGCTCAAATGGACAAACGCACTGTTGTTGGGGCCCAGTTGCAGGCTGAGCTGGCGCACCGCCTCGAGAAAGGGCAGCGACTCAATGTCGCCCACGGTACCGCCAATTTCGACAATGGCCACATCGACTCCCTCAGGGGTGCCAAAACCGGCGCCGCGCTTGATGAAGTCCTGAATTTCATTGGTGACATGCGGAATCACCTGCACCGTTTTGCCGAGGTAATCACCCCGACGCTCTTTTTCGAGCACACTTTTGTAAATTTGACCCGTGGTGAAGTTATTGGTCTTCTTCATGCGCGTTTCGATAAAACGCTCGTAGTGACCCAGATCCAGATCGGTTTCAGCACCATCGTCCGTTACAAACACCTCACCATGCTGAAACGGCGACATGGTGCCCGGGTCCACATTCAGATAGGGATCAAGCTTGATCAAGGTGACTTTGAGGCCGCGCGATTCCAGGATCGCAGCAAGTGAGGCGGAGGCAATTCCCTTGCCCAGGGAAGACACTACACCGCCGGTGACGAAGACAAATTTGGTCATGTCAGAGTGAGTTATGAGCTCGGGAAGCTGGTAAAGACAGATTATAGAGTCCACCTCCATGCCTTCTGTGTGGTCTGTTACATTGCGACGCATGAAAGATTTAGCTGAAAAACACATTGTTTTGGGTCTCTCGGGCGGCATTGCCTGCTACAAGGCGGCCGAACTGTGCCGTTTGTTGCTCAAGGCTGGCGCCACGGTTCAGGTGGTCATGACGCAAGCGGCAGAGCAGTTCATGACACCCGTCACCATGCAGGCCTTGAGCCAGCGCGCGGTGTATGGCTCGCAATGGGACCCGCGTGCGGCCAACAACATGGCGCATATCAACCTCACCAGGGAAGCCGATGTCTGCCTGGTTGCGCCCGCCAGCGCCGACTTTATTGCCAAGCTGGCGCAGGGACAGGCTGACGATCTGCTCACTTTGATGTGCCTGGCCCGCCCGGCAGACCGGGTGCCCTTGCTGATTGCGCCGGCCATGAACCGGGAAATGTGGCTACACCCGGCGACCCAGCGCAATGTGGTGCAGGTGCAGGCCGATGGCGCTGTTGTGCTGGGTGTGGGCCACGGCGATCAGGCGTGTGGTGAAACCGGCGACGGCCGCATGCTCGAGCCAATGGAACTTCTGGACGAACTGATCTCCTTTTTCCAACCCAAAGTGTTGGCCGGTCAACAGGTTCTGATCACTGCCGGTCCAACTTATGAAGCCATTGACCCGGTGCGTGGCATCACCAATCTGTCGAGTGGCAAGATGGGTTTTGCCATTGCCCGTGCCGCCCGCGAAGCCGGCGCCACCGTGACGTTGGTGGCCGGACCTGTCAGTTTGCCAACGCCGCGCGGCGTCAACCGGATCGATGTGAAATCTGCACTGGACATGCTGACGGCTGTGAAACAGCATGAGCCGACTGCATCCATCTTCATTGCAGCGTCGGCGGTGGCAGACTGGCGGCCCGCCAGCACCTCGGAATCAAAAATCAAGAAAGACGGCAGCGGCCAACCGCCAGAATTGCAGTTTGTTGAAAATCCGGACATTCTGGCGACCCTGGCCCAGTCGGAGCGGGGCAGGAGCCGCGCGCTTTTCTGTGTCGGGTTTGCCGCAGAAAGTCACGATCTGATGGCCAACGCGCAAGCCAAGCGGGCGCGCAAGGGCGTGCCGCTGCTGGTGGGGAACATCGGCCCGGACACTTTTGGGCAAGATGACAATGCGCTGCTGTTGGTGGATGAAAACGGGGCGCGTGAGTTGTCACGCGACTCCAAGCTGTCGCTTGCTCGCAAATTAATGGCGGAAGTTGCCCATCGGATTGGTGCGGGAGAAGTCAATGATGAAAATTGATGTGAAAGTGGTTGATCCGCGCATGGCAGAGCTATTGCCCGCCTATGCGACACCCGGCAGTGCCGGTCTGGATTTGCGCGCCTGTCTTGACGCTCCGCTGACGTTGACTGCCAATGCCTGGCATCTGGTGCCCACCGGCATTGCGATTTATTTGCAGGACCCCGGGTTTGCCGCCATGATCCTGCCGCGCTCCGGTCTGGGTCACAAGCACGGCATCGTGTTGGGCAATCTGGTGGGTTTGATCGACAGTGATTACCAGGGTCAGCTGATGGTGAGCGCATGGAACCGCAGCGACGTCGCATTCACCATTGAACCCATGGAGCGCATTGCCCAACTGGTCATCGTGCCGGTGGTTCAGGTCCAGTTCAATGTGGTGACCGAGTTTCCAGCCAGCGTGCGCGGTGAAGGTGGCTACGGCTCAACCGGCAAGGCTTGACGCCGTCTGACAACGATTTGTGCCGCTCCCGTTAATGCAGAGAACTGCTGCCCGGTGCCAGATTGTGCATGGGGGTGATCTTGAAAAAACCGGTGCCTGCGCTGCCACATCCAATTTCAGCTTCCGTGGCTTCGCGCACACCGCGCACCTGCAACGTCAGATGCAGCGCAATGCCAGCGAGCGGATGGTTGCCGTCCAGCACCACATGCTCGGGGTAAATGTCAGTCACGGTGTAGAGCACATCCTTGGGCATGTCCGGGGTACAGCCAGCGGGCAGGGCGGCTCCCTCGAAGGTCAGACCCTCCTCCAGTTCGGGTGGAAAGAGTTCGCGACGTTCCAGAAAGATCAACTGGTCATTGAACTCGCCAAAGCCCTGCTCGGGTTCGATGTGCAGGTTGACCGTGGCGCCAACCGTGTGGCCTTGCAGCGCGGCCTCAATGACTTCAAACAAGTCACCGCCCCCGACCAAAAATTCCACGGGCTCATCGAGCACGTCCAGTTCTTCACCCAAAGAGTCTTTGAGTGTCCAGCTTAAAGCGACGACGCATTGTTGTGTGATTTCCATACGAGAATTGTCGCAGACAAAAACCCCAACGGAGAACCCCATGGATGTCACCCAAGCGCTGCCTTTATTAGGCGGCATCAGCCCCCAATTGTTCATGAAGCGCTATTGGCAAAAGAAGCCACTGCTGGTCAGACAAGCGATTCCCGGCTTCAAGCCCCTGCTGGACCGCGCGCAACTGTTTGAACTGGCAGCCAATGAGGACGCCCAGACCCGCATGGTCATCCAGGAGCCGGGCAGCAAACCGGGGTGGCGTTTCAAGCACGGACCGTTTCAGCGCCGCGCCTTGCCGCCGCTGAAACAGGCGGGCTGGACCATTCTTGTGCAGGGTGTCGATTTGCACCATGACCGGGTGCATGACCTGATGAACCAGTTCCGGTTTGTACCTGATGCCCGGTTGGATGACCTGATGATCAGTTTTGCCACCGATGGTGGCGGCGTGGGGCCGCACTATGACAGCTACGACGTGTTTTTGCTGCAGGCGCAGGGCCAAAGACGCTGGCGCATCGGACGTCAGAAGGACCTCAGCCTGCAGCCCGATGTGCCTCTGAAGATTCTGGCCAATTTTGAGCCGGAGGTGGAATACCTGCTGGAGCCGGGCGACCTGCTGTATTTGCCCCCGCGTTATGCCCATGATGGCATTGCTGTGGGCGAATGTATGACCTATTCCATTGGCTTTCGCATTCCCAACCGGGGCGAACTGGCGCGGGAATTGTTGCAACGCCTGGCTGAAGATGCCGAAGAGGTTGTGGGCGTGGGTTTGTACCGGGACCCAAATCAGCCTGCCGTGAATCAACCGGCTGAAATACCGGCCACGATGATGGAGTTTGCCCAGAACGCACTGCAGGATGCCCTGCAAGACAGTCTGGCCCTGGCTCGCGGGCTGGGTGAATACATGACCGAGCCCAAGCCTAATGTCTGGTTTGAAGCGCGTGTCGGGTCGGCTGACGACACGCAGGCGATGAAAGCGCGGGGGGTTCGTCTGGACCGACGTACCAAAATGATGTTTGATCCCCACCATATTTTCATCAATGGCGAAAGTTTCAGCGCTTCAGGTCGGGACGCCACCTTGATGCGTGCTTTGGCCAACAGCCGCTATTTGACCGGCAGGGATGTGGCAAAGCTCAGTGTGCAAGCGCTTGTTTTGTTAGCGGCATGGTGCGCGGCAGGGTGGCTGGATGCTCAAAATTGAGGCAAATGATGAATCCAATAGATTGTTGCAAACATATTTTGAGTTTTCGGTCAAGCGTAAAAACCAGTAGTTTAAAACTATAATTTGCCCCCAAGCCGGTTCAACATTCAGTTAACCGGCCTGGTTTTGTGGGGCTCCACGAATCAATTTCCGGAAATTGTCTTTTTTATCAGGTATTACATATGAATAAATCTCTCGTTCTGATCGCTGTGATCGCTGCTGCTGCTGCTCTCTCTGCCTGTGGCAAAAAAGAAGAAGCTCCTGCGCCTGCACCGGCTCCTGTGGCTGCACCAGCACCTGCTGTTGAAGCTGCACCTGCTGCTCCCGCTGCCTCCGACGCTGCTGCTCCCGCAGCTTCTGCCGCTTCTAAATAAGTCAAGAAATAATTGCCTCGCAATTTTTCTTGAAAAGCCACCTTCGGGTGGCTTTTTTTTATAGTGCGCCCAGCATCGGCGCGCTGAGGTTGACTACTCAAGCTGATGCCTCTTCACCTTGGGCTGTGCCGAAAAAATTCGCGTCAGACTCAGACGTAGTACAGGATGAGAAAACCAAGCAGCAGGACCAGCACCCACATGGCCATGCTTCGGGTGGACCAGGTTCGCGCAAACCGCCCGTCCTGGCGATGCTGGTAGAGCACCAGAGCCATGGACTCGGTGATCAGCACGTAGGCCGCATGGACCAGCAGGTTCCAGGCTTTCATTAACGGCATCCCCACCTTGTGCAGCAGCGCCGGCAGCACAAAGCGCCACATCCAATCCGTATCGAGTGTGATGGTCAGCGTGCGTTTCAGGTAAGGCAGCAGCACAAAGAAGGCCAGACCAGAGAACAGTAGCAACTGCAGTTGTGTCACCACATGCGCCCCGGTATAGGGCACGTAACTGACGTGGTAGGGCAGCAGTGCATACAGCGGCTCAGGCCAGACGCCCAGCGCGATGCAAAGAAACGAAAAGATGACCATGGCCCAGCGCATGCTCAGCGGTGGTTCGGCGGGGCGCAGCCCCGAGTCCTTGTGGAAGAACACAAACCAGGGAAACTTAAGGCCGGCGTGCAAAAATGCGCCCGCTGAAGCAGCGGTGAGCAACAGCCAGACCCACAGCAGATGGCCATCAAGTGCGGCCTGCGAGACCATCGACTTCGAGATGAAACCGGAGGTAAACGGAAAAGCTGAAACGGCCAGCGCACCGACCGTGCCACAGACTGCCGTCAAGGGCATGGTGCGCACCAGACCGCCCAACTCGGTGCACTTGCGTTTGCCGGTCATTTGCATGACCGAGCCAGCCGACATCAGCAACAGCGCCACGTAAATGACGCCGGCAAAGGCCTGCGCGGTCGCGCCATTGAGCGACATCTCGGTGCCAAGGCCAACGCCGACCATCATCAGGCCACCCTGGTTGACGATGGTGTAGGCCAGGATGCGGCGTATGTCGTTTTCCAGCAAGCCGTAAATGATGCCGTAAAAGGCCATGAACAGGCCAAGCCAGATGAGCAATTCGGTGCCTGGAAAACCACGAATCAGCACATAGACCGCCGTTTTGGTGGTGAACGCCGACAGGAACACAGTCCCGCTCCAGGATGCCTCGGGGTAAGCATCCGGCAGCCAAGCCGACAGCGGCGGTGCCGCAACGTTGATCAGGAATCCGATCAGAATCAGCCAGTGGGCGGGCGAATCAAGCCCCAAACGCGCGAAGGTTACATCACCGGTGTTGACGATTTGGCCGGTGACACCGGCAAACAGCACCACGCCGCCCAGCAGATGAATCATCAGGTAGCGCCTGGCCGCGCGGTAAGCTGCTTCGGTGCCCTGGCTCCACAGTACCAGGGTTGAGCCGACCGCCATCAGTTCCCAGAACACAAAGACCGTGACCAGATCTCCAGCCAGGGCCACGCCAATGGCCGAACCGGCATAGACAAAGGCTGCGGGCACCTCGACTCGGCTTTTTTGCGTTATGGCAAACAGGCCACCGCCAGTGGCCATCAGCGCGAAGATGGTCGCAAACAGGCGCGACAGTTTGTCGCCCTGTAGCGGTGTGAGGGTGTAATCCAGAAAACGCAGTTGCCAGGCAGGTCCGTCGGGCACCTGCCACACCAGCGCCAGCACGAGCAGCGGCAAAGCCACAATCGCAACCGAACGAGCCGTACCGCGCAAAAAAGGCAGCAGCAGGGCGCCAACAATGAGCACCAGCCCGGGATGAAACAAAACCTCAGTCATTGTCTTTGCCGTAATAGGACTCGGGTCGTTTCAGCACCTGCGCCAAACCCAAGGCAACAACCACCCAAAAAGCGCACATCAGCAGGCCAAACCAGGCGTTGAAACCAAAAATGGCGTCGATTTCAAAATGGGGGTGCAAAGGCACCACCAACTCAGCCAGCACCGTGAGCACGAGCACAAGCAGAAAACCGCGCCACAGCAGCTTGATGTTGCGGGGCTGATCGAGCCAGTGGGTTTTTTCTTCCATTGGGTTCATCCTCACGGGTTGATCATTTGACGGGCCAGCGCCAGGGGCACGTCAGGAAAGAAAAACAACAGCACCGTGGCAGCCGCGGTTGCGGTCAGGGCGATCACCATGGGTAAGGGTGCTTCACCGTGTGGATGGCCGTGCGGATCGGCGGGCGCTGCAACAAAGAATGCCCGGTAAACAATGGGCAGAAAATAACCGGCATTGAGCAGTGTGCTCAACACGATGACAGAGACCGCCAGCCAGTGCTGGCTGGCCATGGCTCCCGACAACATGTACCACTTGGAAATAAAGCCGACGGCCGGCGGCAGGCCGATCATCGACAGCGCGGCAATGGCAAAGGCACCCATGGTCCAGGGCATGCGCCGGCCAATGCCGTCAAGCTGGCTGACCTCGGTTTTGTGGGCCGCAGTGTAAATGGCGCCAGCGGCAAAGAACAGCGTGATCTTGCCAACGGCGTGGGCTGCAATATGCAACACAGCTCCCACCAGGGACAAGGGCGCCAGCAGGGCGGCAGCCATCGTGACGTAAGACAGTTGGCTGACCGTGGAGTAGGCGAGCCGACGTTTCAGGTTGTCAGCGGTCAGTGCCACCCCAGAGGCTGCAATGATGCTGAAACCGGCCACGACCACCAGCCAATTTGTGGCGCCAGCGGTGGCCAGGGTGTCAACGCCAAAGACGTAGACCACCACCTTGACCACGCTGAAAACACCAGCCTTGACCACGGCCACTGCATGCAGCAGTGCCGACACTGGCGTGGGTGCCACCATGGCGGCCGGCAGCCAGCGGTGAAACGGCATGAGCGCCGCCTTGCCAATGCCAAATACGCACAAACCCAGCAGCAGCGCCAATTCGCCGGGTTTGAGCTTGTCGGCCAGTATGCCGCCCACCGTGAAGTCGGTGGTCCCCGCGATATACCAAATGAACACCAGGGCCGGCAGCAGGAAAACGGTGGATGTGCCCAACAGCAGACCAAGGTAAACCCGTCCGCCGTCGCGCGCTTTTTCAGTTCCGGCGTGGGTGACCAGGGGGTAGGTGCTGAGTGTCAGCACCTCATAGAAGACGAACAGGGTGAGCAGGTTGCCGGAGAAGGCAATGCCCATCGTGGCAGCCAGGGAAAGCGCAAAGCAGACAAAAAATCGTGTCTGGTTGGCTTCCTTGTTGCCACGCATGTAACCGATCGAGTAAAGTGAATTGACAATCCACAGGCCTGATGCAATGAGTGCAAACAGCATGCCGAGCGGCTCGACCTGAAAGGCAATGTCCAGGCCCGGCAGCAAGCTGAACAGGACCAGACTGGGGCGCGCGCCAGCCATGACCAGCGGCAGCAACGTCAACACCACCGCCAGCAGCAGGGTGGATGTCAGCAGGGTGACGGCTTCACGCAGATTGGGGCTGCGCCCTGCCAATGAGATCAACAACGCGCCGACCGAAGGCAGCGCCATGGACGCCAGAATGGCTTGTTCGGGTGTCAGCATCAGCGTGTCCCCCTGAGCAGTGCCGCAGCAGCCTCAGTGGCAGTGCCAAGGGTGAATGAAGTGTCAAGTCCGAAATACACAATGGCAAGCACCATGACAGCAGTGGGAACAGACATCAACCAGGGTGTTGCAGTGACATTGGCTGCGTCCTGGCGCGGCTCACGCAGGTACGCCGCTTCGACAAAGCGCCAGACGTAAACAGCGGCCAGCAGGGATGACAGCACAATCATGAACACCAGCCACCATTGGCCTTTTTCCAGTGCCGCCAACAGCAAATACCACTTGCTGATAAAACCGGCCGTGCCCGGCACGCCCATTAACGATAGCCCGCCAATCACGATGCCGAAGCTGGCCAGCGGCATGCGTTTGCCCAGACCCTGCACCCGTGCCAGGCTGGTGCCACCCACGCCGAGCGCAACGCACCCGAGCAGCATGAAGATGGCGCCCTTGGTCACGCCATGGTTGAACAGGTGCACGATGCTGGCGGTCAGTCCGTTGACCGAGTTGAATGACAGGCCAAGAATGATGTAGCCAATCTGTGCCACGCTCGAATAGGCAAACAAACGCCTCAGGTCAGTTTGAAAAATGGCAATGGTGGAGGCCGCAAACATGCCGGCCAGCGCCAGCAGCAACATCATTTCCTGCATTGGCAGTTTGGCAAATACCGCTGATTCGCCAAACACCGAGAAATAGAAGCGCAGCAACACGTACACCGCCACCTTGGTGGCCGTGGCAGCCAAAAATGCCGACACTGCCGAAGGGGCGTAAGCGTAGGCGTTTGGCAACCACTGGTGGAGCGGGAACAGCGCAAGCTTGAGCGATATACCCACGGTAATGAAGGCCAGCGCTGCCAAGACCGGCCGTGTGCCCTGCACCGAGGCAAGACGCTGCCCCATGTCAGCCAGGTTCAGGGTGCCTGTCATGAGGTAGAGCAAACCGATCCCGACCACCAGAAAGGTGGCACCGATGGAGCCCATGATCAGGTACTGGTAAGCGGCAAACAGCGCCCGGCGATCGCGTCCGAGCGCAATCAGCACATAAGCCGAGAGCGAGGAGACTTCAATGAAAACGAAAATATTAAACGCATCCCCGGTGATTGCAATGCCAAGCAGTCCGGCCAGACACAACACAAACATGGTGTAAAAAAGATAGTGCTGCTGCGGCGGCACTTCGGCTTCGATGCTGGAGCGACTGAAAGGCAGCACCAGGGCGGCAATGCCGGACACCAGCACCAGCAAGAAAGAACTCAAGCGATCAACCCGGTATTCGATACCCCAGGGCGCAGGCCAGCTGCCAATGGCGTAGCTGATGGTGCCGCCGCTGGCTACCTGCAACCACAACAGGATCGAGATCGCAAAAGCAATCCAGCTTGCCACCAGCGCCACGGCAAAAGCCACACTGCGCTGGCGCAGCAGCACCGTGAGTGGCGCTGCGATCAGCGGGACAACAACTTGCAATGCAGGCAGGTGCTGGGCCAAACTCATGGTGCGTTACCGTCGCCTTCTGACTGGGCTTCCTGGGCCAGGATGTCATCTTCCTCGATGGTGCCGTAGGCCTCGCGAATGCGCACCACCAGGGCCAGTCCCAAAGCCAGGATTGCCACCCCCACCACAATGGCCGTCAGAATCAGAACATGCGGCAGAGGGTTTGAATAGACCGTGAACGCGTCGCTCAGGATGGGGGCGGTGCCGCCAATCAATTTGCCCGGCCCGATGTAAAGCAGATAAACCGACGTTTGAAAAATGCCGAGGCCGACCAGCTTTTTGATCAGATTGGTGCGCGAGATGACGATGAACAAGCCCGCGACCATCAGAAAGATGGTGATGAAATAGGTGAAGTGGCTGCCCAATGCCGCTGGAGTGCTGACGCCGCTCATTCTTCGTCCGCCTTGCCGCGGTCAGCAAACATGTAAAAGATCTTGAGCATCACGCCTGATACCGTGGTGGCGACTCCCACCTCGACCCAGAAAATGCCACGATGCTGGCCAAGCACCGGGTTGGGGTCGAGCACAAAGTAGTCAAGAAAATTGCCTCCCAGCAGCAAACCCGCCACACCGACTCCAGCGTAAATCAGCACACCAATCGCCATCATGGATTCCACCAGAGGTTCAGGCACCACCTTGCGGGCATCGGCCAAACCATAAATGAGGGCATAAAAAATAACGGCGGCCGCCAGGATCACGCCCGCCTGGAAGCCGCCACCCGGACCAAAGTCGCCGTGAAACTGCACATACAGGGCAAACAGCAAAATAAACGGGATCAGCAGCTTGGCGATGACCCGCAGAATCAGGTCGTTTTTCACGGCTTGCGCCCCTTTCGGCGGCGTCGCAACAGGGCAACCACTCCGGCGCCGGCGGTGAAGACCACCACGGTTTCACCCAACGTGTCAAAACCACGGTAGCTGGCCAATACGGCGGTGACGGCGTTGGGCACATCGACCTCTTGCTTCATCTCATTCAGGTATCGTGGCGCAACATGCACATGGATGGGTGCCTTGGGATCCGAAAAGTCAGGCAGGCCAAGGGTGCCGTACACCAGCATGCCACCCACAGACATTGAAACCAAAAGTGGCAGAAATGGCTTGCTGGGCGGGTGAGCCTCTTCGCTTTTACCCAGGTAGAGCGCGGCCAGCAAAAGAACAGTCGAGATACCCGCACCCACCGCCGCTTCGGTCATGGCCACGTCAACCGCGTCCATGGCCACCAGCACAGTGGCCATCAGGAAGCTGTAAATGCCGCTGAGCAGGATCACAGCAAACAGGTTGCGGCTGCGGATGATGACCAGCACGCTCACCGCCATCATGACCATCAGCACGTTAATGATCAAGGCTTCGATGGTATTTTCTCCTCGGGTGCCAGCAAGGGCTTGAGCCCCCGGACCATGGCGGCACGCGCCAACGCATGCGTGGCTGTCGGGCTGACAAACAGAATCAACAAGCCCACCATGAGCAGTTTGACGGTCACCAGGGTGAGCCCTGCCTGCAGCATCAGCCCCAGCAATATCAGCCCGGCGCCGAGTGTTTCGATCACGCTGGCGGCATGCATCCGGGTATAAAAATCAGGCATACGCACCAAGCCGATGGCACCCACGATGCAAAAAACACCACCGAGCACCAGGAACAACCAACTCGCTGAAGTAATGAGTATGCTCATGCGGAGGGCTTCTCTTCTGCCGTTGATTCATTTGGGTCATCACCCGGATCCCCCAAATCACCGCGTTGGAAATACTTGAGCACGGCAATCGTACCGATCACGTTCAGCAGGCCGTACACGATCGCCAGATCCAGAAACTCGGGGCGACCATTCAGAAACCCCATGACAGCCAGCAGCAACATGGCCAACGTGCCAATGGTGTTGGCCGCCTGCGCCCGGTCAAAAACCGTTGGTCCCAAAGCAGCGCGCGTCAGAGCCAGGGCCAGGGAGACCAGCAGCGCGAGGGCAGCGGCCGCGAACATCAGCCTTTGCCCTCGCAGGCCGTGACACGCCGGTCCATTTCGCTGTCCACCACCGCATGCGCAGACTCGCGGGTCAAGCCGTGCACAAAGAACTCCTGGGCATTGGCTTCAATGGTGATGGTGGCGGGGGTGAGTGAGATGGAGTTGCCATGCAACACCAGCCCGACCTGTGTTCGTTGGGTGGGTTTGAAGCGCACCAATGTCGGACTGATGGGCATCCTGGGATGCAAAATGATTTTGCTGACGTACCAGCCGGATTTGATGATCTCCTTGAAAAGCCAAACCCAGTAGACCAGGGCATGCAGCCCCAATTGGATCGGGTGGCCCTCAGCGTCAACCACGTGCATGCGTCGCGCAAACCAGGTCACGGCCAATGCACAACCCACGCCCGACAGTGTTAAAAATGGCGTGTAAAGACCTGACAACAGGAGCCAGAAGATGTATAAAAAAACGAACAGGCTGAATGAGCGAATCACGGAAGTGGCGTTCTGAGAATTTAAGTTTGGGCGATTGTAGACAGGTCTTGAGTTGAATTGAAGCGGTTAAAACGGCACGCCAAATCGACAAAAATAGAGGGGATTGGGTTGGCGCGGCCGGGCCGAAAAGGATCCCAGATGAATGACAATGGTACTTTAAAAAAAGTGTGTTTCAAGCATTTAAACTGCGTCAGGAGTCTCGATATGAACCCCAAAATTCTGGTTGCACGCGCTGTTTTTCCACAGACACTTGCCCTGCTGGAGCAGCATTTTGAAGTGACCTCCAATCAGGACGATGTGCTTTGGAGCCCGGCACAACTCACAGAGCAGTTGCAAGGCAAACAAGGTGCGTTCACCACTGGAAGCGAACGCATTAATGCCGGGCTTTTGGCAGATTGTCCGGAGCTCAGGATTTGCGCCAACATGGCGGTGGGTTACAACAACTTCGACCTCGAAGCCATGACCGCTGCCGGTGTGCTGGCCACCAACACCCCTGATGTGCTGACCGAGACCACGGCAGATTTTGGTTTTGCCCTCATCATGGCCACGGCCCGGCGCATGGCCGAAAGCGAGCGGTTCTTGCGCGCCGGTTTATGGAACAGCTGGCGCTACGACATGTTCGCCGGCTCCGACGTGCACGGCAGCACACTGGGCATTTTGGGGATGGGGCGCATTGGCCAGGCCATCGCCAGGAGGGGTGCGCTCGGTTTCGGCATGAAGGTGATTTATCACAACCGCTCACGCCTGGATGCCGCCACCGAGTTGGCTTGCGGCGCCACCTTGGTCAGCAAGCAGGAGTTGCTGCAGCAATCCGACCATCTGATTCTGGTCCTGCCGTATTCCCCCGAGGCTCACCACGCCATCGGGGCCGACGAACTGGCGCAAATGAAACCCACGGCCACGCTGATCAACATTGCCCGCGGCGGCATTGTGGACGATGCGGCCCTGGCGGTCGCCTTGAAGCAGGGCACCATTGCTGCCGCCGGGCTTGATGTGTTCGAGGGTGAACCGCGGGTTTATCCCGACTTATTGACCCTGCCCAATGTGGTGCTGACACCACACATTGCCAGCGCCACCCTGCCCACGCGCCTGGCCATGGCGCAACTCGCTGCTGACAACCTGATTGGTTATCTGGTGCATGGCAAAGCCCTCACGCCCCTGAACCCGCAGCTTGTGTTGGCTTGATGCGTGGCGCAATGAATTGTTTGCAAACCGGAATGAATAAATCGTGAATGATCTCCTTGGCTGGATCCTGCTGGCGCTGGGCATCCTGAACACAGTCGTCCTGATTTTCGTTTTGGTGCGGCTACCCCGGGACGACACCTCCGCCACCGAGCCGCTGGTGCAGCAAGTCAAGGAGAGCACGGACAAGTTGGAGCGCGGGCTGCGCCGGGACATTCTTGAGGCCTCCCGCGACAGCCGTCAGGAACTCGCGCTGACCCTTGCCACGTTTCAGCAGACCCTGGTGCAACAGGGCGCCGAGGCCACACGCACGCAAAACACGCAGATCGACGCCTTTGGTCAACAACTGGCCTTGCTGCAAAAGACCTTGCATGACACGCTCACCAACCAGTTGTCTGGTTTGAGCGAATCAAACGCCCGGCGCATGAACGAGATCCGGGAGACGCTCGAGAAGCAACTGGCGCAATTGCAGACCAGCAACGCGGCCAAGCTTGATGAAATGCGGGCAACGGTCGACGAAAAGCTGCAAAGCACGCTGCAGGCGCGTCTGGGTGAAAGCTTCAAACAGGTGGCCGACCGCCTGGAGCAGGTGCACAAGGGCCTGGGCGAAATGCAGACACTGGCGCAAGGAGTGGGAGATCTCAAGCACCTGCTCACCAACGTCAAGACACGTGGTATTTTTGGCGAGGCGCAATTGGCATCGCTGCTGGAGCAGGTGTTTGTGCCTGACCAGTACGCGGCCCAGGTGGCAACGCGTCCTGGCAGCAAAAACGTGGTCGACTTTGCCATCAAGCTGCCGGGCCGGTCGGATTCAGGCGCACCCCTGTGGTTGCCGATTGACGCCAAGTTTCCGAACGAAGACTACGAGCGCCTGCTTGACGCCCAGGGCCGCGCCGATGCGGTGGGGGCAGAATTGGCCGCCCGCGCTCTGGAGCAGCGCATTCGGCTGGAGGCCAAGTCGATTTCTGAAAAATACCTGGAGCCGCCGTTTACCACCGACTTCGCCGTCCTGTTTTTGCCCACCGAGGGCCTGTACGCCGAAGTGCTGCGTCGTCCCGGTCTGATGGAAACCTTGCAACGCGACTGCCGGGTCACACTGGCCGGCCCAACCACTCTGCTGGCCATGCTGAGTTCGCTGCAAATGGGCTTCAGGACCCTGGCGCTGGAGAAACGCTCCAGCGAAGTCTGGCAGGTGCTGGGCGCGGTAAAAACCGAATTCGGCAAGTTTGGCGACGTGCTGGCCAGGGTCAAGACCCAAACCGAGACCGTGCTCAAAACCATTGACGGCGCGCAAACCCGCAGCCGCGCCATGGGCCGTGCGCTGAAAAATGTCGAGGCCTTGTCCGAGACGCAAAGCGCCGCGCTGATCGTGCACGACATTGACTTCGATAGCGCGGACGGGCCGGCCAACCCGTGACACAAGCCGCTGCACCGCTGGGCTCAGTGGCACTGGCCCGCCTGATTGCCGGCCACATCAGTTTGCACGCCTGCATGGCGGGGTTGCGCATGGCGGCCCCGTTGCTGGCGCTGCGCGAGGGGAACAGCGCCTTGGCGGTGGGCTTGTTGCTGTCCTTGTTTGCCTTGACCCAGGTGTTTCTGGCATTGCCGGCTGGTCGTTACGCGGATCGCAACGGTTTCAAGCGGCCGGTGGGTTTTTGCGTGCTGGTTGCCAGTGCGGGGGCCGGTTTGGCGGTGGCGTTTCCAATCTTCGAGGTGCTGTGCCTGAGCGCCCTGATGACCGGTGGCGCCACCGGGGTGGCGTCCATCAGCCTGCAGCGCCACGTCGGACGCTCGGCGCAAAACACCACCGAACTCAAGCGCATGTTCAGCTGGCTCTCGATTGGTCCGGCGCTTTCCAACTTTGTCGGGCCGCTGACGGCCGGTTTGCTGATTGACCTGGCTGGTTTTCGGGCGGCATTTTTTGTGCTGGCTTGTCTGCCGTTGATGACCTGGCTGTGGGTGCGTCACACCCTGGAGCTGCCACCGGTGCCGGTCAAGCCTGGTGACGGGCAGAGTCGCGCCTGGGATTTGCTGCGCGAGCCGATGATGCGCCGGCTGATGCTGGTGAACTGGCTGCTGTCGTCCTGCTGGGATGTGCACACCTTTGTGGTGCCGGTGCTGGGACACGAGCGGGGCCTGAGCGCCTCGGCCATTGGCGCCATTCTGGGCAGCTTTGCCCTCGCCGCCACGGCTGTCAGGGTCGCCTTGCCGCTTCTGGCGGCCCGCCTGCATGAATGGGTGGTGGTGACCACAGCCATGCTGGCTACCGGTTTGCTGTTTGCGATTTACCCGTTCATGCCCAACGCCCTGACGATGGGGTTGTGCTCTGTTTTGCTGGGCCTGTCACTGGGCTCGGTGCAGCCGATGATCATGAGCACCTTGCACCAGATCACCCCCGAGGCGCGCCATGGCGAGGCGTTGGGCTTTCGCCTGATGGCGATCAACGCATCCAGCGTGTTGATGCCGATGCTGTTTGGCAGCGCAGGTGCCGTGATGGGCGTGTCGCTGGTGTTTTGGACGGTGGGTGCCAGCGTGGCGGCGGGCGCCCGTTCGGCATGGCGCTTGCGCCCGCCCGCTCACAAACCGTAAAAATCCCTGATCACCTCCCAGGCGGCTTCCGGTTGATCCGCATACTGAAATAGCTTGAGGTCGTCCGCAGAGATGGCGCCTTCTTCGACCAGGGCGTCGATATTGATCAGACGTTTCCAGTATTCGGTGCCGTACAGCACGATCGGAACCGGTTTTGCCTTGCGGGTCTGCACCAGTGTGATGACTTCAAACAGCTCATCGAGCGTACCAAAGCCGCCGGGAAAAGCCACCAGCGCCTTGGCCCGCATCATGAAGTGCATTTTGCGCAGCGCAAAGTAGTGAAACTTGAAGCTCAGGCTGGGCGTGACATAGGGATTGTGCTTTTGTTCGTGAGGCAGGGCGATGTTGAGCCCGACGCTCGGCGCGCCCATCTCATGCGCGCCACGGTTTGCGGCTTCCATGATGCCGGGGCCGCCACCAGTCACAATGAACAGGCGCTCCTCGGGCCGGCGGTGCATGCTGTAGTCCGCCACAAGCCGGGCAAACAAGCGCGCCTGGTCGTAATAGCGGGCATTGCGCACCAGCCGCTGCGCTGTAGCCAGAGCACTGGCGTCGCCGCTGAGTTGTGCCTCGTACAGGTTGTTTTTGGCGTCCTCCGGTGCGCGAAAACGGGCGCTGCCAAACACCACCACCGTGTTCTCAATGCCCTGTTCCGCCTGGTCCAGGTCAGGCTTGAGCATTTCCAGCTGAAAGCGGATGCCACGGGTTTCCCGGCGCAGCAGAAACTCGGGGTCGGCAAAGGCCAGGCGGTAGGCGTCTGCCTGCAGCGGGTTGCCTTGGTCGGCGTGATTCTGCAGTTCGGCCCAGGCATCTGCCAGGCGACGTTCGGTGAGTTGCTGGGGTATCTTTTTGAGGTTGTTCATGCAGGTCATTGTGTCGGGTAAACGAGCATCTAAAGTTGAGGCCGCCAATGATAATTCTCAATGGATGCAGTGGGGGCCAGCCTATGATGTTCGTTCAAAGGGGAATTGCATGACGACCATTTTTGATCCCGTGCGTTTCAGTGCCGTGTCGATGGATGTCATGGCATGCGGACGGGCCACCGCGCAGGCGCTCACAGATCGGCAACACTCCCGGTTGGATCTTCTGCTGGCCGCAACGATGCGCGACTCCGGCTTTTACCGCGACCATTTGCAGGGAATGCGGCCGCGCGGCGCTCCGCTGGCCGCGCTGCCGGTGGTGACCAGACGCCAACTGATGGACCGTTTTGATGACTGGGTGACCGACCCGCACCTGAAATTGCACGAACTTCAAGCGTTTGCAGCTGATCCGGAGCGCATCGGGGAACCCTTTCTGGGGGAATACTTGGTCTGGGAGAGTTCGGGTACCAGCCATCAACCGGGAATTTTTGTTCAAAACGCCCAGACGATGGCCGTCTACGACGCGCTGGAGATGCTGCGGCGCAGCGCCCCGCGGCCCATCCAGCGGTGGCTTGATCCGCTGGCGTTGGCAGAGCGCATCGCCTTCGTGGGCGTCACCAGCGGTCACTTTGCCAGTTTTGTGAGCATGCAACGACTGCGCGAGTTGCAGCCCTGGCTGGCACCGTCGCTGCGCAGCTTTTCATTGCTTCAGTCCACACGCTCACTGGTGGAAGAACTCAATGCTTTCGCGCCAACGGTGATTGCCACCTACCCAACCGTGGCTGCCCTGCTGGCGGATGAGGCAGCTGGCGGTGCCTTGCACTTCTCCCCCAGGGAGGTCTGGACCGGTGGTGAAACGCTGAGCGCTGCGGTGCGCCGGCGCCTGGAGCTCTCGCTGGGGTGTGCGGTGCGCAACAGCTATGGTGCCTCGGAGTTCATGTCGATCGCCTGGGAGTGCGACCAGCGTTGCCTGCACGTCAATGCAGATTGGGTGATTCTGGAGCCGGTGGACGCGTGCGGCCAGCCCATGCCCGCAGATGAGTTTTCCCACTCCACCTTGCTGACCAACCTGGCAAATTTCGTGCAGCCGCTGATCCGCTATGACCTGGGCGACAGGGTCAAGCTGCATCGCGACCCCTGTGCCTGTGGCTCGGGCTTGCCGGTCATTGAGGTGGAAGGTCGCCAGGACGATGCGCTGGTCATGGCAGGCAATGACGGCCAGCCGGTGACGTTGCTGCCGTTGGCGTTGACCACGGTGCTGGAGGATCGGGCGGGCGTGTTCGACTTTCATTTGCGCCAGCGCGACGACCGCACCCTGGTGCTGCGGCTCCCGACACAGGCCTCCGATGCGCTTGTGGTTGTGGCGCGCTGTCGCGCTGCACTGAAAGAGTTTGCGCTTGAGCAAGGGCTCAAGCCGATTCATGTGCTCGGCGAACTCGGGCAAGCTATTCCCAGGGGGCGCAGCGGCAAGGCAAAACGCATCGTCGCGTGCCGCGCCAGCGCACAGCACTGACACAACTAGGTCAGGTTCTGCTCGAGCCGGGCCAGCGCCTCGGCGATGGTGCCGGTCATGCTGACAACATTGCTGGCGTGCGCAATGCAGTCGGTGCTCCAGACCTCGCCTATGCCAGCGTCCTGCATCACCTGAAGCGCGTCGCCAGAAAACAAGGCATGGGTGACGGCCACATCGACCGACGCGGCACCCGCTGCCAGCAGCAGTTCCGCCGCGCGGGCGACGCTGTGGCCGGTGCTGGCCACATCGTCGATCAGCACGGTGCAGCGCCCCCTTACCGTCACGTCGGGCAGCGTGACTTCGACGGCCCGGTCACCATGTCGCACCTTGCGGCATACCGCATGATCAAAACCGTGGCGGTTGGCTGCCATGGCAATCCATTGGGCCGACTCTTCATCGGGTCCGATGAACATGGGATGTTGACGCCGCGCCGCAATCCAGTCGGACAACAAGGGCGCCCCGCTGAGCACGATGGCCTGTTTTATGGGCACGGCCTCATGCAGCGAGGTCACCCGGTGCAAGTGAGGGTCGACGGTGATCACGGCATCAAACAGGCCCGCCAGAAATTGGCCGACGATGCGCTGGCTGACGGCCTCACCAGGGCGAAAGGCGATGTCCTGGCGCATGTAGGCCAAGTACGGTGCCACCAGCGTCAGATAGGTGGTGCCCAGGGTGCGGGCGGTTTGCGCCGCCAGCAGCAGTTCGATCAGCTTTGCATTCGGGTCATTCAGCGAGCGAAGAATGACCACGTGGGCGGGCAGTGTGCCTGGCAGGCGCAGTTTGATCTCGCCATCCGGAAAACGGTGTCGCTCGACTTGCCGGGGCGTCAGGTTGGCGGCCCGCGCCAATTGGGTTGCGGGGTCCAGATCATCGTCAAAGTGCAACAGTACGGATTTCATGAGAGGGGCTGTGTGCATCAAAACTCCACAAAGACATGTGACATCTCACTGGCCCGGCCCAGGGTGAAGCCGTTACACCTGGCAATGGCTTGGCGGGCAAAGCCAAGGTCGCTCTGAAAACTGGCATGGACGCGGTACAAAACCTCGCCTGCCGCGACAGTGTCCCCAAGTTTTTGAAACAGGTCAATTCCGGCGCAGGCGACCTTAGGCGCACCGGCCAGGCGGGCGATACGCGCCACCTGCAAATTGTCAATATTGATGACCATGCCGTCTGCGGGTGCGCGGACCTCAAACGTCAGGGCTCCGAGACTTGGCTTGTTGAAGTCAAATTCCTTGGCGCCCTGCGCGGCAACGATGGCGTTCATCTTGGCGAGCGCCCGACCCGAATCAAGAATATCGCGCGCAATCGAAAAACCGTCACCGCCGCGCACATCGGGGTGACACTCAATCAGCCGTCCCGCCAGGCGCAGGGCTTTTTGCCGCAGGTCGTTGGGCGCTTGCGGGTCGTTCTGCAGCACGCGCATCACGTCACGGGCCTCCAGCATCGGGCCAATGCCGCGCCCAATCGGCTGACGTCCATCGGTGATGACCACATCGAGCGACAGGTGCAGGCGGCTGGCGACATACTCAAACAACCTGCGCAGCCTTTGCGCCTCAGGCATCGAACGCACTTTGGCGCTAGGACCAATCGGAATGTCGAGCACCAGATGGGTCGAGCCGGCGGCGATTTTCTTGGACAGGATGGAGGCCACCATTTGTCCGGGCGAGTCAATGGCCAGCGGCCGCTCCACCGAAATCAGGATATCGTCGGCGGGCGACAAATTGGCGGTGCCGCCCCACGCCAGACAGGCGCGGTGGTCGCGCACAATGTCGGCCAGCTTGTCAAACGGCAGTTTCACGTTGGCCAGCACCTCCATGCTGTCGGCAGTGCCAGCCGGCGAAGTGATGGCGCGCGACGAGGTTTTAGGGCAGAGCAGCCCATGCGCGGCAACGATCGGCACCACCAGCATCGAGGTGCGGTTGCCCGGTATGCCGCCAATGCAGTGTTTGTCCACCACCAGGGGCTCATGCCAGTCGAGCTTTCTGCCGCTGGCGACCATCGCCTCGGTCAAAAAATACACTTCCTCGCGGTCCAGTTCATCCCGGTTGGTGGCCACCACGAAAGCGGTCAGTTCTATTTTTGAGTAGCGAAGCTCGGCAATGTCGCTCACAATTTCCCGAAAATCTTGAAGGCCCAAACGTTCACCCGCAATTTTTCGGTAGAGCGCGCCAATGGAGGCGGGCGGTTCGGCCTGCGCCACTGAAACCACATGGCCTTCCTCGACTGCGAGTTGCATGAACGCGTCTTCGGACAAGCCCAGTTCGCCGCAGCCCACAATGGCAGTGTCATCAACCACGTTCAGGGTCGCCAGAATGTGCTGGCCGTTGGCGCGAATTTCCACCTTGGACAAGGCCTGGAAACCTTCGGCCCGATAGACCGCACAGTCACGGTGCAAGTAGGCGACATTTTCACGGTAGGTGTCAATGGCTACCCGGCGCAGCGCGATCCTGGAACTGGTCAAATCGCCGGTGGGCTCGGCACCCGGCGTTGTTTGTGCATCAGCGGCAGGTTTCATGACCGAAGCCTACTCCGATTTTGGGATGGAATGTCTTGATGAAAACGTGATGTATGCAGCAAAAAGGCGAAAAAAAGGCTTCCGGAGAAGCCTATTCAAGGGATTGCGCTTTGCGCGCAAGTGTTTACACGCGCTTGCGGTATTCGCCGGTGCGGGTGTCGATCTCGACCTTGTCGCCTTGCGCCACAAAAATCGGCACGCCAATTTCGAAACCGGTCGCCAGCTTGGCGGGCTTGAGTACCTTGCCCGAGGTGTCGCCCTTGACGGCTGGCTCGGTCCAGGTGATTTCACGAACCACGCTGGTGGGCAGTTCGACCGAAATCGCCTTGCCGTCATAAAACACCACTTCGAGCGGCATGCCGTCGTCGAGGTAGTTGAGCGAGTCGCCCATGTTTTCTGCTTCGACTTCGTACTGGTTGTATTCCTCGTCCATGCAGATGTACATGGGATCGGCAAAGTACGAATAGGTGCAGTCTTTTTTGTCCAGGATGACCTGGTCAAGCTTGTCGTCGGCCTTGAACACGACTTCGGTGTTGAAGTTGGCGATCAGGCTTTTGAGCTTCATGCGCACGGTGGCAGAGTTGCGGCCGCCGCGGCTGTATTCGGTTTTCAGGACGACCATGGGGTCTTTGCCGTGCATGATGACATTGCCGGCGCGAATTTCTTGAGCGATTTTCATAGGGAAGCGTAACGAAGGGGTGAAAGTAGGCCGCGCGTCAGGCGGCGAGGGCGGTCAAGGCTTTAGTGAACTCAAGCCTGCGCCGCAAAACGCGCTATTTTAGAGGATTTTTGCAATAAAGTTGAGCAGCCTTGTGCTCAAGTCCGCTTGTTGTAGCAGGCTGGCTCTGGCCTGCGTCGCGCAGTCCTGCCAGTTTTCAGGTGCGAACGGTGCGTCCTGCAAGCTCGGGGCTGGCCGTTCCAGGCCGTTCCAGCCGCGATGAAACGCGCGCAGCGAGGTGGGCGCTTGCAGCCAGTCCAGAAACGCATCCAGTTTGACCTCGTGGGCTGAATCGTGTTGGGGGTAGATGTGCCACACAAGAGGCTTTCCGGCCCACAAGGCGCGCACCAGCGAGTCTTCGCCGCGGACAAAATTGACATCGCAGGCCCACAGCAAATGGTCAAAATCAGTTTGGCTGAGCGGGGGCAGATAAGAAATTGAGAGCGCTTCGCCTCTGTTCCAGTGGGGCTGGTGTCTGTTCTTGTTGATCAGCTCGGCTCGAACTGCCGCGCTGGCACGGCCATCGGTGACCAGCAACCGGGTTGGCTGGACGCCATGCGCCAAGCTGTCCAGCAGGTCACTCAGGCCCGCTGGTTCGTAACAGAACAGCGACACCAGTCGCTCACCTCCCCAGGGTACACCCAGCCCGGTCAGCCAGGCCTGGCGGTCAAACCGGGTCTGGCGCGCGATGAGGTCGGGCTCGCGCAACAGGCCGCCGGTATCCATGGTGAAACCCGGATAGAAAAAGTGTTTGATCAAGCCGCGAGCAGGACCGCTCATGACAGGCGACGGCAGGCCGTGGCAACCCGCTGCATAACCTTCTGCGCTCAGGTATTCCAGATTGATCCACGCGCATTTTTGAGTGTGACGGTTCAGCGATTTTGCGTATTCCGCGATGAACTCGGCATCAATCTCGCAGCCAAAGGCCTCGACCAACACCTCGCCGGGCGTGATGCCGCTCATGTCGAGGGGTGTCGTCCAGGCTCTCACCTCGACGCCTGGCGAGCCCTGCGGCGCCATCCAGGCCAGCGCGCTCACGTCGTCTGCCCACAGGCGAACGGTTTGACCGTGCCCGGCCAGATTGCAGGCCAGACGCCAGCACACGCCGAGGTCGCCAAAGTTGTCGATGACCCGGCAAAAGATATCCCAACGCAGCCTGGGGGTGGGTGTTATGCATGGCATGGCCGGATTGTCCACAATACGCACCTATGTCCGATAACGCCTCAAACCTGCCGCAAGACGCCACACAGCAACACGCCCCCGTGTTTGCCCATCCCGAGCAACTGCTCAGCGATGTGGCCAGCCTGCCGGCCTTGCCCGGGGTGTACCGCTATTTCGACGCGCAGGGCAACGTTTTGTATGTGGGCAAGGCCATCAACCTGAAAAAGCGGGTCTCGAGTTATTTTCAGAAAAATCATGGCGGCACCCGTATTGGTCACATGGTGAGCAAGATTGCCCGGCTGGAAACCACCGTGGTGCGCTCCGAAGCCGAGGCGCTGCTGCTGGAAAACAACCTGATCAAAACGCTCAACCCGAAGTACAACATCCTGTTTCGGGACGACAAAAGCTACCCCTACCTCAAGATTACGGCACTTGGACACAGCGGCAGGGAGCAGTTTCCAAGGGTGGCGTATTACCGAGGTGCGGTGGAAAAGAAGCACCATTATTTCGGCCCCTACCCGAGCGCCTGGGCCGTCAAGGAAGCCATTTTGCTGATGCAAAAGGTCTTCCGGTTGCGCACCTGTGAAGACTCGGTGTTCAACAACCGCACCCGGCCCTGCCTGCTGTACCAGATCAAACGTTGCTCGGGGCCGTGTGTGGGGCATATCTCACCTGACGCCTATGCGCAGGACCTGTTGGACGCGGAGCGCTTCCTGAATGGTGACGCACGCGAAGTGATGCGGGAGCTTGAGGCACGCATGATGCTGCATGCCGACAAGCTTGAATTTGAGCAAGCGGCAGAACTGCGCAACCAGGTGGCGGCGCTCTCCAATGTGCTGCACCAGCAATCGGTGGACAACGTGTCTGACCGGGATGTGGACATTCTGGCGGTGAAAGTGCAGGGCGGTCGCGCCTGTGTGAATCTGGCGATGGTGCGCGGTGGACGGCATCTGGGGGACCGGCCCTATTTCCCGGTGCATGTGGAGGATGCAGTGGGGCTGGAGGAGGCAGAGGCAAGCGAATTATCCGGCGTCGTTCAGAGTCTGGAAATGCAGGTGCTCGATGCCTTCATTGCCCAGCATTATCTGAACGTGCCCGCGCCGCCCTCGCTGGTGGTGAGTGTGCCGGTGGACAAGGGGCTGCTGCAGGCACTGTCCGAGCAAACCGGCGTCAAGGTCAGCGCGGTGCACAACCCGCGCGAACAGCGCCGGGTCTGGCTGGACATGGCACAAACCAATGCCGGCCTGCAACTGGCCAGGCTGTTGGCCGAAGAGGGCTCACAGCAGGCCCGCACCCGTGCGCTGGTGGAAGCGCTGGACCTGGCGCTCGACAACATCGACGAGCTGCGGGTGGAGTGTTTTGACATCTCCCACACTGCGGGCGAATCGACTCAGGCGTCCTGCGTGGTGTTTCATCACCACAAGATGCAAAGCGCCGAGTACCGGCGTTTCAAGATCAACGACATCACGCCGGGAGACGACTACGCGGCCATGCGCCAGGTGTTATTGCGTCGGTACAGCAAGCTGGCCGAGTCGCTGGCAGAGGCCAAGCGCTCTGGCGCCTTGCCTGCAGGCACGGGGCGTTTGCCCGACCTGGTGCTGGTGGATGGCGGCAAGGGCCAGGTGTCGATGGCGCGCGAGGTGTTTGAGCAACTGGGGCTGGACTTGTCGCTGATTGTTGGCGTGGAAAAGGGCGAGGGCAGGCGCATTGGCCTGGAAGAACTGGTGTTTGCCGATGGCCGCGACAAGGTCTATCTGGGCAAGGACTCCGCCGCACTGATGTTGGTGGCGCAGATCCGTGACGAGGCGCACCGCTTTGCCATCACCGGCATGCGTGCGGCACGCGCCAAGGTGCGCATGGACGGCGGCAAGCTGGAAGAGATCCCGGGCATTGGCCCGAAACGGCGCGCCCGCCTGCTGCAGCGCTTTGGTGGTGTGCGCGGCGTGGCGCTGGCGTCGGAGGCCGACATTGCGCAGGTTGAAGGCATTTCAACTGAGCTGGCGGCAGAAATTTACCGCGCCCTGCATTGACGCGCGCGTTTTTTGCCAAGCGGCGCATGCCACAATTGAGCCATGTTCTGGACCATCCCCACCCTCATGACCTGGGCGCGCATTGTGGCGATCCCGTTGATCGTGGGCGTGTTTTACCTGCCAATTGGCCCCGACACCAAAAATTTGATCGCCACCGTCATGTTTGTTGTCTTTGCCGCCACCGACTGGCTTGACGGCTATCTGGCGCGAAAGCTCAACCAGGTGTCTGCCTTCGGCGCGTTCCTGGACCCGGTGGCTGACAAATTCTTGGTCTGCGCCTGTGTGCTGGTGCTGGTGCACCTCGGGCGTGCCGACGTGTTTGTGGCGCTGATCATCATTGGCCGGGAAATTGCCATCTCTGCCCTGCGCGAGTGGATGGCCCAGATTGGCGCCTCCAAAAGCGTCGCCGTTCACATGATCGGCAAGCTCAAGACCACTGCGCAAATGGTGGCGATTCCGTTCCTGTTGTTTGATGGCATGTTGTTTGGAGTCATCAACACCCATTTGTGGGGTGTCTGGCTGATCTGGATTTCGGCAGTGATGACAGTCTGGTCGATGGTTTATTACCTGCAAAAAGCTTTGCCTGAGATCAGGTCGCGTGTGAAGTGACGGTGACCATCGAGCGGCCCTTGATCAGGGTCATGCCGGCGGTGTTTGTGCTGATCTGGAGCACCGGTTTCATCGTGGCGCGCTATGGCATGCCGCATGCGCCACCCTTCAAATTCCTGGTGATGCGTTATGCCCTGTCCATTGCGTGCTTCCTGCTCTGGATTGTGCTGGCGCGGGTGAAGTGGCCAAGTGATCGCACGCAGTGGCTGCACCTGGCGGTCACCGGAATCTTCATGCACGCGGGTTACCTGGGTGGCGTCTGGGCTGCCGTCAAGCTCGGCATGGGTTCGGGCCTGTCCGCCCTGATTGTGGGCCTGCAGCCGGTGCTGACGGCACTCTGGCTGGCCGCCATTGGCAGCAGAATCCTGACACGTCAATGGCTGGGCCTGGTGCTGGGTTTTGTCGGGTTGTTGATGGTGGTGTCGCGCAAATTTGGCACCGGCGGCGAGGCCAACTGGCTCAATATGTCGCTGATTGTGGGCGCCTTGCTCAGCATCACGATTGGCACCCTGTACCAAAAGCGCTTCGTCACATCCTGTGACGTGCGCACCGCCAACACGGTTCAGCTGGGCGCCGCGCTGCTGGTCACGCTACCGCTGGCTGCGCTTGAGCTGGAAGCCATAAGGTGGAACGCTGAGTTGGTGGGGGCCATCGCCTGGTCGGTCCTTGCGTTGACACTTGGCGGCAGCTCATTGCTTTATCTGTTGATTCAAAAAGGCGCTGCCGCCTCGGTGACCAGCCTGATGTACCTGGTGCCGCCCACGACGGCGTTCATGGCCTGGGTGCTGTTTGCCGAGCCCATCACCCTCACCACGGTGTTTGGCACGCTGTTAACGGCATTTGGGGTGGCATTGGTGGTGCGTCAGCCCAAATTTACCTGATCTTTTTGACAAAATCAGACCTTATTTTTATTCAAACAACAAGAGGATTGCGCCATGAACAAGAAAAGAATCGCGGTGATCGCAGGTGATGGCATTGGCAAGGAAGTGATGCCGGAAGGCATTCGGGTGCTGGAGGCTGTGGCTGACAAATTTGCCATCGACCTGCAGTTTGACCATTTCGATTTTTCAAGCTGGGACTATTTTGACAAGCATGGCAAGATGTTGCCCGACAACTGGAAAGACCTGATTGGCGGCCACGATGCCATTTATTTCGGTGCCGTCGGCTGGCCCGAGAAAATTCCGGATCACGTCTCGTTGTGGGGGTCGCTGCTGCTGTTTCGCCGGGAGTTTGACCAGTACATCAACCTGCGCCCGGCGCGCTTGATGCCCGGCATCATCGCACCGGTGGTGCGGCGTGATGGCACGGCCCGCCTGCCTGGCGAGATCGACATGGTGATCGTTCGGGAAAACACCGAGGGCGAGTACTCCAGCATTGGCGGGCGCATGTATGCCGGCACCGAGCGCGAGATCGTGATGCAGGAAACCGTGATGTCGCGCATCGGTGTTGACCGGGTGCTGAAATTTGCCTTTGATCTGGCGCAGTCGCGGCCCAAAAAACACCTGACCAGCGCCACCAAGTCAAATGGCATTGCCATCACCATGCCTTATTGGGACGAGCGGGTGCAAGCCATGGCCAAACACTACCCTGATGTAAGTGTGGATAAATTTCACATCGACATTCTCACGGCGCACTTTGTCCAGCGGCCCGACTTTTTTGATGTGGTGGTGGGCAGCAATCTGTTTGGCGACATCCTCAGCGACTTGGGGCCGGCTTGCACGGGCACCATTGCCATTGCGCCAAGCGCCAACCTCAATCCCAGTCGCCAATTTCCATCGCTGTTTGAACCGGTGCACGGTTCGGCGCCTGACATTGCGGGGCGGGCCATCGCCAATCCGATCGGTCAAATCTGGAGTGGCGCCATGATGCTGGATTTTTTGGGTTTCAAGGACGCTCATGATGCCGTTTTGACCGCCATCGAGCAGGTATTGACGCCCGCAAGCGATGCCCCCCGGACACCGGATTTGGGCGGTAGAGCCAGCACATCGGATCTTGGTGCTGCGATCGCTCGGCAAATTCAGCCTTGAAAAATTTGCCCGGCATGATCTGGCTGGCTGGCCAAAGCCGTCTAGAATCACTTTCCTGTCGGAGAGACATGCCCTCGTTTCAGGGTAATTCGTTCCTCAAAATGATCAAAGAAACACCAGATTTAAATGCAACCCCTGCGAGAGGTAATTTGTGAATAAGACTGAATTAATCGATTTCATTGCCATGGATGCTGATCTTCCCAAAGCGGTTGCAGCCCGTGCCCTGGAATCCACCATCGAAGCCGTGAAAATTACTTTGAGCAAGGGTGACTCTGTTTCCCTGGTTGGCTTTGGCACCTTTGCGGTTGGCAAACGTGCGGCCCGAACCGGGCGCAATCCACGCACTGGCGTGTCGATTAAAATCGATGCTGCCAAGGTTCCCAAGTTCCGTCCGGGTAAGGCATTGAAAGATGCCTTGAATTGAATCTGTTATCGGTGGGGTGATTAGCTCAGTTGGTAGAGCGGCGCCTTTACACGGCGTAGGTCGGCGGTTCGAGCCCGTCATCACCCACCACCTACATCAAGGCGAACACCGTGTTCGCCTTTTTTATTGCCACACAGGAGAGTTTGCGCATGTTCGATATTTTCCGGAAACACACCAAGATCATGATGACGGTGTTGTTCCTGCTGATCATCCCATCGTTTGTTTTGTTTGGGATCGACGGCTACAACCGCATGAGCGAGCCTGATGAGCCTGTAGCGCGCGTCGGCGGCAACGACATCACCCAAAGCCAGTGGGACGCAGCCCACAGGGCAGAAGCTGATCGCCTGCGCGCATCCATGCCCAACGTTGATGCCAAGTTACTGGATTCCCCTGAGGCGCGTTATGCCACGCTGGAGCGGTTGGTGCGTGACAGTGTGGTGGCGCTTGCCGCCGAGCAAGCCAAGCTTTCCACCAGTGATGGCCGGCTGACCCGGTATTTGCAGGAAGATCCCACGATTGCCTCCTTGCGCATGGCAGACGGCAAGATCGACATGGAGCGCTATCGCCAACTGGCAGCCAACCAAGGCTTCACGCCCGAGGGGTTCGAGAACAATGTCCGTCTGGAACTGTCCCGACAGCAAGTTGAGATGGGTGTTCGCGCTTCAAGTTTTGCATCGCCCGCCGTTGCCGATGTGGCATTGAATGCATTCTTTGAAAAGCGCGAAGTCCAGGTCGTCAACTTGTTGTCAAGGGACTACGCGGCCAAGGTCACTCCGACCGAGGCCGAACTGGAAGCTTTTTACAAAAGCAATCAGGCACTTTTCCAGGCCCCTGAACAAGCTCAGATTGAGTACGTGGTCCTTGACCTTGAAGCCGTCAAGAAGAGTATCCAGATTCCAGAAGCTGACTTGAAGTCGTATTACGAACAGAATGCACTGCGGTTGAGTGGTGTTGAAGAGCGCCGCGCCAGCCATATTTTGATCAATGCGCCCAAAGATGCTGCCGAAGCAGACCGCCAGAAAGCCAGGCTTCGTGCCGAAGAACTGCTAAAGACGGTGCGTGCCAACCCCGCGAATTTCGCCGAGATCGCCAGCAAAAACTCACAGGATCAGGGCTCGGCTGCCAAAGGCGGTGACCTTGATTTCTTTGCCCGTGGGGCCATGGTCAAACCGTTTGAAGACGCTGCTTTTGCGATGCAGAAAGGCGCAATCAGCGAGTTGGTTGAATCCGACTTTGGTTTTCACATCATCCAGCTCACCGACATCAAATTGCCCAAGCAGCTTACTTTTGACGAACTGCGTGTCAGCCTTGAGGCCGACCTGAAGAGCCAGCAGGCGCAGCGTAAATTTGCAGAAGTGGCAGAGGTATTTACCAACACGGTGTACGAGCAGTCCGACAGCCTGAAGCCTGTTGCCGACAAGCTCAAGCTGGAAATCAAGACAGAGGACAAGCTTTCACGCCAGCCGCTGCCGGGCGCCTCGGGTATTCTTGCCAACGAAAAATTTTTGGCGTCTCTTTTTTCTTCAGACGCGATTGCCAGCAAGCGTAATACCGAGGCGGTCGAGACCGCCTCCAATCAGTTGGTGGCGGGTCGTGTGGTGATGCATCAACCAGCACGCACGTTGCCACTGGCCGAAGTTCAAGCGCAGGTTCGCGCGCAAGTGGTCGCGACGCGTGCCAGCGAGCTGGCCAAAAAAGACGGTGCCGAAAAACTGGCGCTTTGGCAGACCGGCGGCGCGCCCGCAAGTCTGCCTGAGACACAGGTGGTTTCACGCGACCAACCGCTCAACCTGCCAGCATCAGTATTGACTGCGGCCTTGCGTGCTGATTCGTCCAAGTTGCCGGCCTGGATGGGTGTCGATCTGGGTCCCCAGGGTTATGCATTGGTGCGCGTCAATCGTGTGGTGGCGCGCGATGAGGCCGCGCAAGCAGCTTTGCGCCAAAGCCGGGAGCAGTATGCGCAGTGGTGGAATGGGGCAGAGTCGCAGGCCTATTACGCATTGCTGAAAGAGAAACTGAAAGTCGAAATACTGGTGCCCAGCCCAGAGAAGAAGCCATAAAGGGTCAACCCCGATCTGGCCGCAAACCCAAGCGGGTTCAAAGCCAAGTCAAAGTTTCATCGGTTATAATT
>NZ_JAABQC010000049.1 GCF_011391645.1 Rhodoferax sp. | reverse complement strand
TCGCCACCGCACACTTCGCGCTTGAGCATCGGGCTGTCATAGCAGTTGAAGTTGGTGGCCTTGAGCGTGACCGGGTGTGTTTTGCCCAACAGCGTCAGCTTGCCAGTGACGTCGGCCAGCTTGTCGCCGCTGAAGTTGAATTTGTCCGACACAAAGCGCACCTTGGGATGCTTGGCGGCATCGAACAGGTCGGCGCTTTTCAGGTGCTCGTCGAATTTTGCAAAGCCGGTGTTGACCGAAGCGGCGTCAATCGAGATATCGACCTTGCCTGTCTTGGCGGCCCGGTCAAAAGAGATGGTGCCCTCTTTTTTGTCAAAGCGGCCGCGGTTGGTCGAGGTGTTGAAGTGGCTGATTTCAAAGGTCGCATAGGTGTGTGACGGATCGATGGCGTAATCGGCCGCCTGGGCTTGCGACACCCCCGCGAGCAGGGTCAGGGCAGTGGCTGTGATAAGTGATGAACGCATGGGAAACTCCAGAAAGGTTGAGGGAGGGGGTTGGGAAAAGAAAAATTTGCGCTGGGTTTGGTCAGGGCAGCTTGGGCAGCCCGCTCATGGCCAGCTTGAACCTGATCTGAACGTCGTCGGCCACCATCGAGGTGTCGGCCCATTCGCCGTCGCCAATCTTGAACGCCAGTCGTTTGATCGGCAGCACACCGGTGGCCGTGGTGACCGCGCCGGCTTGCGCCATGGTCAGCGGCACCAACACCTCGCGCGTCTGGCCCTTGATGGCGAGTTGGCCGGCCACTTCGTACTTGCCGCCGCCCAACGCCTTGAAGGCGGAGGAGGTGAACTGGGCTTGCGGGAATTTGGCGGCGTTGAACCAGGTGGCCTTGGGCAACTCGTAATCCATTTCAGGCGAGCCCATCGTGGCGCTGCCAATGTCCACGTTGAAGGTGACCTTGCTGGTGGCGAGCTTGGCCGCGTCAAAGTTGATTTGGGCGTCAAACTTTTTGAAATGCCCCTGCACTGGCACCCCCATTTGTTTGATCTCGAAGGCGATGCTGCTTTGCGCGGGCAGCAGTTTTTGCTGGGCCGAGGCAGGCAGGGCAACCGCGCCCATGGCGGCCACCAGCAGGGCAGGAATGCAATCACTGACATTCATATAACTAACTCCAAAAAAATAAGGTTTCGTAGCCCGGATGTAATTCGGGGGGTATTCGTGAGGGCATCCGGTTACCGCCCGCCTGGCAGCATCCGCCCCAGCAGACCGTCCCGGTCGATCAGTTGGTGTTTGATGGCCGCAGCAACGTGCAGGCCAGCCAGCGCCATCAAGGTCAGCGCCAGCCACTTGTGCACCGGTTTGATCAGCTCAGCCAGTTCCTTGTTCGCCGGCAACAGGTCGGGCAACGGAATCTGGCCAAACCAGACAATCGGGAACCCCGCCGCCGAACTGTAGGCCCAGCCCATCAGCGGCACGGCAAAGAACAGCACGTACATCACATGGTGCGTGGCATGGTAGGCCTGCATCTGCCAGCCGGGCATGGCTTGACTGATGGCCCTGGGCAGCGCCGGTGGGCGGTGCGTGACACGCCACAACAAGCGCAACACGGTCAGCGCCAAAAAGGTCACCCCCGCCCACTTGTGCCAGTTGTAAAGCTTCAGTCGAAGCGGTGAAAACGGCAGATCGGTCATGTACACGCCAACCCCGAACATGCTCACGATGACCAGCGCCAGCAGCCAGTGCAGCAGGATTGCCACGCTGCTGTAGCGCGCGGCTTGTCTGGTATGGTCGGACGGGGGTGGGGTCAAAATGCTTCTCCGTGAATGGGGGCGAACAGGGTTGTTTCTGAGGCGATGGGCAAAGTTTAAAGTCTGGTCGATCCAAAATGCTTCAATTGGATTGATGTTGGAGTTCGAATAATTTCAATAATCGCGGCTTGTGTTCTCGCATACTTGGAGCCTCTTCAGCCTTGCCCAACTTTGGAAGCCGACATGAGCCCTACTTTGCAGCGCGCCCCTGTTTTCTTTATCTCGCACGGTGCCCCGACCTTTGCCCTGGAGCCCGGGCAGCTTGGCGCCAAGCTGCTTGCCATGGGGCAAAACCTCACCGGCATCAAGGCGGTGCTGGTGGTGTCGCCGCACTGGCAAACCCGCGAGCTGCAGGTCTTGACCACACCGAGGCCCGAGACGGTTCACGACTTCGGCGGCTTCCCGCCAGCGCTGTACCAGTTGCAGTACCCGGCGCCGGGCCAGCCCGAGTTGGCCCTTGAAGCGCTGCAGTTGTTGATGCACGCGGGCTGGAGCGTCACGGCCGACGCCAACCGTGGTCTGGACCACGGCGCTTGGGTGCCGCTGTGGCACTTGTTGCCCAAGGCCGATATTCCTGTTTTTCAGGTGTCTCTGCCGCACAGTCTGGATACCGCAGGAGCGCTGGCGCTGGGCCGTGCCCTGGCGCCAATGCGGGACCGTGGCGTGCTGATCGTCGGCTCCGGCAGCCTGACGCATAACCTCCGTGACCTGCAGCGCCCCGGCGCGCCTGCGGCGGACTACGCTGTTGCGTTCGCCCAATGGGTCCGTCAGGCCGTGGCCCGCGCCGATGAGGCTGCGCTGCTGGACTACCGTCGCCTGGCGCCGCATGCCGCGCGCGCCCATCCCACCGAAGAGCACTTTTTGCCCTTGCTGGTGGCGCTGGGCGCCAGCGCCGAGGGGGAGGCCGTGCAGCGCATTGCCGGCGACATCACCCACGGCGTGCTGTCAATGGAGTCCTATGCTTGGGGCCTGGACTGACGCGGCCTGAGGGCAGCGCCCGATCACACCACGCCGCGCTCGCGCAAGCGCGCCACTTCCCCGGCATCCAGGCCCAACTCCGCCAGCACCTCGTCGGTGTGCTCGCCCAAGGCGGGCGGCGGACGCTGCAGCACCGGTGGCGTCGCCATCAGGCGCAGCGGGCTGGCCACCGTGGCGATGGATGCCACCGCGACCGGGGAAGGCTGGCGGCTGGTGACAGCCTGATCCACCCTTAAACCCCGCGCCTGCACCTGGGCGTCGGCAAAGGCCTGACCCATGTCGTTGATCGGGCCGCAGGGCACGGCCTTGTCTTCCAGCAGCGCAATCCACTGGCCCGTGCTGCGCGTGCGCGTGACCGTCTGCAGCATCGGGACCAGTGACTCACGATTTTTCACGCGCAGGGTGTTGCTGGTAAAGCGAGCGTCCTTTGCCCATTCGGGGTGGCCGGCGGCCTCGCAAAAGCGCGCAAACTGGCCGTCGTTCCCGATCGCCAGCAGCATGCTGCCGTCCAGCGTCTCGAAGGTCTGGTAGGGCGCCAGGCTGGGGTGGGTGTTGCCCTGGCGCTGCGGCACCCGGCCGGTGTTCAAAAAGCCTGCCGCCTGGTTGGCCAGCACCGCCATGCCCACGTCGAGCAGCGCCATGTCGATGTGCTGGCCCTCACCCGTGCGATGGCGTACCTCGATGGCCGCCAGAATGGCGCTGCAGGCGTAGATGCCGGTGAGCACGTCCACCAGCGCCACCCCCATGCGCATCGGGCCGCCGCCGGGCTCGCCGTCCGCGTGGCCGGTGATGCTCATCAGCCCGCTCATGGCCTGGATCATCAGGTCGTAACCGGCGCGCTCGGCGTAGGGGCCGTCTTGTCCAAAGCCGGTCACCGAGCAGTAAATCAGGCGCGGGTTGGCCGCCTTGAGGCTCTCGTAATCCAGCCCGTATTGCTTCAGGCCGCCAACCTTGAAGTTCTCCACCAGCACGTCGCTTTGCGCTGCCATTTTCAGGATCAGCGCCTGGCCCTCGGGCTTGGCCATGTCGAGCGTGATGGCGCGCTTGTTGCGGTTGCAGGCGGTGAAATAGGTGGCCTCTGTTGTGTCGTTGCCATCCGCATCCTTGAGGAACGGAGGTCCCCAGTGGCGCGTGTCGTCGCCCGCGCCGGGGCGTTCGACCTTGATCACGTCGGCACCCAAATCCGCCAGCATCTGGGTGCACCAGGGGCCGGCGAGCACACGCGAGAGGTCGAGGACTTTGAGGTGGGAGAGAGCGGCTGGTTTTGCTGTCATTTTGATTTTTGAATGCAAGGTTGATTCGTTGCGGTTGATGTGCTGGTGACTTGTGACTGGCTGTGCGGGCCAAGGCTGGGGGCCTCAGACGCGCTTCGCTTTGCGACATCGGCCCCCACCGACTAACGCGCTTCCAGCTCTCAATAGTCCAAAAATCGAAATTAATTGGAATCTGACCCCAATTAACTACAGGTCAACAAAAAGCCTGAATGCCGGTCTGCGCGCGGCCCAGAATCAGCGCGTGGATGTCGTGCGTGCCTTCATAGGTGTTGACCACTTCCAGGTTGACCAGATGGCGCGCCACCCCAAATTCGTCGCTGATGCCGTTGCCGCCCATCATGTCGCGCGCCAGCCTGGCCACGTCGAGCGCCTTGCCACAGGAGTTGCGCTTCAGGATGGAGGTGATTTCCACTGCCGCCGTGCCTTCGTCCTTCATGCGGCCCAGCCGCAGGCAGCCTTGCAGGCCGAGCGCGATCTCGGTTTGCATGTCGGCCAGCTTCTTTTGAATCAGCTGGTTGGCGGCCAGCGGGCGGCCGAACTGCTGGCGGTCCATCACGTATTGGCGTGAGCGGAACCAGCAGTCTTCGGCGGCACCCAGCGCGCCCCAGGCGATGCCGTAGCGGGCGCTGTTCAGGCAGGTGAACGGGCCCTTGAGGCCCTGCACCTCCGGGAAAGCGTTTTCCTCGGGGCAGAACACGCCGTCCATCACAATCTCGCCGGTGATGCTGGCGCGCAGGCCCACCTTGCCATGAATGGCTGGCGCGCTCAAGCCGGCAGCGCCTTTGTCGAGCACAAAGCCGCGGATCGGGCCGACCTGGCCGGACTCTGACACCTCTTTCGCCCAGACCACAAACACATCGGCAATCGGGCTGTTGGAAATCCACATCTTGCTGCCGGACAGCTTGTAGCCGCCGGGCACCTTGACGGCCCGGCTCAGCATGCCGGCCGGGTCGGAGCCGTGGTTGGGCTCGGTCAGGCCGAAGCAGCCGATCCATTCGCCGGTGGCGAGTTTGGGAAGATACTTTTGTTTGGTGGCCTCATTGCCGAATTCGAAAATGGGCACCATCACCAGCGAGCTTTGCACGCTCATCATGGAGCGGTAGCCGCTGTCCACACGCTCGACTTCGCGGGCAATCAGGCCATAGGCCACGTAGTTGAGGCCGGGGCCGCCATACGTTTCTGGAATGGTGGGCCCAAGCAGGCCCAGTTCGCCCATTTCACGGAAGATGCCGGCGTCGGTTTGCTCCTTGCGAAAGGCCTCGATCACGCGCGGCTGCAGCTTGTCCTGGCAGTAGGCGGCGGCGGCCTCCTTGATCATGCGCTCGTCGTCGCTGAGTTGACTGTCGAGCAAAAAGGGGTCTTGCCAGTTGAAGCTTGCGTGGGCCATAAAGAATCTCCGGAGGGTTAGGTAGGTGACGCATGGTAGCCTGCTGCCGGGTCACAGGGCAAACGACTTATTCTCATTGAGTCATGAGATTAGCGCATATATTGGTCTTGAATTTGGCACTGGGACACCAAGACGAGCACTGTTAGATGACTATTCAACACTTCTTGTTCAGGGGTTGTTGGGGCGCCCGGCAATTTCCGTCAACACGAATTCGTGGCTCTCAAAAAGAGGCTTGAGTGGCTGGTTCAATATTTTCGAGACCCTGTTCAGATCGTCTTTCGGCAAAGCCAGGTACAACCTGTGGGTCGGCCGGGTCTGACGCGTCAGCTCTTTCAGGGTGATGGCGCCTGCCTGTCCGCGCGAATAAAACGTGGCCGAAAAAGGAATCTCATTCAGGTAGAGCAATTTGTCTTCGGCTTGCATTTGGTGCATGGCGTAGGCCACCAGATGCTTCTCGGTCTTGAGCCGCAAGGGATCTAGCACGCCCAGCACCATGTAGGCAGTTAACGCCAGCGGCACCAAACTGGTCAAGGCGACCAGCAGGCGCCTGGCAACCTTGCTGCTGGCCTGCGCGGGGGCCAACGCCAGTGCCAGCAACACGCTGAAGGGCGCCAGCGCCGGCAGCATGTAGGTCCACAGAATGTTGTCTGAAAGCGAGAAAAAGGCGGGCGTGAACAAGGTCCAAGCCACCAAGTAGGCCTTGTCGGGATCGCGCCGCATTTGCCACAGGGCCGATCTTTTTACCGGGTTCCAAAGCTGGCGCAGCAGCAAGGCCAGCGCCACCAGCCCCCAGGGGAACGACGCCATCAGCGCGTCGGCCCAGATGGCGCCTTTTATGCGCCTGTGCGCCACGCCGTACAGGTCACCGGCCCAGCCGGAATCAATGAAGCGCAAGAAATGCTCGCCCACCAGAAAATAGTTCAGGAAGCCGGGGGTCTTCAGCTCGGCCAGCAGGTACCAGGGCGCGCTCAGCAGCAGCATCAGTGCCAGCCCACCGAGCCAGGGCAATTGTTTGAACGCGCTTCTGATGGACGGGTACAAGATGACCAGCGGCAGCAGGGGACCGGCCACCAGCACCAGCATGAGCGGCCCCTTGGCCAGCAGACCCAGGGCCAGGGCGACAAAAAAACCATAGCGCCAGGCCGGGTGTCGCGTCTTGGCAGACAGGGCCAGTGCCACCATGGCCCAAGTGGTGGCCAGCGCCAAAAAGGGGTCGGTGATCACGGCGCCCGAGGCGATGTAAACCAGCGCACAGGTGGCGTAAATCAACACCGCGCCTTGGGCAATGCGCTCGCCAAAAAAGCGCCTGGCGTAAACAAACAGCAGCCCCATGCTGCCCAGGGTGGCCAGCCAAGACGGCAGCCGGGCGGCCAACTCGGTCACCCCCAGCAACCTGAAAGCCAGCGCCTCAGTCCAGAACGACAGCGGGGGTTTGCCCCAAAAAGGCTGGTCCGGGGTAAACCAGGGCGTGATCCAGTCGCCGGTCACCGCCATCAGGCGCGCCACTTCGGCATACCTGGGCTCGGACGTGCCGGCCAGCGGCAACCACGCCATGCTGACCAGGCGAAGGCCCAGAATCAGGCCCAGCGCCCACCACCAGGGGCTAATTCTGGGGCGCATCGGTGCGATTTTGTGGCTCGGCGGGCGTATCAGGCAGTGCGCGTGGGTGATGAACCACGTCGCGAAGCACATAAAGCGGGCGCTGCTTGCTCTCAAAATAGGTTTTGCCAACATATTCGCCAACCACACCAATCGACAGCAGTTGCACCCCGCCGAGGAAGGTGATGACGGCAATCAGTGACGGATAACCGCCAACGGCATTGCCATGCAGCAGCGCGTCAATCACGATCCACAGGCCAAAAGAAAAGCCGAGCAGCGCCGCCATCAGGCCCACACCGATGGCCCAGTGCAGCGGCTTCACCGAAAACGAGGTGATGCCCTGAAAGGCCAGGCCAAACAGGGCCAGCGTGTTCCATTTGGTGTCGCCCGCAGCGCGGGCATCGCGGTCGTATTCAATCACCTGGGTGGGAAAACCAACCCAGGCGAACAGCCCCTTCATGTAGCGGTTGCGTTCCGGCAATTGCTTCAAGGCATTCACGGCGCGCCGGCTCATCAGGCGAAAGTCGCCGGTGTCGGCGGGAATCTCGACATGGCTGAGCCAGTTCAACAGCCGGTAATACAGATGCGCGCTGAGCCGCTTGTGCCAGGACTCGCCAGCGCGCGAGCGTCGCTTCATGCTGACGATGTCGGCCCCGGCGTGAAAGGCCGCCAGCATTTGCGCAATCAGTTCGGGCGGATCCTGCAAGTCGGCATCGAGCACCACCACCGCGTCGCCGACCGACAAATCCAGGCCTGCCGTCAGCGCCGCCTCTTTGCCAAAGTTGCGGCTCAGGCGCACCGCCTTGACTTCGGGGCAACTGGCCGCCAGTTGAACCATGTAGTCGCCGCTGCCGTCGCGGCTGCCATCGTCAACCAGCACCAGTTCATAGGAAACGGCCAGCGGTGCCAACAGGCGCGTCAGCCGCTCATACAGCATGGGCAGCACAACGCGTTCGTTGTAAATAGGGATGACGACGGACAGGTGAACCTGGTCCGGTGTCCTTGAGTCGGGCAGCCAGGAACCGGATTCAGGACGCATGGGGTTCGCCTGTGCTGGAAAAGGAGAGGGTGTGGGTCAAAGTGGCCGCATCTTAACGCCTGGCGTGGCGGCCTTGCTTGCCTGACACGCGGCTGCATTTGTTTCTATCATGTGGGGCATGCGCAGAAAAATACCTTCCCTTCAAGCTCTGGCCTGTTTTGAGGCGGCGGCGCGCCACCAGAGCTACACCCGCGCCGCGCAGGAACTGGCGCTCACGCAGGGTGCGGTGTCGCGCCAACTCACCGCGCTGGAAGAGTTTGTCGGGGTGGCGTTGTTCAAGCGCACCCGCCATGGCGTTTCGCTCACCGACTGCGGGCGCGACTACGCCGCGCAGGTGGCCGTTCGCCTGCAGGCGCTGGAGCAGGACACGCTCGATGTCATGAGCATGCAGGGGCGTGGCAGCGTGCTGCACCTGGCGGCGGTGCCGACCTTTGCCACGCGCTGGCTGATTCCGCGTTTGCCCGCCCTCAAGCGCGCGCAGCCCGGCCTGACCGTGCACATCGAGACGCGCACCCGGGCCTTCATGTTTGCCGACACGCCGTTTGATTGCGCGCTATTTGCCGGCACGCCCGACCAGGTGCGCCAGTGGGCGGGCACCCGGGCGGTGAAATTGCTCGATGAAGTGGTGCTGCCGGTGTGCCATCCCGGCCTGCTGCAGGGGCAAGACAATTTTTCCCCCGAGGCCCTTGCGCTGCTGCCCCTGCTGCAGCAAAGCACGCGGCCAGATGCCTGGCGCCAGTGGTTTGAAGCCCAGGGCGTTGCTGCTGTGCAGGCGCTGTCGGGCGCGCGTTTCGAGCAGTTTTCCATGACGGTGGCCGCCGCCGTGCACGGCATGGGGGTGGCGCTGGTGCCGCGGCTGCTGATTGCAGACGAGTTGGCGCGCGGCGAGCTGGTGGTGCCCTGTGACCGGCCTTTGGCGAGCCAGCGCGCCTACTACCTGGTGCGCCCCGAGGGCGATGACAGCCCGCCCGCCACACAGATCTTTCTGGACTGGCTGCTGCTCAATACTGGCATCGGCATGGCAGACTGAAGTCCGCCCCACAGAAGCCAGGCAGACATAAGCCGGGCGGGTCAATCCGGTGGCTCTGACGGCAGGGGCAGCTTCAGGCCAACCACCATGACGACACCATCCGACATCTTGCGCACACTCAATTCGGCGCAATCCAGCGGGACATGGTCGCCCACCACCAGGGGTCTGCGGATGATTGTGGTCAGCCAGGCGTCCGCGGGAAGTTCGGCATCTTCGGGGGGCTGCAGGCCGTAAAAATCGCAGATATCAGCCACTTTGGTGTTGGCTTGCAGAGTGAAGTCGCCAAACGTCGCGCGCACGGCCGGCAAGTCGTCCTGATCAGGCACCAGCACGCCCATGCGCTGCGCAAACCAGCCAATCGTGGTGCCTTGCAACAGCAGCGAAGCCAGCACCACCACAAAAGCCACGTTGAAGATCATCCGCGCCTCGGGCAGGTTGGCCATAAAAGGAAAGATCGCCAGCACAATGGGCACAGCCCCGCGCAGGCCAACCCAGGAGACATACGCGATTTCCCGGCGCGTGAAACGCAAGGGCGCCAGACACAAGCTAACCGCCAGCGGCCGGGCAACAAACATCAGCACGGCCGCCACGCCCAGCGCAGGCCAGACAAACCCCTCGATCTCCGAAGGCGTCACCAGCAAGCCCAGCAACACGAACATCAACGCCTGCGACAGCCAGGCGTAGCCGTCAAGCGCAGACAGTGCCGACTGGACAATGCGCGGCGCCCTGCGGTTCAAGACGATGCCAAGCAGGTAAACGGCCAGAAACCCCGATCCGCCGACCCAGGTGGTGAGGGCGAAGGTGATCAGGCCCGCCATGGCCAGCAGCAGGGCAATGACGGCACCGGAGTCCTCCAGCTGCTCAATGCGGTGCAAGGAAAACGCAAGCACCCGCCCAATGCCGATGCCCAGCAGCAGACCCCAGGCGAATTGCTGCAGCAACGACCACGCGATGACACGCCACGCCAACGCCTCGCCACCGTTGCCGGTGGCTGAGGCCAGGCCGATCAGGGTCAGTGTCAGGTACACCGCCATCGGGTCGTTCATGCCGGACTCGATCTCGAGCGTGGTGGCAACCCGCTCATTGAGTTGAACGCCCGAGGTCTTGAGCAGTGAAAAAACCGCTGCCGCATCGGTAGAGCCGACGATAGCGCCCAGCAACAGGGCACTGATCCAACTCAACTCCAGCAGATAAACCGCCGCCACGGCAGTGAAACCGGCCGTCAGCACCACACCCAGCGACGCCAGCACCAGCGCCGGCTTCAGCCCGGTGCGAAATCGCGGGTAATCGGTGCGCAGGCCACCGTCGAGCAAGATGATCACCAGCGCAATGTTGCCCACCCAAAAGCTCAGTCGGTAGTCGTCAAACGCCAACCCGCCCGGCCCGTCGGTGCCGGCAAGAATGCCGGTGATCAGAAAGGCCAGCAAAAAAGAGAACCCCCACCTTTTCGAGAACACACCCACCAGCACGCTGACAAAAATCAGCGCGGAGGCGCCGAGCAAGGGCAGGCTGAGAAAGTCAAGGTTCAGGTTCATGTTGGGCGCAATTATCCTTGGCACCTGCGGCGGCAAGCGGTTAGCCCTGCTGGCTTTGGTGACAATGGCCTGCGGGCAGATAACGCCCGGTCAGCGGCTGGCGCAAAGACGTTTTGGAGTGTCAGATGGCTGCCACTATGCTAAGCTGACTGCCATTCAAACCACATAAACAGGAGCGCTTTTCATGCCCGGACTTCTTCCCAACATTGACCCTGATGGCCTGCTTGAGTTTTCGGTGGTCTACACCGACCGTGCGCTCAACCACATGTCCAAACGCTTTCAGGGCGTCATGAAAGACATCTCCGGCATTCTCAAGGAGGTGTACCACGCCCAGGCGGCGGTGCTGGTGCCGGGCAGCGGCACTTTCGGCATGGAAGCCGTGGCGCGCCAGTTTGCCACCGGCAAAAAAGCCCTGGTGATCCGCAACGGCTGGTTCAGCTACCGCTGGACGCAGATTTTTGACATGGGCAGCATCCCCGCCGAATCGATCGTGCTCAAGGCGCGCCGCGTGGGTGAAGGCTCGCAGGCGCCCTGGATTCCGTGCCCGGTGGATGATGTGGTGGCCAGTATTCGCGCCAACAAGCCCGATGTGGTGTTTGCCCCCCATGTGGAAACCGCCGCCGGCATGATCCTGCCCGACGACTATCTGAAAGCCGTGAGTGACGCCGTGCACGAGGTGGGCGGCCTGTTTGTGCTGGACTGCATTGCCTCGGGCGCGATGTGGGTCAACATGGAGGCCACCGGTGTCGACGTGCTGGTAAGCGCGCCGCAGAAAGGCTGGAGCGGCTCGCCCTGCTGCGCCATGGTGATGCTCAGCCCGCGAGCCCGCTCGGCAATAGACGCCACCACCAGCACCAGCTTTGCCTGCGACTTGAAGAAGTGGTTGCAGATCATGGAGGCCTTTGAGAAGGGCGGCCACGCCTACCACGCCACCATGCCGACCGATGCTTTGGTGCGGCTGCGCGAGGTCATGCAGGAAACCCGCGACTATGGGTTCGACAGGGTCAAGGCCGAGCAGGCGGCGCTGGGCGCCCGGGTGCGCGCCTTGTTTGAGAGCCGTGGCATCAAGAGCGTGGCCGCCGATGGCTTCAAGTCCCCTGGCGTGGTGGTGAGCTACACGTTTGACGCCGACATCCAGAACAGCAAGAAGTTTCTCGCGCTGGGTCTGCAAACGGCGGCTGGCGTGCCGCTGCAGTGTGACGAGCCGGCTGATTTTTCGACCTTCCGTGTCGGCCTGTTCGGGCTGGAGAAACTGCACAACCCCGAGCGCAGCGTGGCGCACCTGGCAGCGGCGCTGGATGCCATGGGCATGGCCGAGGCGGCCGTCAAATAGGTACTTGATGTGGGGAATTAAGCCCTTGCGGCCTTGATTTTTGCAAGGTCGCCACTACCATTCGCTGACCGAAACGGGGATTCCGTTTGATTCAGTGAAAAGGAAAACATGAAACGCATTCTGTTGTTTGTTCTGACCAATGTCATGGTCGTGGCCGTGCTGGGCACGGTGGCGAGCCTGCTGGGCGTGAACCGCTACCTCACGGCCAATGGCCTGGACCTGGGCGCATTGCTGGGCTTTGCGCTGGTGATTGGCTTTGGCGGCGCGATTATCTCGCTGCTGATCAGCAAGCCCATGGCCAAGTGGACCTCGGGTGTGCGCGTCATCAACCAGCCGGCCAATGTCGATGAGGCATGGATCGTCGAGACCGTGCGCAAACTGTCCGAGAAAGCCGGCATCGGCATGCCCGAGGTGGGTATTTTTGAAGGCGCCCCCAACGCCTTTGCCACCGGGGCCTTCAAGAACTCGGCGCTGGTGGCGGTCAGCACCGGTTTGCTGCAAGGCATGAAGCACGAGGAAATCGAGGCTGTGCTTGGCCACGAAATCGCCCACGTGGCCAACGGCGACATGGTCACCATGACGCTGATTCAGGGTGTGATGAACACCTTTGTGGTGTTCCTGAGCCGCGTGATCGCGTATGCCATCGACAGCTTTTTGCGCAAGGGCGACAGCAACAACTCTGGCCCCGGCATCGGCTACATGGTGACCACCATCGTGCTCGACATCGTGCTCGGTTTTGCTGCAGCGATTGTGGTGGCCTGGTTCAGCCGCCACCGCGAGTTCCGCGCCGACGCCGGTGCCGCCCAACTGATGGGACGGCGCCAACCCATGATCAACGCGCTGGCCCGGCTGGGCGGCATGCAGCCCGGCGAATTGCCCAAGAGCGTGGCCGCTTTTGGCATCATGGGCGGTGTTGGCAAATTGTTTGCCACCCACCCGCCCATCGAAGACCGCATTGCCGCGCTGCAAAACGCGCAAGCTTGATTCCCGGTAGAAGCCATCGCAGCAAGGGCGCCGCTCCCACAGGGCGCCACTGTAGGAGGCCCGTCCTCGGGCCGAAGGCTGTCCTGGCTTGGTGATTCATGGCTTGAATGCAATCGCCAGCGCCTCGGCCACCTTGATGCCGTCCACCCCGGCTGACAAAATTCCGCCGGCATAACCCGCGCCTTCACCGGCCGGGTACAGGCCGCGCGTGTTGACACTCTGAAAATCGTCGCCGCGCGGCATGCGCAGCGGCGACGAGGTGCGGGTTTCCACCCCGGTCAGCACCGCGTCGGGCATGTCAAAGCCCTTGATCTTTTTGCCAAAGGCGGGCAAAGCCTCGCGCAGGGCGGCAATGGCATAGTGCGGCAGGGCGGGGTGCAGGTCGCCCAGTTTCACGCCCGGCTGGTAGGACGGCAGCACCGTGCCAAAAGTGGTGGACGCCCGGCCCTCGATGAAATCGCCGACCAACTGCCCTGGCGCCTCGTAGTTGCTGCCACCCAGCAGATAGGCGCCGGATTCGAGCCGGCGCTGCAGATTGATGCCCGCCAGCGGGTGTGTGGCGCCGGGGTTTTGCGCTTTGAGGTGTTCGGCTTCTTCGGCATAACGCTGGCCCGCGGCGCTGCCAAAAGCCTGCACAAAGGCTGCTTCGTCCTGATCAAAGTCGGCAGGCTCGATGCCCACCACCATGCCCGCGTTGGCGTTGCGCTCGTTGCGTGAGTACTGGCTCATGCCGTTGGTCACCACACGGCCCGGCTCGCTGGTGGCCGCCACCACCGTGCCACCGGGGCACATGCAAAAGCTGTACACCGCGCGGCCGTTGCTGGCGTGGTGCACCAGCTTGTAGTCGGCTGCGCCCAGACTGGGGTGGCCGGCGTGGCGGCCCCAGCGGGCGCGGTCGATCAGACTTTGCGGGTGTTCGATGCGAAAGCCCACCGAAAACGGCTTGGCGTCAATGGTCACGCCGCGCTCATGCAGCATGGCAAAGGTGTCGCGCGAACTGTGGCCCAGCGCCATCACCACCTGGTCGGCGCGCAGCGCGTACGACTGGCCGGTGGCCTGGTCGAGCACGGTGAGGCCGCGCAGCTGGCGGCGTTGCGCGCCGTCTTCGACCAGCACATCGATCACGCGCTGTTCAAAACGAATCTCGCCACCGAGCGCAATGATCTGGGCGCGCAGGTTTTCCACCACCTTGACCAGCTTGAAGGTGCCGATGTGCGGATGCGACTCCACCAGAATCTCGGGCGGCGCGCCGGCCTTGACGAACTCTTCCATCACCTTGCGTCCCAGATGGCGCGGGTCCTTGATCTGGCTCCACAGCTTGCCATCAGAAAAGGTGCCGGCGCCGCCCTCGCCGAACTGCACATTGCTTTCGGGGTTGAGCACATGTTTGCGCCACAGGCCCCAGGTGTCCTGGGTGCGCTCACGCACCTTCTTGCCGCGCTCCAGCACGATCGGCTTGAAGCCCATGTGCGCCAATATCAGTGCGGCAAAAATGCCGCAGGGGCCAAAGCCCACCACCACCGGGCGCAGCGCCAAGTCGGCCGGCGCTTGCGCCACCAGTCGGTACGCCATGTCAGGGGTGGGAACAATGTGCGGGTTGCCCGCGTGCTGCTTCAGCAAGGCCGCTTCCTGCTCAGGCTTTGCCAGCGTCACATCGACAATATAAACCACCCGCACCTGCGCCTTGCGGGCATCAAAACTGCGTTTGAAAATGTGCCACTCAAGTACATCCGCAGGCTGGAGCGCCAGCGTTTGCAGGATTAGCGAATTGAGGTGCTCGGGCGTGTGGTCAAGCGCGAGCTTGAGTTCAGAGAGTCGGATCATGTCGGGTGCGTGGTGGGCTTGTGTTTATCAAGCAGAGCCGCGCATTTTAGAAGACGCGACTGAATCCTCAGGACTGCAATAGCGGTCGATAAGATTTATTGAGCTCTTTGGCAACTTGTTCAAGTCGCTTGTCAAATGTCCAAATTAGCACTTTGTCAGTCAGCAAAACGGAAGCGAGCAAACTCAAGTCAACCAGCCCGCAACCACGACCGAACAAACGAAAGTTCTCCAGCATGGCCAGAATTTCGCTCGTTGTGGCGCGGGTCGTGCGTTCGAGCTCAGCCAGCATGTCAATGATGGCGCGTCGATTGGGCGGTGTGCCACAGGCGATTTCCATCACGACGTAGGGGTGGCAGACGACCAGACCGTTTTCCAGCAACGTCACAAGCTGATCGTTTCTTTGCTTGAAGTGGCCCACCCACACGGATGAGTCAACCAGCACGTTCATGAGGTAGCTTCTTCACGGCGGCGCGGAACCAGTTCAATGTCTGGTGCCATGCCGCCAAGATCGGCCAGACGGCGAGCCGTTTGCCGTTGAATGAATGCCTTGACGCATTCTCTGATCAGTTCCGACTTTTCGATGCCGGGTGGCGCCAGAGATACGGCTTTGGCATAAAGCTGCTCGTCAATCGTCAGTGTGGTGCGCATCATCTTCTCCTGCATCAATTAATGCATCATTTTGCATCAAATGCTGATAGTTAGCACATGCTTTGACACATCAGTCAGCTCGGCAAAAAGCCCTCGACCGACAGATAACGCTCGCCAGTGTCGTAGTTGAAGCCCAGCACCTTGCTGCCAGCCGGCAGCTCGGGCAGTTTTTGGGCAATGGCGGCGAGTGTGGCGCCGCTGGAAATACCCACCAGCAGGCCTTCTTCGCGGGCGCTGCGGCGGGCGTATTCACGCGCGGGTTCGGCGTCGACCTGGATCACGCCGTCGAGCAGGTCGGTGTGCAGGTTTTTGGGGATGAAGCCGGCGCCAATGCCCTGGATCGGGTGCGGACCGGGCGTGCCGCCCGAAATCACGGGCGAGAGCACGGGTTCGACCGCAAACACTTTCAGCTTGGGCCATTTGGCCTTCAACACCTGCGCCACACCGGTCAGGTGGCCGCCGGTGCCAACGCCGGTGATGATCACGTCAATGCCGTCGGGAAAGTCGGCCAGGATTTCCTGCGCGGTGGTGCGCGCATGCACGTCGATGTTGGCCGGGTTGTCAAACTGCTGCGGCATCCAGCTGCCGGGCGTTTGTGCCACCAGTTCTTCGGCGCGGGCAATGGCGCCCTTCATGCCTTTTTCACGCGGGGTCAAATCGAAACTGGCGCCATAAGCCAGCATCAGGCGACGGCGCTCGATGCTCATGCTGTCGGGCATCACCAGCACCAGTTTGTAACCCTTGACAGCTGCCACCATGGCCAGGCCGACGCCGGTGTTGCCCGAGGTCGGTTCGATGATGATGCCGCCGGGCTGGAGCGCGCCAGAGGCCTCGGCGGCCTCCACCATGGCCAGCGCGATGCGGTCCTTGATGGAGCCGCCGGGGTTGCCGCGCTCGGACTTGACCCACACCTGGTGCGTGTCGCCAAACAGGCGGTTGATGCGGATGTGGGGCGTGTTGCCAATGGTTTGCAGGACGTTGTCGGCTTTCATGCTGGGCTCCTCGAATGATTGAGCAGTCATTTTGAACCACTTGATCAATTGTTTTGGACATAAGCTTAGAAGCCCCGGCTCTAAGCACGCCTGAGCCGCGATAATCGGTGGGTGAAGCCCGCCAGACTGCCGCTGGTGCAATTCTGGAAACAGAGCACTGGAGGAATGTCCGGACTGCATAGGGCAGCGTAGCAGCTAACGGCTGTCCACTGAAAGCCTTTGGCGCAAGCCAGAGGTATAAGGTGAGGATCAGAGCAACAGAGACGAGCCGATTAAGTTCGGGTGAAACGGGCAATCTCTACGCGCAGCAATACCAAATAGGCACACGTTGATGGGGCCCCCGGAGTGTGCGGGTAGGTAGCACCGAGCCACGCAGTGATGCGTGGCCCAGATTAATGGCAGTCACACAGAAGGCAACTTTTGTGCACAGAATCCGGCTTATCGGTGGGCTTCACAACTAATAACCTCGTGGGACAGACCGCAGTGACGCGCAGCGCACCAGCTCTGTCCCCGACTGATTTCGGATGTCAACCGCGTGCCAGCAACGACTGGCCCAGCGCAAACACCGAATTGGGCGCGTTGGTGCGCACCGGCTGGTGCACCGGTTTCTTGAACACACCGCGGTTGAGCGCCGGCTTTTGCTCAATCTTGACGCCCTTGGCCAATTGGTCGAGCACCAGACTGCGCAGCGTGACCGACTGCATGAAGTCGAGCACCTTGGCGTTCATGGTGTCCCACAGGTCTTGCGCCATGTCGGGGCTTGTCGACATTGTTTCGGTGCTGGCTTTGGCAGGGGATTCGTCTTCTACGGCGCCAATGATGTCAGCCACGGTGATGGCGTCGGCCCGGTGCCCCAGGGTGTAACCACCGCCCGGCCCGCGCGTGCTGATCACCAGCCCCTGCTGGCGCAGTTTGCTGAACATTTGCTCCAGGTACGACAGCGAGATTTGCTGGCGCGTGGCAATGTCAGACAGCGGCACGGGGCCGAGCTTTTCGCGCAGGGCCACGTCGATCATCGCGGTGACGGCAAAACGGCCTTTGGTACTTAATCGCATATAAATTCCTCCTGTCAGTGTCGCTAAATCAGACACAGTGCAAACTATAAGGTTCAAATCACTTCGTGTAAATTCGAATAATAGACAAATTTACTTCGCAAAAAATGAATAATAGACAAGACAATTGAGGGTATTCGCATGAATTTCAAGCACCTGTACTATTTTTGGGTCACGGCCCGCGCCGGCGGCATCATGCGCGCTGGCGAGCAGTTGCACACCACGCCGCAAACGCTATCGGGCCAGATCAAGCTGTTAGAGGACTGGCTGGGGCGCAAGCTGTTTCGCAAGAGCGGGCGCGGGCTGGAGCTTACCGAGCATGGCCGCATGGCGCTGGGTTATGCCGATCAAATCTTCAGCTTGGGCAGCGAGCTGGAAAGCAGCCTGCGCCAGGTGCGCGGCGCCCCGCGGCGGCTTGATTTCAGGGTGGGGGTGGCCGATTCGTTGTCCAAGTCCATCGCCTACCGGTTGCTGGAACCGGCATTTTCAATCGACGAGCCGGTCAAGCTGCTGTGCAGTGAGGGCAGTTTTGACGACCTGCTTGCCGCTTTGGCGTTGCACCGGCTTGACCTGGTCATCGCCCACGAGCCCATGCCCAGGCGCGTCAGCGTCAAGGCCTACAGTCATGCGCTGGGCAGCAGTGTGATGAGCTTTTTTGCCGCGCCCGCCCTGATGCCGCGTTTGTCGGGCAAGTTTCCCGCCTGCCTGGACGGTGTGCCCATGCTGGTGCCGGGCGCCACGGCCTCGGTGCGCCCGCAATTGGAAGGCTGGTTTGCCAAACACCAGATTTCGCCCGTGGTGGTGGGCGAGTTTGACGACGCCGCACTCATGAAAGCCTTTGGCCGCGAGGGCCAGGGCGTGTTCATGGCCCCGCGTGTGCTCGACGAAGAAACCTGCAGCCAGTTTGGCGTGCAGGTAATCGGCCACACCGCCGAACTGGTGGAAGAGTTTTATGCGGTGTCGGTCGAGCGGCGCATCACACACCCCTGCGTGCTGGCCATCACCGACGCGGCGCGTGGGCAGTTGTTCAGCGATTGATTTTTTCAGACCGCTGCAACCGGATAATCCGCCCATGCCCCTCAGAGAAATCAGCCACCCCGCCATCGACATTGACCTGCGTTACGCCACGCCCGACAACTTCACCGGTAAAACCATTTACGACCACGCCGTCGCTTACCTGCATCAGGACGCCCTGGCGGCACTGGTGCGCGCCGCCGAGCTGGCGGCGGCGCAGGGCTTGCGCCTGCGCGTGCTCGATGCCTACCGGCCATCGGCCGCGCAGTGGCGCCTGTGGCAGGCGCTGCCCGACCCGCGCTTTGTCGCCGACCCGCGCACAGGCTCCATGCACACGCGCGGCGTGGCCGTGGACCTGACCCTGTGTGACGCCAGCGGCGTACCGCTGG
>NZ_JAABQC010000048.1 GCF_011391645.1 Rhodoferax sp. | reverse complement strand
TTCAGGACGCCTGTCAGGCGGCAAACTCTCGGGCGCTGATGGATGAACTGGCGCATCTTCCACGGAGGAAAGCTGCTGATTGCCCGAGGCAGGATCCGCCAACCCTGTCGTCTCGTCTTGGGAAACCGCCCCAGCGTCATTCGACCGATGCGGCAACGCCGGGTCATCAGGTTCCGTCTGGTCTGGCGATGGATCGATTTCCGGCTCCATCAACTGCTGGGAGGCGTCGAAAACTTCGCCACATTGCCCGCAACGCACCCAGCCGTCAGAAATGCGCAGTTGGTCTGGCACCACCTTGTAACTGGTCTGGCAGGCAGGGCAGCGGGCAATAAAACTCATGAAATTTAGAATCTTTCAGCCGCTTGGCAATCTGGCTTTAATGCATTGCTGTCATCAAAATCCAGCCGTCCTCGGAGTCGGCGACGTTCAGGCGGCAGTAGGGCGCATAGGCAAGCTGCAATTCTTCCGCCTGGCGCTCCAAGATGCCCGCCAGCACCAAGTGCCCTCCAGGCGCCACCCTCGACCATAGCAGCGGAGCCAATACTTTCAGGGGTGTTGCCAGGATATTGGCCAGGACGGTCTGATACACACCGCTGGCCAATTCTGGCAAACCAGCATGCACCACCACATGATTGGCCTGCGCATTCAGCACCGTTGACTCAACCGCAGCCGGGTCAATATCAACCGCATCAATGTCGGTGGCGCCGAACTTGGCGGCACCAATCGCCAGAATACCAGAGCCACACCCGTAATCGAGCACCCGGGCCAGGCCAGCGTGCTTGGCGCCCTCGGGATTTGCGATCCAGCGCAAACACATTTTGGTGGTGGGATGGGTGCCAGTGCCAAAGGCCAATCCAGGGTCCAGACGAATCACAATCCGGGCTTGCTGTGGCGGTTCATGCCAGGTCGGCACAATCCAAAAATCAGGGGTGATGTCCACCGGCGCAAACTGCGATTGCGTCAAACGCACCCAGTCCTGGTCGGGCACATCCTGCAAGCCCAGCAACTCGCATTCCTTAAAAAACTCCTGCGCCTGCAACAACGTCAGCGCGCCCTGGGCTTGCTCACGGGTGTTGTACAAGGCCAGTACCCTGGAGCGCTGCCAGCCGTCTTTGGGTGGCGGCATACCCGGCTCGCCAAACAGGGCCTGCTCGGCATCGGTCTGAGCATCGGCATCTTCCACGCTGACACTCAGGGCGTCCAACACGTCAAGCGCTTCGCTCAGCGTTTCGACCTGGTGCTCGGGGCACATTAACCGGAGTTCAAACATCACAGTTCACGCTCAGCGGACATGGTCTGCAAGCCAGCCCTCGAGGTAATGGATATTGGTGCCGCCTTCCATGAATTTGGCATCCACCATCAATTCACGGTGCAGGGGCACATTGGTGTTGATGCCCTCGATCACCGTTTCACCCAGGGCGGTTCGCATGCGAGCCAGAGCCTGCTCGCGGGTATCACCGTGCACGATGATCTTGCCAATCATCGAGTCGTAGTTGGGCGGAACAAAATAGTTGGTATAGACATGCGAATCAACCCGGACGCCCGGTCCGCCGGGTGGGTGCCACATGGTGATGCGACCAGGGGAAGGGATGCATTTGTAAGCGTCTTCTGCGTTCAAACGGCATTCAATGGCGTGTCCGCGAACCTGGATTTGCCGCTGCGTGAAAGGCAGCTTTTCGCCCGCCGCCACCATGATCTGGGTTTTGACGATATCAATGCCGGTGGTCATCTCCGTGACCGGGTGCTCCACCTGAACCCGTGTGTTCATCTCAATGAAGTAAAAATCACCGTCTTCATACAGGAACTCAAAGGTACCAGCGCCCCGATAGCCAATCTTTTTGCATGCCGCCACGCAACGGTCACCGACCCGCTCTATCAACTTGCGGGGAATACCAAGCGCAGGCGCCTCTTCTATGATTTTCTGGTGACGCCGTTGCATCGAACAATCGCGCTCCCCCAGGTACACCGCGTTCTTGTATTTGTCTGCCAATATCTGGATTTCAATATGACGCGGGTTCTGCAAAAACTTTTCCAGGTACACCGCCGGGTTGCCAAAGGCTGCACCCGCTTCGTTTTTGGTCATGGCAACCGCATTGATCAGCGCAGCCTCGGTATGCACCACACGCATGCCGCGGCCACCGCCACCGCCTGCCGCCTTGATGATGACCGGGTAGCCCACAGCCTTGGCAATCCGCTTGATTTGCACCGGGTCGTCGGGCAATTCGCCCTCGGAACCGGGCACGCAGGGCACGCCGGCCTTGATCATGGCCTGTTTGGCAGACACCTTGTCACCCATGATGCGGATGGACTCGGGCGTGGGGCCGATGAACTGGAAGCCGCTGCGCTCCACGCGTTCAGCAAAGTCGGCGTTCTCGCTTAAAAAGCCATACCCAGGATGAATCGCCTCGGCATCGGTCACCTCGGCGGCTGAAATAATAGCCGGCATATTAAGGTAACTTAGTGCAGAGGCGGCCGGCCCGATACACACGGCCTCTTCAGCCAGTTTGACGTACTTGGCATCGCGGTCAGCCTCCGAGTACACCATGACCGCCTTGACACCCAGTTCACGACAGGCACGCTGGATCCGTAAAGCGATTTCGCCGCGATTGGCAACCAGAATCTTTTTAAACATGGATAGCGCCCGAGCTTATTCGATGATGAACAATGGTTGACCATATTCAACGGCCTGCCCGTTGTCGGCCAGGATGCGCCGAACCGTGCCGGTCTTGTCAGATTCAATTTCATTAAGGATTTTCATGGCCTCAATGATGCACAAAGTCTCACCCTCTTTGACAGCATCGCCAATTTCGACAAAGGACTTGGCGCCCGGTGTGGCGGATCGATAAAACGTGCCCACCATGGGCGACTTGACGGTATGACCCGTTTCAGCAGGAGCCACGACAGCAGCAACAGGGACCTCGGTCACAGCTGTTGGCGCCGCCTGCGTCATTGGCTGACCCGCGGGCACAAAGTGTTGCACCATCGCACCCCCGCCCTTGACGATCCGGATTTTCCCTTCGGCTTCGGTGATTTCAAGTTCCGAGACGTTCGATTCCGATACCAGATCGATCAATGTTTTGAGTTTTCTGAGGTCCATGGAGTCTCCAACGTAAAATAAATAAGCCACCAACAGGAATTCACTTAACTTTAATAAAAATGATATTAATTTTTATTAAAACAAGCTAACTTCCCTTTATTTTACACGATACAAACAAGGTCGCTCAGATTGGCAAGCGCTCCCAGGCGCTTAGGTCTTGGGAAGTCAGCTTACCCATTTTACGGTGCAACACATTGCCTGCGGAACCAAAAACCACGGTGTAGGGCAAAGCACCGCTGAAATTGCCAAGCGACTTACTGACTTCGATACCCGGAAAACCAGCCAGCGCGATCGAAAAAGACAATGGCGACTGCCCCAGAAATCGCTTCACGGGAGCAATCTGATCCACCGCCAAACCTAAAACTTGCCAACCTTTAGCTCTATTTTGAAGAAAAAAGTCATTAATTAACGGCAATTCCTCAACACATGGCGGACACCATGTAGCCCAAAAATTCAGCACTAAGGGCTTGCCCTTGAACGAGCTTGCGGCCAGCATGACGCCATCGATTTGGGAGAATTTCTGTTGCCAGAAGTTGCGCTCCGCCTCCGAGAGCGTTTCCGACTGACGCATTGACGTACGCCAGGCCAGCCCCGCACCAAGGCCTGCCAGCCCGAGGCCCGCCGCAGCCATCAGCCAGCCCCGCCTGGATGGCTGGTCAGCACTCATGCGGACACCTGCTGCAACAAACGCAGCAATGCCTTTGCGTCACCACGCGGCGTACGCCCTTTGGCGTCGGATTTAAGTGCGCCACGCACATCGTCAAAATCATAAATCATCAGATGGACCCCAATGTCTTCGTTCAAATCAGCACAAAAAGCATTGACACTCAAGGCCTCGACCGGGTGCCCAGACATGCCCGTGACGGTGCGAGACAGGTACCTCACCCCTTGATCAATCAACGCTATTTCTGCTGATTTGCTGTCATCACAAAACAATTGCAAGTAAATATCAGAGCTCCTGGTGGCCGTCCCGTGCCAAACGGCACCGCCGAGGTGAGGACGAAATGCTGCCAGGCGCTCCATCCAGACCAAGGCCAGTCGCCGCAATGCCTGCAATTCCTGTGGCTGCGTGTCGGCGCAAAAAACAGCAATGTAATCCCTCACCTCATCTTCGAGCACCTCATTGGAAGGGAGCGCACCATGTCCACTCAGACCCAACTCCTTGGCCGCGCGGCGTTTGGCAGCGCCATACTCCATGCCATCCTCCACCACCCAGCGGGCGGCGTGCGCTGCAATTTCATGTTGTGCATCAGTCATACGACGCGTATTTTGCCCTGATTCTTTTTCAGCAGGCCCTCAAAGGGAATGCGCCGTGCAGTCCAAGTTGCGCCACCTAAAATAAGACATGCATATTCACATTCTTGGCATCTGCGGCACCTTCATGGGAGGACTTGCCGCGCTGGCTCGCGAGGCCGGGCACAAAGTCACCGGCTGCGACGCTGGCGTTTACCCCCCCATGAGTGACCAGCTTCGCGCTTTGGGTATTGATCTGATCGAGGGGTTTTCTGCCGACCAGTTGGCGCTGGCGCCGGACATGTTCGTGGTGGGCAATGTTGTCAGTCGAGCGCGGCTCAGCGACGGGACACCCAAATTCCCCTTGATGGAGGCCATTCTTGACGCCGGCCTGCCCTACACCAGTGGACCACAATGGCTGGCCGAGCGCATCTTGCCAGGCCGCCATGTGATCGCCATTGCCGGCACCCATGGCAAAACCACGACCACCGCCATGACCAGCTGGATTCTGGAACATGCTGGCTTGCGGCCCGGGTTTTTGATCGGCGGCGTGCCACTGAACTTTGGCGTTTCTGCCCGGTTGGGCCAAGGCAAGTCCTTTGTGATCGAGGCCGATGAGTACGACACCGCATTTTTTGACAAGCGCAGCAAGTTCGTTCATTACCGGCCACGCACCGCCGTACTGAACAACCTGGAATTCGATCACGCAGACATCTTCGATGACCTCGCTGCCATTGAGCGGCAATTTCATCATTTGCTGCGCACCGTGCCCGGCACCGGTGCCCATGGCAGCGGCCGCGTGGTGGTCAACGGCCTTGAAGAGAGCCTGGCGCGCGTGCTGCACATGGGTTGCTGGAGCGAGGTGCGCAGCTTTGGCGCCGCCGTGAGCGATTTCACGGCACAGGGCGAAGCCCAAGACTTTGACGTGTTGTTGCAAGGTCAAGCGGTCGGCCGCGTGACATGGAACCTGACCGGCAGCCACAATCAGCTCAACGCACTGGCAGCCATAGCCGCGGCGGAACACATGGGCGTTACCCCTGTGCTTGCTGCCCAGGCGCTGGGGAGCTTTGAGAACGTGAAGCGCCGCATGGAGCTGCGCGGCAAAGTCCAGACCGCGACAGGAAACATCACCGTTTACGACGACTTCGCTCATCACCCCACGGCCATTCGCACCACGGTGGAGGGCTTGCGCCGGACACTCAAGGCGGGTGAGCGCATTCTGGCAGTGTTTGAGCCGCGCTCCAACACCATGAAACTGGGCACCATGAAGTCGCAATTGCCGTGGAGCCTGGAGCAGACTGATCTGGCCTTTTGTCACAGCGCCGGCCTTGACTGGGACGCTGGCGAGGCGCTGGCCCCCATGGGCGCGCGCGCGGTGGTGACAAATAGCGTCGACACCCTGGTCGGGCAAGTCGGGCAAGCGGCCCGGGGCGGGGACCATATCCTGTGCATGAGCAATGGCGGCTTTTCCGGATTCCATGCCAAGCTGCTGCGTGCCCTGCACGACAAATAACGGGGTGCACTGGCAGTGCGTTGCCAGCAGCCCCCGTGACCTCTGAGTCTCTTAGCGCGCGCGTCGTGCCAGCACAGCTTTTGACAGCACGTCCAGACACTCCAGAGAATCATCCCAGCCCAGACAGGCATCGGTAATGCTCTTGCCGAATTCAAGCTTGTCGGATTTATCCTTGCCTGGCGTGAACTTTTGCGCACCTGCAGTCAAATGGCTTTCAACCATGACTCCAAACACCTGGTGCGAACCTGCCATGATTTGATTGGCGATGTCGCGTGCCACCTCCAACTGCTTCTCATGCTGTTTGCTGCTGTTGGCATGACTGCAGTCCACCATCAGCGTGGCTGGCAGTTTGGCTTTTTCAAGCTCGGCACAGGCGGCAGCGACGCTCGCTGTATCGTAGTTGGGCGCTTTGCCACCGCGCAAAATCACGTGGCAGTCCTTGTTGCCGTGAGTTTGCACAATGGCCACCTGACCGTTCTTGTGAACTGACAGAAAGTGGTGACCGCCGGCGGCCGCCTGAATCGCATCGGTGGCGATTCTGATGTTGCCGTCGGTGCCGTTCTTGAAGCCAATCGGCGCTGACAAACCGGAGGCCAACTCGCGGTGGACCTGGCTCTCGGTGGTGCGCGCGCCAATCGCCCCCCATGAAATCAAATCGCCCAGATACTGGGGCGAGATCACGTCAAGGAATTCGCTGCCGGCGGGCAAGCCCAGGCGGTTGATCTCGATGAGCAACTGGCGGGCGATGCGCAGGCCCTCGTCAATGCGGAACGATTCGTCCAGATAGGGATCGTTGATCAGGCCTTTCCAACCCACCGTGGTGCGCGGTTTTTCAAAGTACACACGCATCACAATTTCCAGCGAGTCGGCGTATTTGTCGCGCTGCACCTTCAGGCGGCGCGCGTATTCAATGGCCGCTGCCGGGTCGTGAATCGAGCACGGCCCAATGATCACCAAAAGCCGGTCATCCTTGCCGGCCATGATTTGATGAATATGGCGCCGGGTGCTGCTGATCATCTTTTCCACCGGCGTGCCCTGAATTGGAAAGAAACGGATCAAATGCTCTGGAGGTGGCAGCACGGTGATGTCCTTGATACGTTCGTTGTCGGTCTGACCAGTGCGGTCAGTGGCGGGGCTCTGCACGTAAGTACCCCAGGCATCTTTGTCAGCAATGGCTTTCGCAGTCATGGACAGGTTCCTCGTAAAGTTGAAATCAAAAGCACATAAAAAAACCGCCGGGGTTGCCGGCGGTTTTTGGAAGATCAGGACGTTTGTTTTAGGTACGTTCAGAACTCTCTACCGCCGGCGGCGCTTGAGAACCAAAAATAACCAAAGAAAAAATAAACTGACTTCATGGGTCTGGAATGTAGCACAGTCGCATCAGCCTGAGCTGACAGGACCGATACGCGCCTGCCTGTCAAGCCGTGCCGCCCACCGTCAAGCCATCAATGCGCAGCGTGGGTTGCCCCACACCGACCGGCACACTCTGACCTTCCTTGCCGCAGGTGCCGACGCCGCTGTCAAGCTTCATGTCGTTGCCGATCATGCTGACGCGCTTCAGGACATCAGGCCCGCTGCCGACCAGCGTCGCGCCCTTGACCGGGTACAAAATCTTGCCGTTCTCCACCCAATAAGCCTGGCTGGCCGAGAACACGAACTTGCCTGAGGTGATGTCCACTTGGCCTCCGCCAAAGTTGGTGGCGTACAGACCTTTCTTGATGCTGGCCACAATTTCCTCAGGGCTTTTGTCGCCTCCCAGCATGTAGGTGTTGGTCATGCGCGGCAGCGGCACGTGCGCGTAACTTTCTCGCCGCCCGTTGCCCGTCGGCTTGACGCCCATCAAGCGGGCATTCATGGCATCCTGGATGTAGCCTTTGAGAATGCCGTCTTCAATCAGCACATTGCGGCCGCTGGTGTTGCCCTCGTCATCGACGTTGAGCGAGCCACGTCGGTCACTGATCGTGCCGTCGTCCAGCACCGTCACGCCCTTGGCCGCCACGCGCTGTCCAATGCGCCCGCTGAAGGCACTTGACCCCTTGCGGTTGAAGTCCCCCTCGAGCCCGTGACCAATGGCTTCATGCAACAAAATTCCGGGCCAGCCAGAACCAAGCACCACCGTCATTTCGCCCGCCGGCGCCGGACGCGCCTCCAGGTTGGTCAGCGCCGCCGAGACGGCTTCATCGACATACTGCCCAATCAGGGCATCATCAAAATAAGCAAAACCAAAACGCCCGCCACCGCCTGCAGAGCCGACTTCACGGCGCCCCTTTTGCTCGGCAATCACCGTCACGCTCAAGCGCACCAGCGGACGCACATCGGCCGCCAGCGTCCCGTCTGCGCGCGCCACCAGCACCACGTCATATTCAGCCGCCAAACCCGCCATGACCTGCGCCACCCTTGGATCTTTGGCACGGGCCAACTGCTCGACTTTTTCCAGCAGCTTGACTTTGGCCGTGCTGTCCAGGCTGGCAATGGGGTCGAGGCCGCTGTACAAGGAGCGCGAGGAGGCTATTTTTTTAGTGGCCACCTTCAAACGCCCGACTTCAGCCACGGTTGATATTGAGCGCACGGTTCGGGCGGCATCCAGCAACGACGCTTCGGAGATGTCATCGGAATAGGCAAAGGCTGTTTTTTCGCCGCTGACGGCGCGAACGCCAACACCCTGGTCAATGGAAAAAGAGCCGGTCTTGACAATGCCCTCCTCCAGGCTCCAGCCCTCCGAACGGGTGTACTGGAAATACAGATCGGCCTCGTCCACCTTGTGCGACTTGATCTCACCCAGTGCGCGACTGAGGTGGGACTCATCCAGCCCGAAAGGGGTGAGCAACAGGGACTTGGCAATGGCCAGGCGTTCGAGGGTGGGTTCGCGTGAAATCATCGCACCATTCTAGGGCTCGGGGTCAATTTGAGCTGTGGGTGACGTACGCAACCACTTGAGCCGTGCGGTGAACCGTCAATATCGCACCAAACGCCGGGGACAGCGCAAATGTGCCGTGCATCCCCTGATCCGCCCCGCAAACAGTCAGGCTTTCAGGATTGCACGAGCCGCTTGGACTTGGCGATCGACATCAAAATACCCAAACCCAAACCCAATGTGACCATGGCCGTGCCGCCATAGCTGATAAACGGCAGTGGCACGCCCACCACCGGCAGAATACCGCTCACCATGCCCATGTTCACGAACGCGTAGCAAAAGAAGATCATCGCCATGGACCCGCCCAGAAGACGGGTGAAAACGGTGGGGGCCTCCAGCGCAATCACAAGGGCGCGCAGCACCAAAAAGACAAAGGCAAATATCAGCAATAGATTGCCAATCAGGCCAAATTCTTCTGAAAATGCGGCAAAAATAAAGTCTGTGGTGCGCTCCGGGACAAACTCCAGATGGGTTTGCGTTCCCTGCATGAAGCCCTTGCCCCAAAAACCACCTGAACCAATTGCAATCATGCCCTGAATGATGTGAAACCCCTTGCCCAACGGATCACGCCCCGGATCCAGCAGCGTGCACACCCGCTGCTGCTGGTACTCGCGCAGCACAGACCATCGAACGCCGTCGGCACACAACTCAGGCTCGAACACCACCAGCAAGGTGATGCCCAGCAGGCCCAAAATTAGCGGTGGCGCGACCAACTTCCAACTCAAACCAGCAAAAAAGATCACCGACAGCCCTGCTGCCAACACCAGCAAAGAGGTGCCCAAATCCGGCTGCTGCATGATCAGGCCCACGGGCAGCGCCAGCAACAGGCCAGCCACCAGGAAGTCCAGTGCCCGCAATTGACCTTCGCGCTTCTGAAACCACCAGGCCAGCATCAGCGGCATGGCAATTTTGAGAATTTCGCTGGGCTGAATGGTGATGCCCACATTGAGCCAGCGTCTGGCGCCTTTTTTTGTCACACCAAACACCGCCACGGCAATCAGCAAGCTCACGCCCAGAATGTAGAGCGGCACTGCCAGAGCCATCAGGCGCTGCGGCGGAACCTGCGCCACGACAAACATGATGAAGCCGGCAATCAGCATATTGCGCGCATGGTCCTCAAAGCGGGTGCCGTGGTCATAGCCTGACGAGTACATGGTCAACAAACCTGCACAGACCAGCATGAACACGGCAAAGGCGAGCGGGCCGTCAAACCCGGTAAACCAGGGTGACAAGCGGCGCAGCAGTGAGGGGCGTTCAAAAACCAGAGACATGGGGCGCAATTATCGCGGGAGCTCGTCATCGGGTGCGACCCGCAACGGAATCGTCACCGGCCCGCTATTCACCAAGCTCACTTGCATGTCCGCTGCAAACACGCCAGTTTGCACCAGCGGGTGCAAGGCCAGAGCCTGCGCCACAAAATGGTCATACAGCCGTTTGCCCTCGTCGGGAGCTGCCGCAGCAGTAAAACTGGGCCGATTGCCGCCAGTGGCATCTGCCGCCAGCGTGAACTGACTCACCACCAGCAAACCGCCCATCTGCCCCAGACCATCCATATTTTGCAGGCTGTGGTTCATTTTGCCGGCCGCGTCACTGAAGATGCGAAGTTTCAGGATTTTGGCCAGCAGTTTGTCACCCTGCACTACCGTGTCGCCACGCTCGGCACACAGCAACACCAGCAGGCCCGGGCCAATTTCACCGACGACACCGCCATCCACCTCCACTCTGGCCTGGCGCACGCGCTGCAGCAGCGCGATCATGTCCGGGCGCCGAGCGGGCCGGCTTGCAGTTTGAGCAAGCGCTTCACAAGGATTTCAAGCCAGTGTCACGCGGGCAAATTTGCGTTTGCCAACTTGCAGCACATAAGTGCCAACACCCAGCTTCAAGCCCTTGTCGCTCACCACGCTGGAATCGACGCGAACACCGCCGCCATCAATCAGACGGCTACCCTCGCCGCTGGAGGCCGCCAACCCCGCTGACTTGAGTAACGCGGCAATGCCGACAGGCGCCCCGCCCTCGCCCAACGGCAGTGCCAATTCAACGATCTCGTCAGGCACGCCGCCCTTGCTGCGATTGATGAAGTCCTGCTCGGCTGCATCGGCGGCCGCACCGGAATGGAACCTTGCGGTGATCTCTTTGGCCAGCGCCACCTTGGCCTCTTTGGGATTTCGCCCGGCAACCACCTCCGCTTTCAAAGCGGCAATCTCTGCCTCGGACCTGAAGCTCAACAACGTGTACCAGCGCCACATCAAGACATCAGAGATGCTCAACACCTTGGCAAACATGGTGTTGGCGTCTTCAGAAATGCCGATGTAATTGCCTTTGCTTTTGGACATTTTTTCGATGCCGTCGAGCCCTTCGAGCAGCGGCATGGTCAGGATGCACTGCGGCTCCTGACCGTATTCAGCCTGCAAATGGCGGCCCACCAGAAGGTTGAATTTTTGATCCGTGCCGCCAAGTTCGAGGTCGCTCTTGAGCACCACGCTGTCGTAGCCTTGCATCAGCGGGTACAAAAACTCGTGCACGCTGATCGGTGTGCCGGCATGAAACCGGTCATGAAAGTCGTTTCGCTCCATCATGCGTGCCACGGTGTAGCGCGCCGCCAATTCAATCATGCCCCGCGAACCCAGGGTGTCACCCCACTCGCTGTTGTAACGAATCTCGGTCCTGGACGGGTCCAGCACCATGGATGCCTGACGGTAATAAGTCTGTGCATTGACTTCAATTTGTTCGCGAGTGAGCGGTGGGCGCGTCGTGTTGCGTCCTGACGGGTCGCCGATCAGGGTGGTGAAGTCGCCAATCAAAAAAATCACGGTGTGACCCAGATCCTGGAGCTGACGCAGCTTGTTGAGCACCACCGTGTGGCCAATATGGATGTCGGGTGCGGTGGGATCCAGGCCGAGTTTGATGCGAAGCGGTTGACCGGTGGACTCGGATCGAGCCAGTTTTTTCAACCAATCATCTTGCGGAATCAGTTCCTCACAACCGCGCATCGTGACCGCCAAGGCCTCCTTAACACGATCTGTAACAATGATTTCTGGTGTTTTGGCGTGGGACATAAGGGTTTTTCTGGATGCGGCGGATTGGGCAGGGTTTATACTCCACCCCTGTTTTATTGGTGTGATTTTACGTGGGCCTACCCGCCCTTTTTTTCCTACCTGTTGTGTCTTTCAGACAAGCCTCATCCCGGGACTCTCTTTTGATCAACCAATTTATTGCTAACGGCCAGCTCTTTTCCAACGCTGCCGCCCGTTGGCTGACACAACACCACAAACGCGTTACCGCCATTTTTGCCGCTTTGCTGCTCGGCGGCGGCGGCGGTGCTTTTGCGGTCGCCTCGTTGGCGCCGGACGCTGCTGATTTACCGGTGCGTGAAGTGATCGAGGCGGTGCAGCCGCTGGCACTGAGTGACTATAACCAAGATGTGGCCCCGGCGTTTGTGCTCTACCGCACCGACACCACCCGCGCCAGCGACACCGCCGACACCCTGCTCAAACGTCTGGGGGTGAATGATCCGGAGGCTGCCGCCTACCTGCGCAACAACGACAGCGCACAGCAAATTTTGCTGGGCCGCACTGGCCGCCAGGTCACCGTTGAAACGATGATGGACCACCGCCTGGGCAAACTCACGGCACGCTGGAGCGCCGAGACGGATGGCCAATTCGTGCGATTGGTCATTGAGCGCAATGGCAATCGTTTCACCGCGCGGACAGAAACGGCGCCTTTGCGCGCCAGCAACCAGCTGGCCAGTGGCACCATTCAGAGCACATTGTTTGCCTCCACCGATGAAGCCCGGATTCCTGATGCCGTTGCGGTGCAACTGGCCGAAATTTTCTCAAGCGACATCGACTTTCGTCGCGATCTGCGCAAAGGTGACCGTTTCTCAGTGGTTTATGAAACCCTTGAGGGCGACGGTGAGCCGCTTCGCACCGGGCGAGTCCTGAGCGCCGAGTTTGTCAACGCGGGCAAGGCTTTTCAGGCCATGTGGTTCGCAGATCCGGCTTCCGTGCAGACTGCTGGCAACACGCAGGCGGGCGGCTCCAGCACCAAGGGTGGCTATTACACACTGGATGGCCGCAGCTTGCGCCGCGCCTTTTTGAGTTCGCCCGTCGAGTTTTCGCGCGTGAGCAGCGGTTTTTCAATGCGCTTCCATCCTGTCCTGAAGCAAATGCGCGCCCACCTTGGCACGGACTTTGCCGCGGCCACCGGCACCCCCGCTCGCACGGTGGGTGACGGGGTGGTGACCTTTTCAGGTGTTCAAAACGGCTATGGCAACGTTGTGTTTATCAGGCACCGCGGCAACACCGAAACGGTGTATGCCCACCTGAGCAAGCTGATGGTGCGCCAGGGTGACAGCGTGAGTCAAGGGCAGACGATTGGCTTGGTCGGTGCCACAGGCTGGGCGACCGGACCGCACCTTCATTTTGAAGTCCGCACCAACGGCGTGCAGCAAGACCCCATGAAATTGGCTCAACAAAGTGAAACCATCCCAGTCGCAGCTTCAGCCAAACCGGCATTTGAGCGCGCGGCCCAGCAAACCAAAGTAGCCTTGGCAGCCGCTACTGCAATGCAAACCATCAGCGCGCAGTAAATTCAGCGCGTGTCTGATCCCATGGCTGAGCTGTTTGTCGGCCTGATGTCAGGAACTTCGCTGGACGGGGTTGATGGTGTTTTGATTGATTTCAGCGCCACGCCTTTTTCTGTTTGCGCCCACGCCAGTGCCGCGCTGGCACCCGCCTTGAAGGCCGAATTGCTGGCGCTTAACCTGCCGGGAACCAATGAACTGCACCGCGCTGCCTTGGCCGCCAATGCGCTGATGCGCGTCTATGCGGGCGTCGTTGCGCAACTGCTATCTGCCGCCTCTGCCGATGCATCTCAGATCACTGCCATTGGCGCTCACGGGCAAACTGTGCGCCACCAACCACAGCAATTTGATGGCACCGGCTACACGCTGCAGTTGGCCAACCCGGCCCTGCTGGCCGAACTCACCGGTATTGATGTGGTGGCCGATTTCCGAAGCCGCGACGTTGCCGCAGGTGGCCAGGGCGCGCCACTGGTGCCTGTCTTCCACCAGGCGATGTTTGGCAAGGCGGGCCAAACCATGGCCGTACTTAACATCGGCGGCATGGCCAACCTGACAGTCTTGCGCCCTGCGCAAGCCGAGGGTGTGTTGGGTTTTGATTGCGGCCCTGGCAATGCCTTGATGGATGCCTGGTGCCAGCGTCACCGAGGATTTCCCTTTGATGCTGATGGTACCTGGGCGGCAAGTGGCCAGCTGCACGCCGACTTGCTGAAGAGCATGCTGAATGAGCCGTTTTTTACTTTGCCACCACCCAAAAGCACGGGGCGCGACTTGTTCAATCCAAATTGGCTTGAGTTCCACCTCAAAGGCTATGACCAGGTGGCGCCTGCCGATGTCCAGGCAACCCTCACCGAGTTGACTGCTGCCAGCTGCGCCAACTGCGTCAAGACGTATGGTTTTGCCAGCAAAGAACTGATCGTCTGCGGTGGCGGTGCACTGAACGAGCATCTGATGACCCGACTTCAGGCGCACTTGCCCAATACGGCGGTCACCGACTCGGATGCCCACGGTTTGCCGTCACAGCAAGTGGAGGCCACGGCCTTTGCCTGGCTGGCCCGAAAAACAATCCGCCGCGAGGCCCTTAACCTGAAAAGCATCACGGGCACCCGAGGTGCCCGCGTATTGGGTGCCATTTACCCGGCTTGAGCCGGGACAGCAGTGTTTGTTCAGGAGAAGCTTGAGCCGCAACCACAGGTGGTGGTGGCATTGGGGTTTTTAATCACGAACTGCGCGCCCTGCAGGTCTTCCTTGTAGTCGATCTCTGCGCCCACCAGGTACTGGTAGCTCATGGCATCAATCAGCAACGACACACCATTTTTGGTCATGGTGGTGTCATCATCGTTGGTGATTTCATCAAACGTAAAGCCATACTGAAAACCCGAGCAGCCACCGCCCTGCACGAACACGCGCAATTTCAGGTCGGGGTTTCCCTCTTCGGCAATCAGGTCAGCCACTTTGGCGGCGGCACTGTCGGTAAACAAAATTGGGGCAGGCATTTCGGTTTGAATGTCTTCGGCAACAGCGCTCATGAATTTCTCCTTTGATTGGAATGCGCCAAATGGTACAGTAATTTGATCAAGTTTTGTCGCAATCGTAATTTGCCGCTAGTTTCAGTGTGGGTTTTTCTCCTGAAGCAAAGCTGCACAGAAGACGCCAAATGCAAAAAGCCGCCAGAACTTTCATTCGGCGGCTTTTTGAGGCGAAAGCGAAAATTAACGCTTGCTGAACTGCTTGCGACGGCGAGCACCGTGCAAACCGACCTTTTTACGTTCCACTTCACGGGCATCGCGGGTCACAAAACCGGCTTTGCTCAACTCGGGCTTGAGCGTTGCGTCGTAGTCGATCAGGGCACGGGTGATGCCGTGGCGCACTGCACCGGCTTGACCCGACTCGCCGCCGCCGGCGACGTTGACCATGATGTCAAACGTTTCAGCGTGGTTCGTCAGCATCAGGGGCTGCTTGCAGATCATGATCGAGGTTTCGCGGCCAAAGAATTTTTGAATGTCTTTGCCGTTGACGACGATTTGGCCGGAGCCCTTTTTCAGGAAAACACGGGCGACGCTTGATTTGCGACGACCGGTACCGTTGTTCCATTCACCAATCATTTAGAGCTCCTTAAAGAACCAACACTTTGGGTTGCTGGGCAGTGTGCGGGTGCTCTGCACCACCGTACACCTTGAGCTTCTTGATCATGGCGTAGCCAAGCGGGCCTTTTGGCAGCATGCCCTTGACGGCTTTTTCCAAAGCGCGGCCAGGGAATTTGGCTTGCATGTCACGGAAGTTGGTGGAACTGATGCCGCCCGGGTAACCGGAGTGGCTGTAGTAAATTTTGTCCAGAGACTTGGCACCGGTCACGCGCAGCTGGGCTGCGTTGGTGACGATGATGAAGTCGCCGGTATCGACGTGAGGCGTGTAAATGGCCTTGTGTTTGCCGCGCAAACGGAGAGCAACTTCGCTGGCTACTCGTCCGAGGACCTTGTCGGTCGCGTCAATCACAAACCACTCGTGCACGACCTCAGCGGGTTTTGCGCTGAAAGTTGACATGAGATTTCTCTTCTATATAGAGGGTTTGGCGGGCTCTTTTCTACGGTCGGCGTTCCTCTGATGGGAATCTCTTAGGTAGGGTTCACTCGGCACACGGCCCGTTAGGTCGGTACTGAGACACTTCGCCGCGGAGCCACAAAAGCGCTGCGAAGCCGGGCATTATACAAACATACCGGGCTCTGCGGTTAACATCCCTGCATGTTCAGTTATCGACACGCCTTTCATGCCGGCAACCATGCCGACGTTCTCAAGCACACCACGCTGCTGGCCATCCTGCGCCACATGGCACTCAAGGACACGGCTTTCACCGTGTTCGACACCCATGCCGGCGCCGGCTTGTACCGCCTTGACGGCGACTACGCCAGCACCAGCGGCGAGGCCGGCCAGGGGTACCTGCGCCTGATCGAGAAGCTCGCCGACATCACACCCACGCCCGCGCTGCAGGATTACCTGGACATGGTGGCCAGCTTCAACACCACCGGCAGCCACAAGGTTTACCCCGGATCGCCCTTCATCATCCAGCGCCTGCTGCGCGACCGCGACAAGCTCAAACTGTTTGAAATCCACCCCACCGACACCAAAACGCTGGAGGCCAACATCGCCCAGCTCGACGTCGGGCGGCAAGTGGCCGTACTGCGTGAGGATGGTTTTGAAGGCATCAAGAAATTCTTGCCGCCACCGTCGCGGCGCGCCCTGGTGCTGTGCGACCCCAGCTATGAAATCAAGACCGATTACAGCCGTGTGGCAGACATGGTGGCTGATGCGTTGACGCGTTTTGTCACGGGCACTTATGCGGTCTGGTATCCCATCATTCCGCGCCCCGAGGCGCACCAATTGCCACGCCGGCTCAAAACCCTGGCCAACCAGGCGGGCAAGCCCTGGCTAAACGCCACGTTCACCGTCAAATCAAGCAAACTGCTGACAGATGATGCCGGCGATGTGGTGCGACCGGGCCTGCCAGCCAGCGGCATGTTTGTCATCAACCCACCGCACACCCTGAAAGCCAGTCTGCAACAGACTCTGCCGCTGATGGTAGCGCTGCTCAAGCAGGACGCCAACGCCGCTTTCAGCGTGGAGTCTGGCGGCTAACCTCCTCACGCTGACTTGGCTGACAGCCCCGGTTCAGTTCGTCAGCGTAGTATCCAAAGAGCATCAAATCTCCAGCGAGTCACCATGTCCCACCAAAACCAGTACCAGGCCCGTTTGCGCAGCGCAGACGATGCCATAGCATTGATTCAAAACGGCGACTTCATCATCGTCCCCACCGGCGTGGGAGAGCCGCCTGCTTTATTGACCGCCTTGTCCGAGCAGCGTCGCCGTTTCACCGATGTCAAGGTGGCGCAAATTCTGGCTGTGCGCAAGTTTGGCTACATTGACCCAGAAACCGTTGACAACGTGCGTCACGTGGCGTTTTTTTACGGCGCTGCCACCCGTCCCGGCGGCAAGGCGGGCTGGATTGACTTTATTCCCAGCTATTTTTCCGAGATGCCAAGCCTGATTGAGCGCGGCCAGATTCCGGCTGATGTTGTTTTATCGATGGCCTCGCCGATGGACCAGCACGGTTATTTTTCGCTCAGCCTGGGCGCCGACTACACCATGGCTGCGGTGGCCAGGGCGCGCGCGGTGGTGCTGGAAATCAACCCGAATGTGCCGTTTGCCTACGGCAACTGCCATGTGCATATTTCGCAGGTGACCGCACTGGTTGAAAGCAGTGAGCCGGTGATGGAAGTGGGCTTGCCGAAGATCGGCCCGGTGCAGGTGGCCATTGGCAAGTACGTGGCCGACATGATCGACGACGGCTCGACATTGCAAATTGGCTATGGCGGCATTCCGGACGCGGTGGTGATGCAACTCACCCACAAGCATGACCTGGGCGTGCACACCGAAATGATTGGCGATGGCATCCTGACCCTGGTGGAAAGCGGCGCCATCACCAACCGCAAAAAAACCTATCTGCCAGGCAAATCGGTCGCCACCTTTGCACTCGGATCAAAGAAACTTTACCAGTTCCTTGACCGCAACCCGGCGCTGGAAATCCACCCGGTGGACTTCACCAACGACCCTTATCTGGCTGCCAAAAACGACAACCTGATCGCCATCAATGCGACCCTGCAAATCGACTTGCTCGGCCAATGCGGGTCCGAGAGTCTGGGCCACGTGCCCTATTCCGGCACCGGCGGCCAGGCCGATTTTGTGCGGGCCGCCAACCGCTCACGGGGCGGCAAGGCGTTTATCGTGCTGCCGTCCACCGCCCAAAATGACCAACTCACGCGCATCGTGCCCACACTATCACCGGGCACCCATATGAGCACCAGCAAGAACGACATCAATTACGTCGTGACCGAACACGGCGTGGCGCAACTGCGCGGCAAGTCGGCCAAACAACGCGCGCAGGAAATGATTTCCATTGCTCATCCTGACTTTCGCGCCGAACTGACCGAGGCCGCGCGCAAAATGCAATTGCTGTAGCCCGACTACCGCGCCAGCACCGCCCTGAGCGCCACACCGGTCGGCGTTCCCAGCGCGACCACGCCTTCAGGGGTTGTCGCGGCCACCACCTGGCCACCGGCATTGCCGCCATCGGGACCCAGGTCCAGCACCCAGTCTGCCTCGGCAATCACATCAAGGTCGTGCTCGATCACCACCACGCTGTGGCCGCCATCGACCAGGCGGTGCAGCACCTTGATGAGCTTTTCCACATCGGCCATGTGCAGCCCCACGGTGGGCTCGTCGAGCACATAGAGCGTGTGCGGCGCCTTCTGTCCTCGCCGGGTGATGTCGTCGCGCACCTTGCTGAGTTCGGTCACCAGCTTGATGCGTTGCGCCTCGCCACCGCTCAAGGTGGGTGAGGGTTGCCCCAGCGTCAGGTACCCCAGGCCCACGTCTTTCAGCAGTTGCAGCGGATGGGAGATGACCGGCATGGCGGAAAAAAAATCCACCGCTTCGTCCACTTCCATCTGCAGCACGTCGCCGATGTTTTTGCCGCGCCAGGTCACGGCCTGGGTCTCGGGGTTGAAGCGCGCGCCCTTGCAGGTTTCGCACAACACCTTCACATCGGGCAAAAAACTCATGGCAATGGTGCGAATGCCCTGCCCTTCACAACCCGGACAACGGCCCTCGCCGGTGTTGAAACTGAAGCGGTTGGCGGCATAGCCCCGCGCCTTGGCTTCCAGCGTCTCGGCAAAGAGCTTGCGGATGGTGTCCCAGAAACCGATGTAGGTGGCGGGGCAACTGCGAGGCGTTTTGCCGATAGGGGTTTGATCGACTTCCAGCACACGGTCCACCGGCTCAAACCCCGCGACATCGTCGCAACCGACCCAGGCAATGGTTTCACCCGCTGCCATGGCATCGCGGCCGGCCCTGGTACTGCGTTTTTGCACGGCGGCATGCACGTTGGCCAGCAACACGTCGCGCGCCAGGGTGGACTTGCCCGAGCCGCTGACACCGGTGACGGCGACCAGGCGGCTCAGGGGAATGGCGGCCGTGACGTTTTGCAGGTTGTGCAGGGTGGCACCTGTGACGGTAATCCAGCGCTGCTCT
>NZ_JAABQC010000047.1 GCF_011391645.1 Rhodoferax sp. | reverse complement strand
CGGCCTCATTGCGGACCAAGCGGACGGTGAAGGGCAAAAGCTCCTCCAACAAGGCCGGGGCATTGGATGCGCCAGAAGGTGCTGGAGCCGTGTTGAAGCTGTAAGACCGGGGAGTAGCGGGGGCGACAGCGGCTGTGGCATGGGTAAACATGATGGTATTCCTTGCAGAAAGTAAGTTGAACAAGCCTCATGGACCGGAATGGTCCACTTGGCGCGTTCAAGTTTACTTTTGCAGTTTGCGCTGTCCAGCGCCTGTTACATGTCGCTTAACAAAGGGCGGTTTGCACTTGCACAGACAGGGTAAGCAGCCGTTTGTGCATGCACAGCACCGCCTGGTCTTTGCTCAGCAGCAAGGCCTGGTGCTCCACCGCTAGGTCAATGAACTTCTGGTCATCGGGGTCGCGGCAGGTCACAATGGCTTTGGGCGCGGTGTCGACCAGCGTGGCCTGACCGTCAAACTGGGCCAGCACGTGGTCAGCCGTGACCTTATAAAAGGCCATGCGCGGCAGAATTTTTGGGTAGCACAGAACACGTGCCAGCTCGTCGCGCATGGATTTGGTGGCGATCCATTCGAGCTGCAGTGCGGCCAGCGCCGACTTGAGCGGGCGTGAGGCAGGGTCATCAAAGACAAAGGCGTCGAGCACGATGTTGGTATCGAGCACCACCCTCACCCCGATTTCTCCATTTTCCCCGCCACCATGTCAAAACGGAACAGGCGGCATTCGATGGGGCCGTTCCACATCGGCACACGCCTGGTTTCTTTCAGGCGCATTTTGCCGGGCAGCTTGAGGTCGGGTGTAAGCACCCAGGCGGTCCAGCCGGCATAGTTTTTCTTCCAGTGGCTGGCCAGCTGGTTAAAAAACTCACCCGCACCCTCGGTTTGCGGTAACTCCCGGGCACCAAAGCGCGGCACATTGGGCTCATCTTCAAAGTTGCCTGCATCAACCGCGTGGCGTGCGCCGCCTTTGGCAACACCGCCCACGTCAATCCGCTCGCCGTAGGGCGGATTCAGCAGCATCACCCCGCCGCCGGTGGCGCTCACATCGATGGGCGGCATGCGCTGCAAGGCATCGCCGCCGCGAAACTCGATCACATCGGCCACGCCGGCGCGCGCCGCGTTGCGCTGTGCAAAATCGACCATGCGGTGCGCCACGTCGCTGCCGAAGATGATGGGTTTTTGATCGGGCGACCTGACCACCTCGGCATCAGCCGCTTCCTGCTTGATCGCCTCCCACGCCTGCTTTTGAAACGGCACGTACTTCTCGAAGGCAAAACGGCGGCGGCTGCCGGGGGCAATGTTGCAGGCCATTTGCGCCGCCTCGATGACGATGGTGCCGCTGCCACAACAGGGGTCGTACAGCGGCAGCAAGTCGGCATCCCCGTCAAACCAGCCGCTGGCGGCCAGCATCGCGGCGGCCAGGGTCTCCTTCAGCGGCGCGTCGCCCTTGTCTTCGCGCCAGCCGCGTTTGAACAGCGGTTCGCCCGAGGTGTCGATGTAGAGTGAGCAGCTGTCGGTGGTCAGGTGGGCATAGATGCGCACATCGGGCCACTGGGTGTTCACATCGGGGCGCACGCCATTGGCCACAGCACGAAAGCGGTCGCACACCGCATCCTTGATCTTGAGCGCGGCAAAGTTCAGCGAGGTGAGCGGGCTGTGCTGGGCGGTGATCTCGACCTTGATGGATTCGCGCGGCGTGAACCAATGCTCCCATGCCACCTCGGACGCGGCCCGGTACAGGTCTTGCTCGCCCCGGTATTCGGTGTAACTCAGCAGCACCAGCACGCGCTGGGCCACGCGGCTGTGCAGGTTCAGCAGCATGGCTTGCGCCAGCGAGGTGCGCACCGCCACGCCACCGCGTTGCTTGGTGATGCAACCCGGCGGCAAGTCGGTGATGCGAAGCACTTCGGGGGCCAGGTAGTCCTCCACGCCAGCGGCGCAGGGGAGAAAAAGCTGCAATTGGTTCATAAGGATTTTCTCAGTGAAGCCGGCGCAATGCGCAGGCCTTCGCGGTATTTGGCCACGGTGCGGCGTGCGCATTCAATGCCCTGTTCCTTGAGCATGTCGGACAACTGGTTGTCGCTCAGCGGTTTTTTCGGGCTTTCGGCGGCGACAAACTGCTTGATCAGGGCGCGCACCGCCGTGCTCGACGCGTTGCCGCCCGACTCGGTCCCCAGGCCGGAGCCAAAAAAATACTTGAGCTCAAAGGTGCCAAACGGTGTCGCCATGTATTTGGCGGTGGTGACGCGGCTGATGGTGGACTCGTGCAGGCCCAACTCGTCCGCAATTTCGCGCAGCACCAGCGGCCGCATGGCCAGCTCGCCGTGCACAAAGAAGCTTTTCTGGCGCTCCACGATGGCGCCGCTGACGCGCAGGATGGTGTCAAAACGCTGCTGGATGTTCTTGATGAACCAGCGCGCCTCCTGCAGGCGCTGCTGCAACGCGGCAAAGTTGGCGGCATCACTGCCACCGGCCTTGTGGCCCCTGAGTGCATTGGCATAAATGTCGTGCACGCGCAGGCGCGGCATCACCTCGGGGTTGAGGCGCACCTGAAACTTCACCATCGGGGCCTGCCCAATAGCAGTCACCAGTACGTCGGGCACCACAATATTGCGCTCGACATCGACAAACCGGCGACCGGGCTTGGGTTCAAGGCGACCGATCAGGGCAATGGCGGCGCGCACCTGCGCGTCGCTGGCGTCGCACAAGGGCATCAGGTGTTTGATGTCGCGCCGGGCCAGCAAGTCCATGGGCTGGGCACAAATGCGCAAGGCAACCTGCAGTGTGCCGGGATCGAATGCCGGGTTGGGCTTGAGCGCTTGCAGTTGCAGGCAGGCGCAGGCACTCCGCCAGATTGCGGGCGCCAACGCCGGTGGGCTCCAGGCTTTGCAGCAGCCTCAAGCCCACGGTGAAATGGTGCACCAGTTCCTCGATCTGCTCGGTGTCATCACCGGCCAGGCCGCGTGCCAGATCGGTCAGGTCGTCTTCAAGGTAACCGTCGTCATTGAGCGATTCAATCAAAAAATGGAGCGCGGCCCGGTCCTCCGGGCTCAGGCGCAGGCTCAGCGCCTGTCGCTGCAAAAAGCTTTGCAATGACTCCTGGCTGCGCGCCAGTTCGGTGGCATCCATCTCGTCGTCGCCGCTGAGGTTGTTGCCGTGCGCGCGTGCCTCGCCACCCCATTCGCTGTCGTCCGGGCTCAGGCTGACGCTGCCGTCACCGTCCCAGCTTGGCGCGTCTTCGATCGAGGTGCTTGAATCTTCCGGCGCGGCTTCCGTGCTGACCCTGGCGGTGTAACTGTCATCGGCACCCGAATAGGCGGCTGACTCCAGCTCGCGGTCGTTGAGGCTGACCGCCGCATCGGCCTGATCCAGCCCAAAGGATTCGCGCTCAGCCTGTTCTTCCGAGCGTTCCAGGAAAGGGTTTTCGTCCAGCATCTGGTCGACCTCGCTGCTGAGCTCCAGCGTGGAGAGTTGCAGCAGGCGAATGGATTGCTGCAACTGCGGTGTGAGCGCCAGATGCTGGGAGGTGCGTAACGAAAGACCCTGCTTCATTGCAGCACAGTACAAGAAGTGACAGGCGTGGGGGCCAAGGGCCGCAGCGCCGGGCCGCCCCAAGCAAGGCCAGCCCCCTCGGGGGGCAGCGTGGTACACGAAGTGACAAGCGCGGGGGCCATAGTCACATTTTGAAGTGCTCGCCCAGGTACACCCGGCGCACATCGACGTTGTTGATGATCTCCGCAGGCGTCCCCTGGGCGAGGACGCTGCCGTCGCTGATGATGTACGCGTGGTCGCAAATACCCAGGGTCTCGCGCACGTTGTGGTCGGTGATCAGCACCCCGATGCCCCGGCTTTTCAGGAACGAGATGATGCGCTGAATCTCGATCACGGCGATCGGGTCAATCCCGGCAAAGGGCTCGTCCAGCAGGATATAGCGCGGCTGGGTGGCCAGGGCGCGGGCAATTTCCACCCGCCGACGCTCGCCACCCGACAGGGCCAGGGCTGATGACTCGCGCAAATGGTCGACCCGCAAATCCTGCAGCAACCCGGTCAGGCGCTTTTCAATCTCTGCTTTTGTCAAGGCTTTGCCCTGCGCATCAAGCTGCAATTCCAGCACCGCGCGCACGTTGTCCTCGACATTGAGCTTGCGAAATATGGAGGCCTCTTGCGGCAAATAGCTCAGGCCCAGCCGCGCGCGCCGGTGAATCGGCATGTGCTCGATGGACTGGCCGTCGATGGTGATGTCGCCCGCACTGGCGCGCACCAGGCCCACAATCATGTAAAAAGAAGTGGTTTTGCCTGCCCCGTTGGGCCCCAGCAGCCCCACCACCTCACCCTTGCGCACCACCAGCGACACGTCCTTGACAACCTTGCGGCTGCCATAAAACTTTTGCAGGTGATGTGCTTCCAGCTGGCCTGCGGGCAGTTCAGCTGTTGTGGCGGCGGCTGGCGTGTCAGGCATGGTCATTATTTGGCAGTGCCTTCCAGTTGCGGGCTGCTGCGCAGGGGCGCGCTGCTCGCGGGGGTCGAGGCGGGTTTGGGTGTCAGCATCGCGCGGACCCGGCCCGCTGGTGCGCCAGGTTGGCCGGTGCTGCCTTTGGCCCCTGTGGCTGGCGCGCCGTCGAGGGTGAAAACGTCGGTCAAATTGTTGTAAACAATGACGCCGGCATTGAACTCATCGTTGAGCCTGGCGCCCTGGAAGCGGCGCAACTGGGCCTGGCCGACAAATTTCACGGTATCCAGGCGGCCATCGTAGTCAATGGTTTCACCCTCGCCCTCAATGATTTCATCAACCCCTTCGCGCTTTTGCCGGAACAATGCGCGTTTGCCGGGCTCGGCTGTGACCACGCCATACTGGTAACCCTGCTCGTCCTGACGCACTTCAAGTTTTTCGCCGCGGATCAGGATCGTGCCCTTGGTCAACACCACCTTGCCGGTAAAAATACTTACCTTCTTGGCATCGTCATAACGCAGCGCATCCGCCTCGACGTTCATGGGCTTGTCGCGGTCCGCATTTTCGGCGTGCACAAGCCCGGCGGACAAAGCCATGACGCAGGAGATGAGCCAGGAGAAAAGGTGAGAAGTCATAAAGGCATGAATCTTGCATAAAGTTTGCAAGATTGTAGCGGTCGGCGCCCTTGGCTCGGCACCAGCAGCTGATTTTTCCGGCCGCAGGCAAGCGCCCGCCCGAACTCAACGATTGCGTCGGACCTGGTCTGTCAAATAGTCAGCCACTTGCAACACCCGGCCCATGCTTTTGGCCAGGGAGCCATCGGTGTAATAACGTCCGGCGATGCCCAGCGCAGGCACACCCTCGACCCTGTAGTCGGTTTGCATTTGCCTGGCGCGTGTGGCTTTGGTGGTGGCCGAAAACGAGTTGAACTGTTCGGTAAACCGGGCTCGGTCAACGCCTTGCTTGACCACCCAGTCGGTGATGGCTGCGGCCTGGCTCAAATTCTGCTTTTCGACATGAATGGCGGCGAACACGCGCGGGTGCAGTTGTTCCAACTGGCCCAGTGCTTCCAGCGCATAAAACAAGCGCTGCTGGGGCTCGAAGCTGGCGTTGAAAGCAACAGGCACCCGTTTGAAGGCGATGTCTTTGGGCAACTGCCTGACCCATTCAACCAGGAAAGGTTCAAACGCATTGCAGTGCGAGCAGTTGTACCAAAAAAATTCGACCACCTCAATCTTGCCGGCGGGTGCATCCACCGGGGCCGGCCGGTTCAATTCGATGAAATCTGCCCCTTCCACAGGCGCCTTGGCTTGCGCCAGCGTCAATCCGGGTGACAGCAGCGCGGTGCCAAAAGCCAGCGCTGCGGTGTTGGTAAAAAGTTCGCGACGTTGCATGCTGTTTTCTCAAAAATGGATTGGTCAGGCTCGGAGCGCTCGACGGCGACAAAGTTCAACGCTGCACGCGCACCAATGCGGTTTCGATGCCGGCGCTGTCAAGGCGGGACTTGGCGGCGTCTGCGGCGTCGCGCTTGTCAAACGGACCCACGCGCACACGGTAAACCGTGCGGCCCGATTGCTCGCGTTCGGAAATTTTGGATTCAATGCCTGCCAATGACAGCTTGGCGCGCTGTGCCTCGGCATCTTCGGGTGTTCGAAAGGCACCCACCTGGATAAAGTAGGTGAACGGGTCGGCTGGACTGGCCTGTGCCGATGCAGTGCTGCTTTTGGCGCGTGCCTTGACCAGATCGCCCAGCGGGTCGGCATTGTCGGCAGGAAGCTTTGCTGCAGGCGTGTCGGCAGGCGTGTCGGCGGGCGGGGGCGTGGTTGATTCAGCCGTGGGCGCTGGCCTGGCTGGATTTTTTCCGTAAAGCGGCGCGTTGGGATCCCAATTCTTGTTTTTCTGCAACTCATTGGCGTCCTGATCGGCGTTGCGAGTGATGGCCTTGTTGAAGAACAGGATGGGCACCTTGGTGACATACACGGCCACCGCCAGCGCCAGGCCCAGACCTACCAGAAGCCCGAGGATAAAGCCCAAAAAAGTGCTGCCGCGTTGATGTTGCATGTGGGGTTTTCAGTTGTCTTGAGGTGAGGAGGGCGAGCTTACATTTTTTCCGGGGCGCTCACACCCAGCACCGCCAGGCCGTTGCGCAACACCTGCGCGGTGGCGGCCACCAGCGCCAGCCGGGCCAGCTTGATCGTGTCATCCTCGACCAGAATGCGTTCGGCATCGTAATAGCTGTGGTAGCAGGCAGCCAGCTCGCGCAGGTAAAAGGTCACGTCATGGGGCGCAAAGTCGTCGGCGGCGGCCGTCAGCATGTCGGGGTATTTGGCCAGCAACAGCATCAGGGCGAGCGCTTGCGGACTTTGCAGGGGCGACAAATCGACCTGCTCCAGGCTGGTCACTGCGCCGCCCCAACTGGCCAGCACCGAGCAGATGCGGGCATGGGCGTATTGCACGTAATAGACCGGGTTGTCGTTGTTTTTGGCCACCGCCAGGTCGACGTCAAAGGTGTACTCGGTGTCGGGCTTGCGACTCAGCAAAAAGAAACGCACCGCGTCCTTGCTGGTCCATTCGATCAGGTCGCGCAGCGTCACATAACTGCCGGCGCGCTTGCTGATCTTGACCTCCTGGCCGCCGCGCACCACACGCACCATGGTGTGCAGCACGTAGTCAGGGAAGCCTTGCGGAATGCCTACATCGGCCGCTTGCAGGCCGGCGCGCACACGGGCAATGGTGCCGTGGTGGTCGGTGCCCTGGATGTTGATGACCTTTTGAAAACCACGCTCCCACTTGCTGATGTGGTAGGCCACGTCGGGCACAAAATAGGTGTAACTGCCGTCTTGCTTGCGCATGACGCGGTCTTTGTCGTCACCGTAGTCGGTCGACTTGAGCCAGAGCGCGCCGTCCTGCTCGTAGGTTTTGCCGGCCTCCACCAGGCGCTTGACCGTGGCCTCAACCCGGCCGCTGGTATAGAGGCTGCTTTCCAGGTAATAGTTGTCAAACCTGACGGCAAAGGCCGACAGGTCAAGGTCCTGCTCATGGCGCAAATAGGCCACGGCAAACTGGCGGATGCTGTCGAGGTCGGCCGTGTCCCCGGAGGCGGTGAAGGCCCGGTCGTCTGAGGTGACCGTTTTTTTGGCCAGGAAATCAGCCGCGATGTCGGCGATGTATTCGCCGTTGTAAAAGTTTTTGCTCAGCGGGTTGTCGGGGTCGGTCGGCCAGCAGGCGTCACCCGGCTTGAAGCCTTGCGTTCGCAGTTGGGTGCTGGTGGCCAGCGTGCCAATCTGGACGCCGGCATCGTTGTAATAAAACTCGCGATAGACCCGCCAGCCCTGGCTGCCGAACAGGTTGCAGATGGCATCGCCCAGGGCGGCCTGGCGGCCATGGCCCACATGCAGTGGCCCGGTCGGGTTGGCCGAGACAAATTCGACCAGCATGGCTTTGCCGTTGTCGGCCTGGCTGCCAAAGCGCTCGCCTTGCAGCAGCACCGAGCGCACCACCTGCTGCTTGGCTGCGGGTTTGAGCTTGACGTTGATAAAACCGGGCCCGGCAATCTCAAGCGACTCCACCCAGGTTTGGTAGGGCAGCGTGGTGCGTAGCAGTTGGCACAGGCTTTCGGCCAGTTGCCGCGGGTTTTGCTTGAGCGGTTTTGCCAGTTGCATGGCGGCCGTGGTGGCCAGGTCGCCGTGGGCGGCCACCTTGGGCGACTCAAACGCCGCTTTGGCGCCGGCGCCGGGCTGTAAATCTTCCAGCGTGGCACGCAGGGCTTCGAGCAATTGGGTTTTGACGATCAACATGCCCGGATTTTACGGGGTGGCCAGGCTGCCGCTGGCCACCGCGCGGGCCAGGCACAGGTCGGCCCAGGCCCTGGCTTTGTCGTGGCCATTGCGCAGCAGGTACACCGGCGGATAGGTCACCACCACCGGCACGCCGGCAAAGCGCCAGACCTGACCGCGCAATTTGCCCAGCGGCAGTCGGGCCTGCTCGGGCGGGGTTTCGCTGAGCAGCAATTGCATGGCAAAACGCCCCATGGCGAGGATCACCCTGGGTTGGGTCAGGGCGATTTCGCGGCGCAAAAAATGGGCGCAGGTGCCAAGCTCTGCGGCGTCTGGCGCACGCATCAGGGCCGGCCGACACTTGAGCACGTGGGTCAGGTAGGCGCGCGAGGAGGGCGCCGGGGCGGTGGCTGCGTTTGCCGCATGGTCCCAGCGCTGCACGCCCACAGCGCGCAGCATGTTGTCCAACAACTGGCCTGCCTCTTCCACGAAGGGCCGTTCAGCGCGTTCTTCGGGCTCATCAGGAGGGTCTCCCAGCACCAGCCAGTCGCATGCCATGGCCGCTTGTGGTGGCGCCAACACCGGTGTGCGGCGTCCCAGGCACATGGCGCAAGCCTGGCAGTGCTGGACTGCGCCGGCCAAGGCTGGCCAGTCCATGTTGGCAATACCCTCGGGCAACTCGGTCAGGCGGGTGGGGCTTGGCGGCCTGATGGGTGGTCGGACGGTGGCGTCAGGGCTGGCCGGCAAGGCGCTGCGCGCTGCCGGGTCAGGCACGGCAGGCAGCGCAGCAGCCGGCGCAGCCTCGGCTGCTGTGTTGTCGGGGATGGGTGCCGGGGCCGGCGCAGCCAGTGTGGCAGCTTCAGGCTCGAGCGCGGTCACAGGCTGCCAGACGCGCACCCCCATTTCCAGCAGCATGGCGCGTTGGCGTGCGTCCAGAGCCAGGCTCATGGCGACCCCTCCAAAGCCGTACTGGCGTTGAGCTTGAGGCTCATGACCACCGCATCTTCGCGCTGACCTTGCGCACTGGGGTAATACTGGCGGCGCACGCCCACGGTGCGAAAGCCGTGCGCTGTGTAAACACGAATGGCCCGGGTGTTGCTGACGCGCGCCTCCAGCCACAACCACTGCGCCCCCTGGCCGCGCGACCACAGGGCCAGCGCGTCGAGCATGACGCGCGCCCAGCCCAGGCGCTGGCAGTCAGGCGAGACCGTGATGTTGAGCAGATGCACTTCTTCGACGCCCTTCATGGCCACAAAATACCCCAGCAGGGTGCCGTCGGCCATCAGCAGTTGCGCCTCATAGGCGCTGGCCAGGCAGTCGACAAAATGGCGCCGCTGCCAGGGATGGGGGTGGGCTTGCTGCTCCATCACGGTCACGGCATCAAGATGGTGTTCTGTCATGGCCTCAAAACGCACCGTCAAGGCTTGGCTTGAGATCTGGGCGCTCATGGCACGGAGCCCGTCAATGCTTTGGTGGCGGCGCGTTCCTGCGTGGTTTGCGCCACCTTGTCACGTATGTAGCTGGGCAGGGCCTGGTCTGCGGGCACGGCGCCGCCAGCGGCCAGCAGGGCTGGGGCCAAGCGCAACAGCGCCGTGGCGGTGGGCAAGGCCCTGATGCGTGTTGCCGTGTTGGGCAAGCGCGCACCGTAGCCGTCAAATACATTGCCCGCCAGTACATCGGGGCTGCTCCACACCAGGCTTTCGGGTTTGATCAGGCGGCAGTCGCTGAGCTGTGTCCAGATGCCATGGGCAAAGGCATAGTCAGCCGTGTACAACTCATCCATGCGGGCATCGAGCAAAGCCGTGACAGCGAGGCTTTGCGCGTTTCCCGTGTTCCAGCGCGCCTCTTCAGCGACAGCCAGCAGGCTGTCCACCGGCAACACCGGAACCGACGCCCCAAACGCCAGCCCCTGGGCGACTGAGCAGGCGGTGCGCAAGCCGGTAAAAGAGCCCGGTCCGGCACCAAACACAATCGCATCAAGGTCCTCAAAGCGCAGTTGCGCCAGCGCCATGAGCCGCTGAATTTCGGGAATCAGATGGGAGGAGGTTTTTGCGCCGCCTGTGGCGTTGTGCTGCCACGGCGCGGCGCCATCGCCGGTGCCGCGTTGCACGGCAATCGACATGCTGTCGGTGCTGGTGTCCAGGGCCAGCAAATTCACGCGCTTGCTCTCTGCAGAACGGCTGGATTGGCGGCATTGCGTGTGGCGGCGCGCACGCCAAACAGAATGCCCGCCGTGACCAGGACCAGCCCGGCCACCACATTCCAGTGCAGCGGTTCGCCCAAGAACAGCACCGCCCCAATGGCCGACAAACCCGGCACCAGCGCGGTGATCATGGTTGAGCGCACCGGGCCAAAGTAACGAATCATCTGGGTAAAGGTGATGCCAGAGATCACCACCGAACCCCAGCCCTGGAACAGCGCCTGAAACAACAGGTCTTGCAGCGGTGCGGTAAACAGGTGGGACTGGACCACGCCGGTCAGCGCCAGCGCGCTGTACATTGGCAGATAAGTCAAGGCGGCGAAACTGGTGATGGCGATGGTGGCGCGCACCGCATCCAGCCTGTGGTGGCGCACCAGCACGCTATAGGTGGCCCAGCACAGGGCGCCGCTCATGAACAGCAGGTCGCCCAGCCAGACCTGGCCGCCCTCAAAGGCGCGCAGCAGGCTCAACCCTCCCACCAGCAAGTCTCCCAGCAAAATCAGCGCCAGACCCAGCGCGCGCACGGGGGTGATGTGCTCGCGCAGCAACCAGGCCGCCAGCAGCGTCGTCCAAAGCGGCAAACTGCCCGGCAACAGCACCGATGCGTGCAGCGCCGGTGCATAGGCGAAGCCGCTGTAGGCCAACATGGCGTACAGCAGACCGCCAAAGAATCCCGCCAAAACAGTGATTCGCCGGGACAGTGGCGACACACCCATCCAGGAGGCACTCGGCAGGCCGCGGGCACGGTCCTGGTGCACCAGGTAGGCCCCCCAGGGAAGCAAAATCAGCGCCGCCCCGAAGATGCGGCAAAAGGCAATGTCCAGTGGCGTGAGCGGGCCACCACGCGCCGGGTCGGCCGAGGCGCGGGCAATCAGGATGAATGAGGTCCAGATCAGCACCGTGATCACGGCCGAGGCAATGCCAATGGCGCGTGGCGACAGGCGCCGGGGACGGTCAAAAGTGAAAGGCATGGGTCAATTATCGGCGGTCTGCTGAGGTGCTATGTTAAAAGTAGCAATTGGCGTCATTGGGGGCGTTTCTGGCGGCCAATGCGGGCTCGCCAGTCATGGTGTGGCCAGATTCACCTCGTCAATTTGCAAGGGGTGGATGAATGCCTGGGCATAACTGAGATAAACCCCCTGGTTGATAAAAATGTCAAACAAATCGGGATCGATATGACCTTCGTCCTTCATTCTGACCATGATGCTGATGGCTTGTGACAGCTTCATGCCCGGCTTGTAAGGTCGATCGGAGGCGGTCAGGGCCTCAAAGATATCGGCAATGCCCATGATGCGCGCCTGCACTGACATTTCTTCACGCGTCAGGCCCTTGGGGTAACCCTTGCCATCCATGCGCTCGTGGTGACCACCGGCAAATTCGGGCACGTTTTGCAGGTGTTTGGGCCAGGGCAATTTCTCCAGCATTTTGATGGTGGCGACGATATGGTGATTGATGGTGTCGCGCTCGGACCGGGTCAGGGTGCCTTTGCGGATGCTCAGGTTTTCTGTTTCATCGGCTGACAAAAAGTTGCTTTGATGCCCCTTGGTATTGCGCCACTGGTAATGGCTGGCAATGTGCTGCACGCGCGCCACCGCGTCGTCGCTCATGAATTCGCCTCCGGAATTGGTGGCCCGCAAAAAAGCCCGGTCATCGTCGAGCGCGCCGAGCTGGACTTTCAGGTTTTCAAGCGTCGCATTTTCGGAGGCGGCATCGACGCAGGGGCGCAGCGCCAGTTGCTGGCGCAGGGCGGCAATCTCGGCATCGCGCCGCAGCACCTCGAAGCGGGTGTCGATCAGGTCAATCCGGTCGTACAAAGTGTGCAGCTTGGTGGCCTTGTCCACCACATGCACCGGGGTGGTGACCTTGCCGCAGTCGTGCATCAGGCCGGCAATCTTGAGCTCATAACGGTCGGCCTCGGTCATTGAAAAACTGGCCAGCGGACCTGCCTTGTTTTTTGCGGCAGCCTCGGCCAGCATCATGGTCAGGGTCGGAACCCGCTGGCAGTGGCCCCCGGTGTAGGGTGATTTTTCATCAATGGCCAGGTTGATCATGCTGATGAAAGACTCGAACAGGTCTTCCAGTTGCTGAATCAGCAAGCGGTTGTTGAGCGCAATGGCGGCCTGCGATGCCAGTGATTCCACCAGTTGCTGGTCAGCCTTTGAAAAGGGCACCACTTCATGGGAGCCGGGGCACATGGCGTTGAGCAATTGCAGCACGCCAATCACATCGCCGTCCTGATTGCACATGGGCACGGTCAGGAAAGACCGGGAGCGGTAGCCGGTGTTCTGGTCAAACTTGCGGGTGCCCGAAAAGTCAAAATTGGGATCGGTGTAGGCGTCTTCGATGTTGACGGTGACGCGGTGAATGGCCGCATAAGCCGCCACCAGCGAGTCGTTGGGCTCGCCGGCTGCATTGAGCAAGGGCAAATCCGGAAAATGGATTGGCGCAGCGGCACTGCCGCCCATCGCAATGTCGAGGGAATCGGTGCGCAAGATCTCAAAGTGCAGACTGTTGGCATTGGCGGCTTTGCTGTAAATGGTGCCGCCATCGGCGTGGGTGATGCCTTTGGCGGTCAGCAAAATGTATTCCAGCAAACGGGTGATGTCGCGTTCGTTGGACAGCGCCGCACCGATGTCATTGAGCTGCTCCAGTCGCCCAAGCAGGCCTTCAACAGAATCGACGTCGGTGTTTTGGAAGGAGGTCGTCATGGCTGTATCAGGTATTTTGGTTAAGACTGGTGTCGCGGGGTATGCCGGCTGCCGCTGATGATGTCACCATATTATTGATCTTTGAAGCTGGCGCCGGCTACTGCCTGGCGTTGCGGTGGTTGGCGGGCAGCGCCTGCGGGTAGCTGGTGCGAAACGGGTTGATGTCGAGGCCGCCGCGGCGCGTGTAGCGCGCATAAACGCTGAGTTTGTGCGGCTGGCATCGCGCCTGGATGTCGGTGAACATGCGCTCGACACAATGCTCGTGAAAACCCTGGTGGTCGCGAAAGCTGATGATGTAGCGCAACAGCCCGGCCTGGTCGATCTGCGGGCCAAAGTAGCTGATCTGCACGCTGCCCCAGTCAGGCTGGCCGGTGACCGGGCAGTTGCTGCGCAGCAGGTTGCTGGTGAGCACCTCCGACACCGGGGCCTCAAGGGTGGCCGCACTCAGCAGGTCAGGCGCTGGCGTGTAGCGGTCGCAGTCCAGGTCGAGCCGGTCCAGGCTCAGGCCATCAAGCTCCTCGATCGGCTCGCGGTCAAACAGCTCGGCCGCCAGCAATTTGACGCCCACGCTGGACTGGACCACGCCGCCGCGCCAGGCGGCTTCGGTCAAATCGGCGCGCAGTCGGGCCAGCACTTCGGCGGCATCGGTAAAACGGCTGTTGTTGAAGCTGCCCAGGTAAAGCTTGAGCGATTTGCTCTCGATGATATTGACCGATTCGCACGGCACCGTGATGTGCGCCAGCGCTACCTGCGGCTTGCCGCGCGGGTTGAGCCAGCTCAGCTCAAACGCAGTCCACAGGTCGGCACCCAGAAAAGGCAGCTGGGTGCCAAGACCGAGTTCAGAACGCTGCGCTGCCCTGGGGATGGGAAACAGCAGCGATGCGTCATATTGGTCCGCATACACCGTGGCCTGACCCAACCGGGATTGCTGTGGCGTGTTCATGGCTGGGCCAGTTGTCGCCGCCACACCAGGCGCTCGGCGCTGGACTGGCTGGCCTCAAAGGCATAGCCATCCAGATCAAAACCCTTGAGCTGCTCTGGCAGGTTCACGCGCTCGGTGGCGGCAAAGCGAGCCATCAGGCCGCGCGCGCGCTTGGCGTAAAAGCTGATGATCTTGTAGTGGCCATCCTTGAAATCTTCAAACACGCAGTCGATCACCCGCGCCTTGAGCGCCTTTTTGTCCACCGCCTTGAAGTATTCCTGGCTGGCCAGATTGATCACCACAGGGGTTTTGTCGCGCTGCAAGCGGGTGTTGAGGTAGGCGGAAATCTGGGTACCCCAGAACTGGTAAAGGTCCTTGCCACGCGGGTTGGGCAGCCGGGTGCCCATCTCCAGCCGATACGGCTGCATATAGTCCAGCGGCCGCAATACACCATACAGCCCGCTCAAGATGCAAAGGTGGTCTTGCGTCCAGGCCAACTCGTCCGCGCCGAGAGTCTTGGCGTCGAGCCCGTCGTACACGTCACCATTAAAGGCCAGCACTGCCTGCTTGGCATTCTTGGCCGTAAATTTGGGGCGCCAGGCTTGGTAGCGCGCCACGTTCAGCCCGGCCAGGCTGTCGCTCAGGCTCATCAGGCTGGCAATCTCTTGCGGTGACTTCTGTTGCAGGATGTCGATCAGTTCCTGGGCCTGAGGCACAAACAGCGGCTGGCTGTGCGGCACGGCAGTGACCGGGGGATCAAAGTCGAGCGATTTGGCGGGGGAAAGTAAAAACAGCATGTGTGTCAAGGCTCAGGGCATCAAAAAGGGCTTCACGAGGAAGCCCTGATGATACGCACCCTGGCCTGCTCATTTGAGGTCGGATGCCAGCGATGCCAGCGTGTCGTCGGCCAGCGTGACGTGCGCCGGGTAGTTGGTGTGGTCGCAGCCCACCTTGACGGCGGCACCCGCCTTGACGGCGGCGCACATGACTGGCGTCAACTCAAAGCGGGCAAAGTGCACCGCCGAAGTTTTTTCGTCGTTTTCGCGGTCCATGTCCTCGTCGGCGATGGCATAGACGCGCGCTTGGCCCTCGACTTCGACAAACAGGCGGTCTTCCACGCCGATCAGACGCGCCAGTTCGCGTTTTCGCTCACTCACATCGGGGTATTCCAGCAGCACGGTCGCGGTCCAGTTGCTGCCGCCGGGCACCAGCGCGGCGTAGGCGTCGATTTCCTGCTGGATGCCGTCTTCTTCAAAGATTTTCTCAATGCGCAGCATCTCCTGAATCTGGTAACGAATGGTGGTTTCGGACTCGAACTGCAGCGTCATGTGTTCGCCCAGGTGCACACTGCGCAGCTTGCGGTGCGCCATGACAGCGGGTTTGTTGGCTTTGCGCCATTTGCTGTAAGCCTCCAGGCTCATGAGGCTCTCAGGTGTGATGTTTCCGGTGATTTGCATGGTGTTTCCTGTGTTATTTCAGTCCGTAGGCGCGGGCGATCAGGCTCAAGGGGTGCTGCAGTTCGGGCGTGCCAAGCTGGTTGACCTCAAAGCCCTGGGCAATGTGGTGGCCACCCAGCGGGCAGTCGGAGCTGATGTAGTCGGGCTTGCTGCCGTCCTTCATGCTGGCCATGCCCTTGAACAGTGGTTTGCCGATTTTCATGGCCTGCTGGTGGTACAGCTTTTTGACGCCAAAGGTGCCGGCGTGGCCCGAGCAGCGCTCGAAGGTGTTGACGGTGGTGCCGGGCACCATCTTGAGCATTTCCTCGGTCTTCTTGCCGATGTTCTGCACCCGGCCATGGCACGGGATCTGGTAGCTGACGTTGCCCAGCGGCACCGGGAAATCGACCTTGAGCAGGCCGTCGCGCTTGCGCTGCATCAGGTACTCGAACGGGTCCCACATGCTCTCCTTGACGAGCTGCACGTCGGCCTCATCGGGGTACATCAGCGGGATTTCCTGCTTGAACATCAGGGCGCAACTCGGCACCGCCGCCAAAATGGCAAAACCGTCCTTGGCGTAATTGGCCAGCATCGGAATATTGGCCTCCTTGCTGGCGTTCACTGATTCAAGATCTCCCAGTTCCAGCTTCGGCATGCCACAGCATTTTTCTTTTTCGACCAGCACGTAGGGGATGTCATTGTGGTCAAGGATCTTGAGCAGGTCCAGGCCAATGCCCGGCTCGTTGTAGTTGATGAAACAGGTGGAAAAAATCGCCACTTTGCCAGGGGTTTTGGCGCCATCCTTGACCACGGTGGCTTGTGCCTCGGGCGCGGCCGAGCGGAATTTTTTGGTCGCCAGCGAGGGCAGCCAGGCGTCCTTGTCCACGCCTGCCACCTTTTCCATCACGCTGCGCGCCATTTTGGTCTTGTTGACCGCATTGGCCACCTGCACCACGACTGGAATACCGGCCAGTTGGCCATGCACATCAGTGGAGGCCAGAAACTTCTCGGCGGCACCGACATCACCTTTGCGGAACTTGATGGCCTTGGCGCGCAGCATGGTGTGCGGGAAGTCGAGGTTGAACTGGTGCGGCGGCACATACGGGCACTTGGTCATGTAGCACAGGTCGCACAGGTAGCACTGGTCCACCACTTTCCAGTAGTCCTTCTTGTCGACGCCATCCACCTCCATGGTCTTGCTCTCGTCCACCAGGTCGAACAGCGTGGGGAAGGAGCCGCACAGGCTCACGCAGCGGCGGCAACCATGGCAGATGTCGAAGATGCGCTCCAACTCGACAAAGGTCTTTTCTTCGTCGAAATACTCGGAATTTTTCCAGTCGATCGCATGACGGGTGGGTGCTGACAGATTGCCCTCGGTGGCCATGGTGTTCTTCCTTGTCAAGAATGTTGTGGTGGCGCGGGAAACAGCGAACGCATGCGGCGCAAGGCGGCATGGGATTGGCATTGGGCGCTGCAGGCAACGCCCAACACCAATCACTCCAACATCAATCAACCAGTTCGGTCAACGCCTTGGCATAGCGGTTGGCATGCGAGCGCTCGGCCTTGGCCAGGGTTTCAAACCAGTCAGCCACCTCATCGTGGCCTTCCTCCCGCGCGGTCTTGGCCATGCCGGGGTACATGTCGGTGTACTCGTGGGTTTCGCCCGCCACCGCCGAGGCCAAGTTGTCACGGGTGCTGCCAAAGGGCATGCCGGTGGCCGGGTCGCCGCATTGTTCCAGCCATTCCAGGTGGCCGTGGGCATGGCCGGTTTCGCCTTCAGCGGTGGAGCGGAACAGGGCTGCCACGTCTGGCTGGCCTTCCACGTCGGCCTTGTTCGCAAAATACAAATAGCGGCGGTTGGCCTGGGACTCGCCTGCGAAGGCGGCTTTCAGGTTGTCTTCCGTTTTTGAACCTTTGAGTGCTGCCATGGAAATCTCCTTAAAGTTGATGGAAAAGGCGTTTGCTTTGAACAAGATGGGTCAAAGTGAGTAAAAGCATAAACGGCCGGCAGTGTCCGGGTCAAATTGGTACTGTCAATGCCTTCGATTGATTTGCGCTATTGAGCTTAGCTTACCGATGCGATGTGGCATTCGTTCGCCATTGAATTTGACTATTGATAGTTTATGAATAATGAATAATGAATTCGATAGTAATGAGCTATGATTATCAACATCGGAAAACAACCGACAACCCTTTTTAAACTCTCCAAGGAATCTCTCATGTCATTGATCAACACGCAAATCCCCGCTTTCAAAGCCCAGGCATTTCACAACGGCAAATTCGTTGAAGTCAGCAACGAAAGCATGAAGGGCAAATGGTCGGTCGTGATTTTCATGCCGGCAGCCTTCACGTTCAACTGCCCCACCGAAGTCGAAGACGCGGCCGACAACTACGCCGAGTTCCAGAAAATGGGCGCCGAGGTCTACATCGTCACCACCGACACCCATTTCTCGCACAAAGTGTGGCACGAGACCTCTCCTGCCGTGGGCAAGGCCAAGTTCCCGCTGGTGGGCGACCCAACCCACACCCTGACCCGTGGCTTTGATGTGCACATCGACGCAGACGGCCTGGCTTACCGCGGCACTTTTGTCGTCAATCCCGACGGCATCATCAAGACCCTGGAAATCCATTCCAACGAAATCGCCCGTGATGTGAAAGAAACCCTGCGCAAGCTCAAGGCCGCCCAGTACACCGCCGCTCACCCGGGTGAAGTGTGCCCCGCCAAGTGGAACGAAGGTGCCAAGACCATCGCTCCGTCGCTGGAACTGGTTGGCAAGATCTAAGAATCACAGCCCCAAAAAGCTCTCCCCACACTGGCGGACTCACAAGGTTCGCCAGCCTGTTTCTGGCCTCAGTCGCCCATTCATTTGGCTGAGGCCGGTTCTCAAAGTCGCTTAAATTACGAAAGAACGAAAGATATGTTGGACGATACCCTCAAGACACAACTGGGCGCTTACCTGGAGCGCGTACAACATCCTTTCGAGATCGTTGCCTCCTTAGACGACTCCGAGAACTCACGCGACACGCTGTCCTTGCTGCAGACCATTCAGGGCCTGCGCAGCGACAAGATCACGCTTAAAGTGGACGGTAATGACGCGCGCAAGCCGTCTTTCAGCCTGCAGCGCACCGGCAGCAGCAGCAGTCTGCGTTTTGCCGGCCTGCCGCTGGGCCATGAATTCACCTCGCTGGTGCTGGCGCTGCTGTGGACCGGTGGCCACCCGCCCAAGGTCGAAGCCGATGTGGTTGATCAGATCAAGGCGCTCGACGGTGACTACAACTTTGAGGTTTACATGTCGCTGAGCTGCCACAACTGCCCCGACGTGGTGCAGGCGCTGGCCCTCATGGCGGTGCTCAACCCGAAGGTCAAGACCGTGGTCATCGAAGGCGGCGCGTTTCAGGACGAAGTCAACCAGCGCCAGATCATGGCGGTGCCGATGGTATTTTTGAACGGCCAGATGTTCCATTCCGGCCGCATCTTGCTCGAAGAGGTGATTGCCAAGCTCGACACCGGCGCGGCTGCCCGCGATGCGGCCAAGCTCAGCGCGCAAGCCCCGTATGACGTGTTGATCGTCGGTGGCGGCCCGGCCGGCGCAGCGGCGGCGGTGTATGCCGCCCGCAAAGGCATTCGCACCGGCATTGCCGCCGAGCGCTTTGGCGGCCAGGTGAACGACACGCTGGCGATCGAAAACTATGTTTCGGTGCTGGAAACCGACGGCCCCAAATTTGCCGCGGCGCTTGAAGCACATGTGCGCGCCTACGACGTCGAAATCATGAACCTGCAGCGCGCCGACAAGCTGCTCCCGGCCGCCACGCCCAACGGGCTGATTGAAATCCAGCTCGCCAATGGCGGCAGTCTGAAAAGCAAGACCGTGATTCTGAGCACCGGCGCACGCTGGCGCAATGTGAACGTGCCCGGAGAGCAGGAGTACAAAAACAAGGGTGTGGCCTATTGCCCGCACTGCGACGGCCCGTTGTTCAAGGGCAAGGACGTGGCGGTGATTGGCGGGGGCAACTCCGGCATCGAGGCCGCCATCGACCTCGCCGGCGTGGTCAAACATGTCACCGTGATCGAGTTCATGCCCGAACTCAAAGCCGATGCGGTGCTGGTCAGAAAACTGCACAGCCTGCCCAATGTGACGGTGCATACTAACGCTCAAACCCTTGAGATCACCGGTGCCGACGGCAAGGTCAACGGCCTGCGCTACAAAGACCGCGCCAACAACACCGAGCACCTGGTGCCGCTGCACGGTGTGTTTGTGCAAATTGGCCTGGTGCCCAACACCGAATGGCTCAAGGGCACGCTGGAACTGTCAAAACACGGCGAGATCGTGGTCGATGCCCGCGGCCAAACCTCCTTGCCCGGTGTGTTTGCCGCCGGTGATGCCACCACC
>NZ_JAABQC010000046.1 GCF_011391645.1 Rhodoferax sp. | reverse complement strand
GCCCTGGTCGGCCAGCGCCAGCAGCGCATCAATCTCAAGGCGGCTGAAGGCGGCGCCCTCGGCTGTGCCTTGCACCTCGACATAGTGGCCGGATCCGGTCATGACCACATTCATGTCGGTGTCGCAGGCCGAATCTTCGGTGTAGTCCAGGTCGAGCAGCGGCGTGCCCTGCACCATGCCGACCGAGATCGCGGCGACATGGTCGCGAATCGGGGAAAGGATCAGCTTGCCCTGCAACAAAAGGCCGTTGATGGCGTCTTGGGCTGCGACAAAGGCGCCCGTGATGGCGGCGGTGCGGGTGCCGCCGTCGGCCTGAATGACGTCGCAATCCAGGTGCAGGGTGCGCTCGCCCAGTAGCGCCAGGTCAAACACCGAGCGCAGCGAGCGGCCAATCAGGCGCTGGATTTCCTGGGTGCGCCCACTCTGCTTGCCACGTGCGGCCTCGCGGTCGCTGCGGCTGTGGGTGGCGCGCGGCAGCATGCCGTATTCGGCGGTGACCCAGCCCTGACCGCTGCCTTTCTGGTGCGGCGGCACCTTGTCGAGCACCGAGGCATTGCACAGCACCTTGGTGTGGCCAAACTCCACCAATACCGAGCCTTCGGCGTGGCGGGTGTAGTGGCGGGTGAGGGTGATCGGGCGCAGGGCATTGGCGCCACGTGCGCCGGTTCTTGAAATTGGGGTCATGTCATCGGTCCGGGTTAGCGGATATCGGGTTTTGTTTCTGAATCATTGAAATTGGCTGCGCTGTCTGCTGGAATCGCTTGGTCAATGGAAGTTTCTTCGATTTTGTCCGGTGCTGCAGGTGTGCCATCGTGCCATTTGGAGGGCGCAGTGGCGGCAAAATGGCCCATGGTGGTGGCTTGGTTTGACGCCGCTCCCTGCCCGGCAGGCACGGTGTCGGGCATTTGCCAGGCGAGCGCCAGGCAGGTGACGTTGTCGCTTTTTTTGCCCGCATGCTTGAGCGCCTGAGCAACCAGGTCAGGCACCGCGGTTTCAACGGATTTTTGACTCAACTGGTTGACGATGTCCTGCTCGGCCAGACTGGACCACAAACCATCGGAGCAAAGCAGGAGTTTGTCGCCCTGTTTTAAAGCAACGGGCTCGGCCACGCTGAAGCTCGGCTTGCCGGGTGAGCCCAGGCAACTGAACAACACATTGCGATTGAGTTCAGCCGGCGTTGGCAGGGTTTTGTCCCGGTGGGAGGACCCGCGTTCGGCAAAAGTATGGTCCCGGGTGCGCGCCAGCAATTGATGCTGACGCACCAGATAGAGCCTGGAGTCTCCGCAATGGGCCCAGACCACATGGCCCGACTGGATGACCGCTATGACGAGCGTGGTCCGGGGAGAGTCGTTCAGGGCCTTGTCCACCGCGTAGTTCTGAATTTGGTAATGCGCCGCCATCATGGCGCTCTCAATAAAGCCATCCATATCTGCCAGTTTTGGCTGCGCCAATTTTTGAAACATGTTTGCCACGGCGGTCACCGCCAGATGCGCAGCCACTTCGCCCTGAGGGTGGCCGCCCAGGCCGTCAGCCAGCATCAGCACAGCGCTGTCACGGGTGTAGCAATAGCCCATGCGGTCCTCATTGCACTTGCGCCCGCCCTGGCGACTTTGCTGGAATACAGAAAACTGCATCAGAAATATTTACCTATTTCCGTGACCTTGTTAACGGTTTTTTTGGTGCTTTCCACCACGCTTCCCAATTGGAGCTTGACCTTGTCTGCCATGGTCAGTTGTGTGAAGCGACGCGCGCCAGTGCGGTTCAATTCCTTTTGCAAGGCAAACACAGTCTGGGGCCGCTTTTGCGGATCCAGTGCCATGCACCACTTCACGATCTCCAGCAGATCGTCCGAGTAAACCCCTTGCAAGCGCTTCAGGGTTTGCAGGGTCTTGTCTTCAGGAGCCCGTTGTGGCGCATCGTTGGGGGGATAGCCGTGGATGCAGGCAAACATGCACGCGCCAATGGCATAAATGTCGGTCCAGGGTCCCATCGTGGTGTCGCGCCGGTACATCTCCGGCGCGGCAAAACCGGGGGTGTACATGGGCCGGATGAAGTTGCCCTCTTTGCTCAGCACTTCGCGCGCGGCGCCAAAGTCGATCAACACGGCCTTGTTGTCGTCGGTGATGAAAATGTTGGCCGGCTTGATGTCCAGGTGCAACATCTTGTGTTGGTGGACGATGCGCAAGCCGCGCAGGATTTCATCGAACAAGGAGCGTATGGTGGATTCGCGAAAGACCTTGACCGGTCTGATGTTGCGGGCCACCACAATGAAGTCTTGCAGGCTGGAGCCTTCCAGAAAGTTGGTGACCATGTAAACGGTTTCATTTTCCCGGAAAAAATTCAGCACGCTGACCACCGACGGGTGGGAAATCTGCGCCAGCGAGCGCCCCTCTTCAAAAAAACTTTTCAAACCCAGCCGGTACAGGGACAGCTTTTCGGGTGCCACATGCGGCAGCAGTTGCCCCGGCTCTCGGGTCACCAGCGAGGCGGGCAGGTATTCCTTGATGGCAACCTGTTGGTCATCCGCCCCCATGGCCAGGTAAATCACACCAAAGCCGCCCGCGGCCACCCGGCGAACCACCCGGTAACCACCAATCAAGGTGCCAGGCGGGAGCGGGGATGGCTTGGAGTTGGACATATTTTCAGATGGACAGACATCGGTTGTCACTGGAACCGGGTTATTCTTGACACCATTCAACACAACAGAAGATTGACATGTCAGTTTATAGCATGACTGGTTACGCCAGTGCCCAGCACAGCAGCGCCGCCAGTTCCCAAGGGGCCGAGCCACCTGCAACGTCTGACGCCCGCCTGGGTCTCGAAATCCGGTCGGTGAACAGCCGCTACCTCGACTTGACGTTCAAGCTCAGCGATGAATTGCGCAGTCATGAGCCCGCTTTGCGCGAGTTGCTGGTGCGCCGACTCAAACGCGGCAAGGTGGAGGTGCGCGCCGCTCTTGAAAGCAACGCTGCCAACCTGGTGGCCGACCCTTCTGCGCGGCTGCTGCAGCGCCTCAACACGATTCAGGACAACGTCAAAACCTGGCTGCCGCTGGCCACGCCCCTGAGCGTGGCGGACGTGATGCGCCTGGCGGCAGGCAGCACGGGGGGCACGCGCGATTGGCAAGCCGACCTGCTGGTGTTGGCCGAGCAGGTGCTGCAGTCGCTGCTGGCCGCCCGCGAGCGCGAAGGCGCCCGCCTGGTGCTGATGCTGCAAGACCGCATGGGGCAGTTGCGTCGCCTGGCAGCGCAGGCCGAGCCGCTGGTGCCGCAACTGGTGGCGCAACAACGCCAGCGTTTTCTGGACCGCTGGCGCGACGCCATGGGCCTGGTCGACAGCGGTGTCCTGCCCGAAGCCGCGCAGGACCGGGCGCTGGCGGAAGCCACTGCTTTCGCCATTCGCATTGATGTGGCGGAAGAACTGACGCGCCTGAACTCACACTTGGATGAACTGGAGCGGCTGCTGGGCAAGGGCGGCGAAGTGGGCAAGCGGCTTGACTTCCTGATCCAGGAATTGCACCGTGAAGCCAACACGCTGGGCTCGAAAGCGGCAGCGCTGGAGCTCACGCACATTTCGGTGGACATGAAAGTGCTGATCGAGCAGATGCGCGAGCAGGTGCAAAACATAGAATAAGGCGCATTGCTGCCTTTTATAAGAGTCCTGTTGTGATCGACTACCCCGGTAATTTGTTTGTTGTGGCCGCCCCGAGCGGTGCTGGCAAATCCAGTCTCGTGAACGCGCTGCTGGAACTCGACGCGCAGGTGCGTCCCTCGGTGTCGCACACCACGCGCGCCCCGCGCGGTCAGGAAAAGCATGGCCGCGAGTACTTTTTTGTCTCTGAGCCCGAGTTTGATGCGATGGTGCAGGGCAATGCATTCGTCGAGTGGGCCGTTGTGCACAACCACCGCTACGGCACGTCGAAAAGAGCCATCGAGGAGCGCATGACGCAGGGCTCGGATGTCATCCTTGAAATTGATTACCAGGGCGCCCTGCAGATCAAGCAAATTTTCGCCAATGCCGTCACCATTTTTATTTTGCCCCCGAGTTGGGACGAGTTGCGTTCGCGACTGGAACGGCGCGGCGAAGATTCGCCGGATGTGATTGACACCCGGCTCCAAAATGCCGCCACCGAGATGGCGCAGGTGTCTCAATTCGACTTCGTTATAATCAACGAGTCTTTTGATCGCGCGGTGTTTGACCTCAAATCCATTGTGCATGCACAGCGACTCAAGTACTTGGCGCAGCGCCGCGCCAGGGCAGACACCTTTCAAGCACTGCATATTGCTTAGTGCCAATCACCTGGTTTTGGAGAATTCATGGCCCGTATTACCGTCGAAGACTGCCTGCTGCAGATTCCCAACCGCTTTCAATTGGTACTGGCGGCGTCCTACCGTGCGCGCATGCTGAGCCATGGCCATGTGGCCAAAGTCGAGAGCAAGAACAAGCCCGGCGTGACCGCCCTGCGCGAGATCGCAGCGGGCAAGGTCGGCATTGAAATGCTGAAAAAAGTACCTCTGTAAAGACTTCCGGCCACTCTGTAAAAAAGCACCGTTCAAGGTGCTTTTTTGTTTGGGGCACCCAAAGTCGCAGCCAGCGCGCTATATTCATGGCATGAGCGCCGCAACCAATCAATCCCCGTCAGATGCCAACCATGGTGCACTTGTGCCCAAGGGCTTGAGCGCTGCCGAATCGAATGCGGCAGCTGCCAGTTTTGCAAGCCTGACCAGCAAGCTCGACTACCTGAGCGCCAGCGACTTGGCCAGCGTCAGGTCGGCCTACCGGTTTTCTGACGAAGCCCACTTGGGGCAGATCCGCAACAGCGGTGAGCCCTACATCACCCACCCAATTGCGGTGGCCGCGCAGTGTGCTGAATGGAAACTCGATGCCCAGGCCTTGATGGCAGCCCTGCTGCATGATGCAATGGAAGATTGCGAGGTCACCAAGCCCGAACTGATCGAGCGCTTCGGCTCGCCAGTGGCCGAGTTGGTGGACGGCCTGACCAAACTCGAAAAGCTGCAATTCAACACGCGCGAGGAAAACCAGGCCGAGTCGTTTCGCAAAATGCTGCTGGCCATGGCGCGTGACGTGCGCGTGATTTTGATCAAGCTGGCCGATCGCACCCACAACATGCGCACGCTGTCTGACGCACCGCGCGCCAAGTGGGGGCGCATTGCCTCAGAAACACTCGACGTTTATGCGCCAATTGCCCACCGCCTGGGGCTGAATCAAACCTATCGGGAACTGCAGGACCTGTCGTTTCGCTACCTGCGGCCCTGGCGCTATGCGATTCTGAGCAAGGCCGTTGCCAAGGCCAGGGGGCGCCGGCGTGACCTGATTCAAAAAGTCCAGACCGACCTGGAATCCATGTTCGAGCAGTACGGCATGCATGTCAGAATCTCTGGCCGGGAAAAAACCCTGTATTCGATCCACCACAAGATGGTGGACAAAAACCTGAGTTTTGCTGAAGTCACAGACATTTATGGTTTCCGGGTCATTGTTCCCAGCCTGATTGATTGCTACACCGCGCTTGGGTTGCTGCACCAACTCTACAAACCGGTGCCGGGCAAGTTCAAGGATCACATTGCGATCAGCAAGATCAATGGCTACCAGTCCCTGCACACCACCTTGGTGGGGCCATCGGGCATCAATGTCGAGTTTCAGGTGCGCACCGAGGCCATGCATCTGGTGGCAGAAACCGGCGTTGCCGCGCATTGGCTGTACAAGGAATACCCCCATGAGCCCAGCGTCAATCCGGACCGGTTGGGGTCAAAGTGGCTGCAATCCCTGCTCGACATTGGCAATGAAACGCACGATGCCACCGAGTTTTGGGAGCATGTGAAGGTCGATCTGTTTCCCGACGCGGTGTATGTATTCACCCCCAAAAGCCGGATCATGGCGATGCCGCGCGGCGCCACGGTGGTTGATTTTGCCTATGCCATTCACAGCAGTGTGGGCGACCATGCGGTGGCCGCCAAAGTCAACGGTGAGCAGGTGCCGCTGCGCACCGAGGTGCAGAACGGGGATGTGATCGAGGTCGTCACAGACAAAGGCTCCTTCCCCAACCCAGCCTGGCTGGGCTTTGTGCGCACGGCGCGCGCACGCTCCAAGATCCGCCAGCATCTGCGCTCGCTGGCGCAGGAAGACTCGCAGAATCTGGGTGAAAAAATGCTGGTGCAGGCCCTGCGCGCCGAGGGCATTGACCGCTTGCCCGAAGAACAGGGGCCCATGGCGGGTGTCTGGGACAAGTTGTTGCGATTCAGTGGCAATCGCAACCGTTCTGACCTGCTGGTTGAAATTGGCCTGGGCCGGCGCATTGCCAGCATCGTGGCCAAGCGCCTGGCCAGGTTGCTGGCAGATGTGGGCGAAAAACCCGATGCCCTGTTGCTCACGCGTGAGCGTTTCATGGCCGGAGATTCGGTGGCCCAGGGCAGCGTCGCCATCGACGGTAGCGAAAACACGTCGGTGCGCTTTGCCGCCTGCTGTCGTCCCATTCCCGGTGATGCCATCGTCGGCTACCTGGGGCGGGGTGAAGGGCTGACTATTCACGACAGCGATTGCCCGGTCGCCGTCAAGCTCAAAAACAAGGACAGCGAGCGCTTCATTGTCGTCGAGTGGTCGGATGAGCCGGTGCGCACGTTCGAAACCGGCATCGTGGTCACGGTCAACAACAACAAAGGCGTGCTCGCCAAGGTGGCAGCGGCGCTGGCTGCTGCCGAGGTCGATATCACCCAGATCAACATGGCCGACGAATCAGCGCATGGCCCGATCGATCTCAGGTTCATCATCGCCGTGCGCGATGTGCAGCAACTCGACAATGCGCTGCGAAGTTTGCGCCACACCCATGTCGTGCTCAAGGCGCAAAGAGTCAGAAATGGCAATTAGTCCGGCGGTGGCTGAACTTTGCCGCCGTGCCGCCCTGACTTTGGCTGGCGAAAGCGCCAGAACCGGCTCAGCAGCGGTTTGACGCTGGTGCCGTGCACAAAAATCGACAGGGCGACCACAATCAGGGTCAATTGCGTGAGTTCCAGCGCCAGTTCTTCGGGCAGGCCATGCTGGATGGCAAACATCAGGTAGTACAGCGAGCCAATGCCGCGCACGCCAAACCAACCCGTGAGGCTGCGGATGGTCCAACTGGTGCGGCTGCCCAGCAGGCCGGCCATGACGCTGACGGGTCGCGCCACCGCAAAGACAAACAGAGCCAGCACCACGGCACGCCAGCTCCAGGAATCGATAAACAGCGAGCCCCCGATTAACAGCACCAGCACCATCTCCGAGAGCCGCTCCAGATGCTCCTTGAAGACCAGTGACTGCTCGCTGATGGTGACCGCAGCTGCCTCGGGCAGTGATTCGGGCAGGCCCGCCGAGGAACCGTCGCCCACAAGGCGAGCCGGGTTTTGCAGATCGGCGCTCAACTGCTTGAGCTCGGTCTGGCGCAGCGCCACAGCGGCAAAAAACACCGCCAAAAACCCCCAGGCATCCACCATCACGCTCAAGCCATAAACCACACCGATCAAGCCCAGTCCGAGGAAGTCGTTCATGAGCGTCTGGTTGGGTGTCAGGCGGCGCAACTTTCTTCCCCAACGGGCCAGTGCCATGCCGGCTGCGACGCCGATACCGATGCCTGCCGCTGTCGCCCACAACACATCGACCAGCACCCAGCGCAGGCCGGACTCGCCCAATTCGTGCAGCCCAAGCAAACCCAGGCCCAGCATCACAAACGGAAACGCGCTGCCGTCGTTCATGCCCGCTTCGCAGGTCAGGGTGAAACGCAGCTGGTCGCTGTCGCCCGGATGGCGTGTCTGCACGTCGGTGGCCAGCACCGGGTCGGTGGGCGACAAAATGGCGCCCAGCAAAATCCCGGCGCCCAGCGGCAGGTCCAGCGCGAAGTAGGCAAAGGCGGCGATCAGACCAACACTGGCTACCATCGACACCGACGCCAGCATCATCGGTGCCCGCCAGAGCGCCAGCTTCACCGGGACCGGCATCTTGACACCGGCTGAAAACAGCGAAATCAACACCACCACTTCGGTCAGGACTTCCAGCAGCGCCGACTCCTTGAGCGGATTGAAATGAAAGAAATTGAGCACAGTCGGGCCGACCAGCAGACCAACCGCCAGATAAACCATGGCCGGTGTTACGGGCATGTTTTTGAACAATGAGGCGGTCAGGCCGCGCGTCAGCAGCAGTCCGCCGACCAGTAAAAACCAGAGCGCGTTAGTCATTGGTTGGCTTGTGCGTGGTGTCTTCAGGCATGGCTGCTCGTCAGTTCGTTGGCAAATTCATGATTGACGTCACGGTGCTTTGCCTCGTCAAGGCGGATCACCAGGATCACGTCACGCAAACGGGCATCGGGTGCGAGCTGCCAGTACTCGATGGCAATCCGAGGCGCTGCCACGTTGGCGTAGGTGCCGTCATCCACGCCGGCCAGATACTCGGTGTAGCTGACCACCGCCTCTTCTTCCAGATAACCCACAATGCGGTGCGCGGTGGCCGGCGAAAGCAGGTAAAGCAAGAAGAAAAAATTAAAGAACGCGCCTTGCACCAGCAAAATCAGCAGTCGCTCCAGCCGCGACGGCTGGGCAATCTCGATGAAGGTCATCAAATGCATGCGCTCATTTTCGGCCTCGTCGATCAGTATCCGGATCCAGCCCCGGTCGCTGGTCATGCGGCGCAGGGCGCGCAGGTGCTGCAGTGCGCCGCCGACCATGCCCGGCACGGCGGCCACGGTCTCCAGCACCACCGCGCGGTGGCCGTAACGCTTGGCAAAAAATGCGTCGGCAAAGAAGCGCATGAACTTGACCAGCGCGCGGGCAAACCGGTCGCGCACGCCGTCCGGGGCGTGGTGGGGTTGCAGAAAAGGCGTGCTTGGCATGAAAAAGTCCTGAAGTTTTTGTCGCAGGCCAACGCCTGTTGCGGCGCGTCAGTCTGTCAACGATCCGACAGCGTACTGTGGCTCTGCTGCCCTGTCGGTGCGCCAGGTCACCGATGGCGCGGCGCTGCTGATTTGCCGCTCAGACCGCAGGGCAGCGTATGGCCAGCACGGTGATGTCATCCGACTGCTGGGCGCCGGCGGCGAAGTCGGCAACGTCATCAAACACCGCATCCACCAGCTCCCGGGCGCTCCTGGAGGGCGCCGCGTTCAGGCGTGCCAGCAGGCGATCGTCGCCCAGCATGCCGCCACCGGTGTCTTCAGCCTCCGTCACACCGTCGGTGTAAAGAAAAAGCACGCTGCCTGGTTTCAATTGCAGTTCACCCGCGCGATAGCGGAGGCCTTCGATCATGCCGACAAACGGGTTGATGGGCTCGCCTCGAAATTCGAAGGCGCCGTCTCCCAGGGCAATAGCGGGCGCATTGTGCCCCGCGTTGATGTAGCGAACCGTCAGTGATTCAAGGTCGAGGATGCCGCAATAGGCGGTGAGAAATTGCTGCGCATCGTTGTGCTCATAAAGCTGATCATTGAGCCTGGCAATGAGTCGCGACGCGTAATCGGCGCTCTGGCGCTCAAAACCGGACTGCGCCCGCAGAATGGCAATGGCGCGCACCATGAACAGGGCGGCAGGCAGGCCCTTGCCGCAGACGTCGGCAATGACAAAAAATACGTGCTGCGGATCAAGAAAAAAGATATCGTAAAAATCACCGCCCACTTCGCGTGCCGTGCACATTCGCCCCACGCAGTCCAGGCGCGGATCACCGGCAAACAGCGGCTCGCTGGGCAACAGGCTTTTCTGGATCGACCTGGCATATTGCAGCTCACGCTGGGCCTGCTCCATTTCCAGCATCTTGCGCATGCGCCTGATCGTCAATTCATCGCTGCGCCGCATTCGCCCGGACAGGGTTGACATCAGGTTGCGTGCCACCCGCGGGATCGCCATGATCTCGTTGAGGAAGGTATCCTCGTCGATGACCAGCAGTTGGGTGCCTGGCTCAGCCACCACATAAGCCGATGCGGGCCGATGGTCGATGACAGACATCTCCCCGACGCAGGCGCCGATGCCGACATCAATGAAGTCACCACTTCCGGGCTGATCAAGATAGACCCTCAGCTGTCCCTGCATGACGACTCTGACCGAGTCGTTGGCATCGCCCGGCTTGAGCAGAACGATCTCGCCCACAATGTCCTGGATTGTCAAACCTTCCAGCAGGTCCTCGACGGCAGCATAGGGAACGCCCTGAAATATCTGTGTCCATGAAACAAAGCCCAGGGCGCGCCGATCTTTGGCGTTGCGCCGGTACCGGCCATCGCAAACGGCGGAAGGCAGCGGGCGCTCAAGTTGGCTGCGGCGGTCGGTGTTGCGCAGCATCTTCGACGCCAGCGGAGGCGATTGTGTGGGCTGCGCCAGCTCAAAAACAAGTTCGACCCGGTTGCAGTTGTCGCGACGCTGGTAGCGATAGGCATTGCTGAATTCGCGCACCAGATGCACGCCTTGTCCGCCAATCTCAAAGTCGGCGAGGGTTTTTGCCAAGGTGGGCGGCGGCAGGGAAAACGGATCGAAAGGAGCGGCTGGATCAATGAGCGTGAAACTGGCTTGTTGTGCCCCGATGCTGGCGTGCAGGTTGACGGGCTGCTGGGCAAACTGCGGAGCCGAGTAGTTGACCACATTGGTCACCAGCTCCTCGAAGCACATGTCGATGCGGTACAGGTCTTCAGGTGAAAAATTGAACGCCGCAGCGAGTGATTGCAGCCAACTGCTTGACGCACTGATCAGGGACTGATCGAGCGGACCGGTCAAGAGACGTTGTTTCATCAATGTGCCATTGCCCTGAATGAAAAGGGGCTGCCAGAAGCCCCTTGTTTTGAAGCATTGTCAGCCCTCAGGCTGAGGCCTCAGAATAATGCCAGGGCTTCGTCAAGCCCACTGCAAATGGTGACGATCTGGTCGATACCCGTGGTCTTGAGAATTCTTTTTGAAAGATCGTCGGGATTCATGAGCACCATCTTGCCATCAAGCTTGGCGCATGTTTGGGCGCCGGCGACCAGCAGGCGAATACCGAGCGAGGCGATGAAAGGAACTTTTGCAAGATCGACGATGACATTTGGATTGGCCGCCAGTGCTGCGTTGAATTCAGCCTCGGCAGCCTGCGCTCCGGCTACGTCCAAACGACCATCGAGAACGATGCGGCTGATATTTTCCTTGGGGTGGGTGACTGATACTTTCATTGCCATTCTCCTACGTGGGTTGTCATTGTCCAACAGAGCAATGAGAAATCTCCAGGCAAAAGCTTGCCAGCGAGCTCACATTGCATATTTCCCGAATTGGAGCGAGGCCCAACACGATAGATTATCGTATTGCATTCGCCTCGAACCTTCGATAGCCCATATGGACTGGGCTTCATACTCCCAGTGGGTTATATCAAAAAGCGCTGGTTGCTGCAGCCCGGACATGAGCGCTTGTCAAGTGAGTCTGGTCACTCCACCGTGACCGATTTGGCCAGGTTGCGCGGTTTGTCGACATCGGTCCCGCGCGCGCAGGCGGTGTGGTAGGCCAGCAATTGCAGTGGCACCACGTGTAGCATGGGGGAAAGTTCGCCATAGTGCTCGGGCATGCGGATCACGTTCAGGCCCTCGCCGCTGGCAATGTGGGAGTCGGCGTCGGCCAGCACATACAGCACGCCGCCACGCGCGCGCACCTCGTGCATGTTGCTCTTGAGTTTTTCAAGCAGCGCGTCGTTGGGCGCCACGGTCACCACCGGCATGGCGCTGGTCACCAGCGCCAGCGGGCCGTGTTTGAGCTCGCCAGCCGGGTAGGCTTCGGCATGGATATAGCTGATCTCCTTGAGTTTCAAGGCACCTTCAAGGGCAATCGGGTAGTGCAGGCCGCGGCCCAGGAACAACGCGTTGTCCTTGGCGGCAAAGTCCTGTGACCATGCAATCACCTGCGGCTCCAGCGCCAGCACGGCTTGGAGGGCGGCGGGCAGGTGGCGCATGGCCTTGATATGGCGCGCCTCCTCAAGCTTGCTGAGCAAGCCGCGCGATTGCGCCAGTGCCAGTGTCAGCAGAAACAGGCCTGCCAGCTGGGCAGTGAAGGCTTTGGTGGAGGCCACACCAATCTCGACCCCGGCGCGCGTGATGTAGGCCAACTCGCACTCGCGCACCATGGCGCTGGTGGCCACGTTGCAGATGGTAAGGGTGTGCGTCATGCCCAGGCCTTGCGCGTGGCGCAGCGCGGCCAGCGTGTCGGCGGTTTCGCCTGACTGGGTGATGGTGACGACGAGTGTGCGCGCATTTGGCACCGAGTCGCGGTAACGGTATTCGCTGGCCACTTCGACCTGGGTGGGGATTTTGGCAATGCTTTCCAGCCAGTACTTGGCGGTGCAGCCGCTGTAGTAGCTGGTGCCACAGGCCAGAATCAGCACCGAGTCGATGTCTTTGAAAACCCGCGCCGCGCTGGCGGTGGCGCCATCGAACAACTCGGGCACGATGCCGTCAACGCCTTCGAGCGTGTCAGCAATGGCGCGCGGTTGCTCAAAGATTTCCTTTTGCATGTAGTGGCGGTAGGGGCCCAGTTCCGCCGCGCCGCTGTGCGCATGCACGGTCTTGACCGGGCGCTGATCCGGAGAGAGCGCTTTGAAGGCTTTGTCCACCAGCCAGTACTTGCCCAGCTGGATATCGGCCACATCGCCTTCCTCAAGGTAAACAATCTGGTCGGTGACACCGGCCAGGGCCATGGCGTCGCTGGCCAGGTAATGCGCGTCGGCGCCGACACCCAGGATCAGCGGTGAGCCAGCGCGAGCGCCAATCAGCCGGTGCGGCTCATCCTTGCAGAACACGGCAATGGCATAAGCGCCTTGCAGCGATGCCAGCGAGGCCTTCACCGCCTCGAACAGGTCGCCGTCGTAAAGGCTGTCGATCAGGTGGGCAATGACCTCGGTGTCGGTCTGGCTCTGGAAGACGTAACCCTTGGCCTGCAGGGCGGCGCGCAATTCGTCGTGGTTTTCAATGATGCCGTTGTGCACCAGGGCGATGCGCCCGGGGCGGCTGGCTGCATCCGCACCGGGGCCGTGGCTGAAGTGTGGGTGCGCGTTGTGCACGGCGGGTGCGCCATGGGTGGCCCAGCGGGTGTGGGCAATGCCGGTGCTACCCTGCAAATGGGTGGTGCTGATTTGCTCCATCAGCTCCGACACCCGCGCCGTGCTGCGGGCGCGCGTCAGGCCGTTGGCATACACCGCCACGCCGCAGGAGTCATAACCCCGATATTCAAGCCGGGCCAGACCTTGGACCAGCACGGGAACGATGTTGTGATTGGCTACTGCGCCGACAATGCCACACATGGGGGACTCCTGAAGTGAAGCCTGCATGTTAAAAGTGTCGTCATGAAATAGGGTGTCCATTTTGTGAACTTGCTGAACTTTAATTTCTATAATTAAAAAATGAAAACATTTGTTTCAAGAAAACGTTATTTGTGAATGAAAACGTCATCATCTTTGCGGCGTTATTTGTTGGTATTGGCCGCATTGCCAGTGACTGGGGCCTGACATGAGCGCATCGCAAACTGAGCTCGACGCCATCGACCTGCAACTGTTGGAGCGCCTGCAACTTGACTCGTCGCTGAGCAACCAGGCCCTGGCTGAGCTGGTGCGTGTGTCGCCGCCCACCTGCCTGCGCCGCGTCAAGCGCCTGTTTGATGCGGGCTTGATCGAGCGTGAAATTGCGGTGCTCAGCGTCGATGCCCTGGCATCCATCATCGGTCACGGCCTGTGCGCCGTGGTCGAGATCACGCTGGACCGGCAGGACCAGCAAGCGCTGGAGGCGTTCGAGCTAAAAGTGGCGAAGGACGATGCGGTGCAGCAGTGTTACCGCGTGTCGCCCGGGCCAGACTTTTGCCTGGTGGTGCATGCGCGCGACATGCCCGACTACCTGGCGCTGACGCAGCGGCTGTTTACCTTTGACGCCAATGTGCGCAATGTCAAGACATTCTTCAGCATCAAGCGCAGCAAATTCGGCGCCCGTCTGCCGCTGCCCAGAGCGCCGTAAAGACTATTTGCTCGGCCGCTTCCATTTCAGGATGCTGAGCTGGCGACCACGCGCCACCGTCAGGGCCAGCGGCGGGGTGTTTTTGGTCAGTGTCGAGCCACCACCCACGGTGCCCCCGGCGCCGATCGTCACGGGTGCAATCAGCACGCAGTTGCTGCCAATGTGGACATCGGCCTCAATGATGGTGCGGTGCTTGAAGGCGCCGTCGTAGTTGGCGGTGATGGAGCCAGCACCGTAGTTGACGCGCTCTCCCACCGTGGCGTCGCCCAGGTAGGCCAGGTGATTGGCTTTGGCGCCCTTGGCCAGGGTGGAGTTTTTGACTTCGACAAAGTTGCCAATGTGCACCTCGGCCCCCAGTTTGGCCCCCGGTCGCAGGCGCGCAAACGGGCCAATCAGGGCACCGGCACCGACTTCGACTGCATCCTTGCCACCCGGTTTGCCGCCCTCGATGTGGGTGAACGGGTGAATCACGGCGCCGGCAGCAATGCTGGCGTTGCTGATGACGCAATTGGCGCCCACGCGCACCCCGTCGCCCAACGAGACCTCGCCTTCAAAGACACAGTTCACGTCGATCGACACGTCCTGCGCGCATTGCAGCCTGCCACGCACATCGAGGCGGGCCGGGTCGGCCAGGCGCACGCCTTGTTCCATCAACTGCTCGGCCTGGCGGCGCTGGAAGGCGCGCTCCAATTCGGCCAGTTGCACCGGGCTGTTGACACCCGCCACCTGAACGGCATCGGTGATCTTGTGCGCCACCACCGGCACGCCATCGGCCACGGCAAAGGCCACGATCTGCGTCAGGTAATACTCTTGCTGGGCGTTGTGGTTGTCGAGCCGCGCCAGCCAGCGCTTGAGCTGCGCCGCAGGCACGGCCATGATGCCGCTGTAGACCTCATGAATAGCCAGCTGTGCCGGTGTGGCGTCTTTTTGCTCGACGATGGCCTGAACGTCATCACCCACCCGCACCACGCGGCCATAACCCGAGGGGTCGGCAAAATCAATGGTGAGCAGCGCCAGCCGGGTGCCCGCGCAGGCGGCAATCAGGTGCTGCAGCGTGTCGGCCTGCATCAAAGGCACATCGCCCGAGAGCACCACCACGATGCCATCATCGCCCAGCACCGGCACGGCCTGCTGCACCGCGTGGCCGGTGCCCGACTGCGGCTCCTGGCGCACAAAATTCAGCACAAATTCGCCGCTGGCACTGGCCTGGAGGGCCGATTCCACCTCATCGGCGCCATGGCCGGTGATCACCGTGACCTGGCGTGCCGACAAGTCTGCCGCCGTGTCCACCACATGCTGCAGCAGGGCGCGACCGGCCAGTCGGTGTAAGACTTTGGGCAGTTTGCTTTTCATGCGTGTGCCTTTGCCCGCCGCCATGATGACGACATCCACCGGAGGTGTTGTGGTGTTGCTTGAATTCCCTGTCATGTGGTGCTCCGCTGTGCAATGGATTAACTTGGCTGGATTATCGCCACGGCGGAGCGGGACTTGCCGCCTGTCAAAATGGCGTCAAAGGAAACCAAGCCATGAACATCGACGCCACCACCTTGCACCGCCTGCTGCGCCAACCCTGCACCATCGCGGTGGTGGGGCTGTCGGCCGAGCCGAGCCGGCCCAGTTTCGGGGTTTCGCAGACCATGCAGACCCATGGCTACAGAATTGTGCCGGTCAATCCGCGCTATGCCGAAAAAGGTGAACAGATCCTGGGTGAAACATGTTATGCCAGCTTGACCGATATCCCATTTGCCGTTGACATCGTGAACGTGTTTCGCCGCACCGAAGACGTGCTGCCCATCGCCGAGCAGGCGGTGCAGATCGGCGCGAAGTGTTTGTGGCAGCAAATTGGTGTGGAAAACAGGCAAGCCGATCAACTGGCGCGCGCCGCCGGGCTGGATTCTGTGATGAACCTGTGCATCAAGATCGAACACGCGCGGTTTGCGGCCGGGCGCCGTTGAGCCAGGGCAGCCATAAAAAAGCCTGGGCGCGGCTTGTGCTGCGGACCTCAATGCACGTTACGGGGCAGGTCGGAAAACAGGTCCACCGTGGGTTGCATTTTGCTGCCCTTGCCGATCAGGGCGACAAAGTGGGCGAGTTCCTCGTCCTGAATAAAGCTGGCGGACGACTCGGCAACGAGCAGTTTGTCGGGGTGCTGTGACCGCGCCACGGCAAACCCCTGCACGTAATCAACACCAATCTCGATCAGCGTTTGCACGGTTGCATTGTCTTCGGCCCATTCGGCAATCACTTTCATGCCCAAATTATTGGCCAAGCTGACGATGGCTTCGACAATGGCGATGTTGGCCGGGTGCTGGTTCATGTTCACAATGAAGCTGCCGTCGATTTTCAGCAGATCGGCCTTGAACTCTTTCAAATAGGAAAACGAGGTGTATCCCGCGCCAAAGTCGTCCAATGCCACCTTGGCGCCGTAACCCCGCACCCGGTCAACAAACCGGCGGGTGTTGTCCAAATCATGCAGGGCCACACTTTCGGTGATTTCAAGGCACAAAAGGTTCACCAAGTGCATGTTTTGCTCCAGCATGGCATAAATTTCACTCAGGAATTCGTCGTCGTTGAGTGACGCACCGCTCAAATTCATGCACACGAACCTGGTGTGTTTCATCTGCGTGTAGTGGGTGTTGAGCCAGGCCAGCGTGGTGGTCAACACCCAGCGGTCAATCATGCCCATGCGACCGCTCGCTTCGCCTGCCGCAATCAGGTGATCGGTGCGCACCTGTTGGCCCTGCCGGTCGCGCATGCGCAGCAGCACCTCGAAATTGAGCGAGTCATGCGGCGCCGTGAGCGACATGATGGGTTGCATCTCCAGGTACAGGCCCTCTGTGGCAGAAGGTGTGGCGAGCAGGGCAATCAACTTCAGCTCGGCCTCATGTTGCTGAAACGCAGCCGCATTCTTCTCGTACACCACCAGGCCACGACCCTGGGCGGACTTGGCCTGGCGGCAGGCGCGGTCGGCGGTTGACATGACGTCATTGAACTGCATGCCGGGACTGACCTCAATCAACCCGATCGAGCACCGCACGTTGAAGGCGTTGTCGCCAACCCGGTAGGGATGGTTGCCCAGGACGTCAATGAGTCCGTGGCAGATCACCGAGGCCATGGCGATGGGGGTTGCCGGAAACACCACAATGAACTCATCACCACCGACGCGGCCAAAATCAAAATCACGCGACAGCATGTCTGACACCCGGGCGCACACCTGTTGCAGCACTTCATTGCCGGCGCTATGGCCGAACAGGTCGTTGATGAGCTTGAATCGGTCGAGGTCAAGGTAAGCCACTGCGAGGGACTTGTCTTCTGGCAGGTTCGCGATGGCGAGGCTCAGTGCCCTCTCAATACCACGCCGGTTCAGTATCTTGGTCAACGAGTCATGGTTGGCCAGAAATTCCAGATCTGCAAAGGCCCGGGATTTTTCAGTGATGTCCTGCAGCGAGCCTTCAATTTTGTTGTGGGCAAGTGTGGCCTTGACGAGAAAACGTTTGGCGCCTGTAGCACCTGGGGCTGCTTTGCCATTGATTTCCATTTCGGTCTGGTCGTTGCTGAAAACCATTTGATGCAGCCTTGTCCAGGCACCTTCGGCAAAAAACTGCTGCCAGCTGTTAACCTCGTTCTTCAGGGCAATCGGTCCCAACATGTCAAGCAGGGCCGGGTTGGCACTCAAGAAGCGGCCACGCTGGTCCAGGGTAAACAGGCCGATGGGCATGGCCTCGAAGGTGTGCGCCAGTTCAGCCTGCACGTAAAGGCGCTCCTCGTGTTCCTGCCGCATGTGTTCAGCAATCGCCAGTGATGTCAGCAGGCTCGATGACAAGGTCGCGGTGACGCTGTTGACAGACCCGATCAGGCCCTTGATGCCTAGCGCGGCAGCCAGGACTTCATACAGGCTTGCTGCCAGCGTGATGCTGATGGCGGCGCCATACCAAATGGCCACGCGCGAATTGGTGACCCGCAGAATGCGAGCCAGCAAAAATATCAGCATGGTGATACCGATGCCGGAGACGATCCAGATCAGCGGCAAAAATGAGGCGTAGGGGAGTGCCAGAGCCAAAAACAGGAGCGGCAAACAAGACCATTGCGCCACCCGGACGACCGGCTTGTAGCCAATGTGCGATAAATCCTCTTTGAAAAGCGATGTGAACAGTGTCAGGGTCAGCAAGTAATACAAAGTCAAGGTGACCGCCCGGGTCTTCACCAGCCATTCTTGCGGAACAGTCTGACCCAACCATTGCGTGTCCCAACCGGCGGAGAGTGAAGCCATTCGCAAGTTCAATACCAGCCAGACTGCGAACAGCAGGTACAGTCCATTTCGGTTGATCAGGGCGGTGATCAGGATAAAGCTTGCCAGAATCAAAATGCCACCGTCCAAAAGACCAGACTTGCGATGAAACTCCAGGGCAGATATTTTCAAGTCGTCAGCCTCCCACTTGAGGACTGAAAGACGGGCCGGACCGACGGCGCTGCTGCGGCATAACACGGACCGATCCTGGAGGGCTGGGCTGAGCGCAAGTGCAAACCCTGCCTTGATGGCCTCAATGTTGCCTTGTGTGCTTTGGCGGTCGCCCCGACCCATCAGACTGAGTGTTCCGGCATCCCAGCACGTGACGTCCATGGCATGCCGCGAGGGAAATTCGACCATCAGCGGGGTTTGTTCAACGCCATGTTGAACCGTAAAAGCAAACCAGACCGGAGATTCTGACAGTTGGGTGTCGTGGAACGGACTGAAGGCAAGTTGCCGCAACTGTGTCAGCGCTTGAGCAGGCTCCAGGGGGCCGGCCGATTCCTGGATCACCTGAATTTGCAGCTGTTGTGGCTTTTCAATTGGATAGTGGGTCTTCCATGTCAAAAGGGCCAGCATCGACAGCAGCCCGATCATCAAGGGCAGTGCATAGGTTGAAAAGCCATTCAGAATCCGTTCCAGGAAATGGCTGAGTTGATCAGGTCTCTCCCGGACAAACCAGGATGGTTTTAGCATTTTGTTTCTTGCTTTCTATTCCAATATCGACCCGGGCATGATAAGGCCGACCGAGCAGTTTCTGCTTGCCAACAGGATGAATGGGTTGGGTCGGGTGTTTGTATTCAGCAACCCGCCCTGACCCCCGATCTCCCGGCTCACATGGGAAGCGTGGCGCCCTGCGCAGGAAAGGTGGACAACTTCAGGGCCGTTACACGGCTTTGCACCAGGCGGTCAAGGTTGATGTCTGGATGATGGGTGCTGCACATGAAACCCAGCAACGGGTGCTTGGCTGCAGCCCAGCGTTCTTCAGCAGTATCAACATTGAATGACATCACCCGATGAGGCAGGTTGCCAACGTGATGGATGGGCAGGTATCCCCTGTCTGGAAAAACGTCGGCAAACATGAGGCGGTCGTAGGTCCGGTCGACCGGTGCGCGCGCAGTCACGACCATCCATTCGATGCCGGTCTGCTGGCAATATTGGAAATAGGCCTTGAACAGCACGGTGGTGACGAGTCGCCCGCCCTTCTCGTTGGTCACGCCCAGCCGGGTGGCCTCGGCCAGCGGTCTTGTCTTGAGCCATTCTGGCAAGTCGATCGACTGCTCCAGACACAACGGTTTGAACTGGTTGGTCTGGATGCGCATGGTGCCCAGTGGTGAGGCATCGAGCTTTGATTCCGCCAGCAACACCACCACGCCATCTTCAGCATCATCGGTTTCGGCTGTCTTGAGAGTTTCAGCGAAGACGGGCAGATGGCGGGCGTAGGCGGCATGGCGAATCTGCACAGCTTTTTTCAGGTCGGCCTCATTGCGGACCAAGCGGACGGTGAAGGGCAAAAGCTCCTCCAACAAGGCCGGGGCATTGGATGCGCCAGAACGTGATGGAGAAGTGTTGAAGCTGTAAGACCGGTGGATAGCGGGAGCGGTAACGGCTGTGGCATGGGTAAACATGATGGTATTCCTTGCAGTGAGTAAGTTGAACAAACCTCATGGACCGAAGAGGTCCACCTGGCGCGTTAAAGTTTACTTACGCCGTATGAATATGCATACCACTGATTCGATCCCTTTTGTTACAGGGTTGATTGTGTTGTTACAGAAAAAGACAACAGGCGCTTCCTCATGCACAGCACAGCCTGGTCTTTGCTCAGCAGCAAGGCCTGATGCGTGACCGCCAGGTCAATGAACTTCTGGTCATCGGGGTC
>NZ_JAABQC010000045.1 GCF_011391645.1 Rhodoferax sp. | reverse complement strand
TTGCTGTGCGTCGCCCCATGGGCAGGCTGCATTGCAGGCTTCAGTATCGACAGGTGGCGGCGCAGTGTCTGTGTGCCAGTTCACATTGAAAGGTTGCGGCCCTGTGGTTGGTCCGCGCTGGCAATATTCTGAGGGCTGAAACGCAGTTTGACCGAACGGGTTTCTGGCAACTCGTACACGATGCCGTTGCTGCTGATAAACGATGGACTGATAACATATTTGAAGAAATCGGCCGACACATTGATGCGGCCGTAAGAAACTCGGTCATCCAGGCGCTCGGCTCGGGGCTCTTTGGCGTTGCTGGTGATGACCGGATGCATGAAGATGGCCGCTTCGTCGTACACCCAAAGCATCTGGCTCCAGTTCAGGTTGCGGTCCAATGAGGCGACAAAGCGACCCGTCGGTGTGGTGCGTTCCTCGGTCAGGTTGGCCGCGAGCTTCTTGTCGACAATGCAGTACTCGCCGGTGTGGCGCCTGGCATCAGGCTTGAGTTGACCCTGACACTGGGCAGATCGGACAACAACAGCAACCGATGCTCGAGCGGTTCTGATGCCACCACATCGCCGTTGTTGATGGCCGACAGCAGGCCGTTGGCCAGCATGTTGGAGACATTGGCCTGATTGTTCAGCGACACCTGGCCATGGCTTGCAGAGCAGTCAGGCTCAGCCTGCTTCCCGCCGCGAAACCCGTGACCGCCAGCAATTGCGCTTCAGGATAGATTTGTGCACCGGTCACCTGAAGGTGGTTGACGGCAATTTTTGCTCTGTCCTGCGGTGTGGCAACCGACTGGCCGGCTGGCTTGACCTCCAGCGCCGGCGCGATTTGCTGCACCAGTCCGCCCGTACCCGTGGGCGTGGCCTCAAAGGCAACCGGGCTCAACGCCCGCATTGCCAGGGGTAGCAACTTGAGTTTGAACATGATGTCTTTCTGTGCCAGCTTGCAGCGCAAACTTTTGAAGAAGGTCATCTTGATGACATGTGTGCCTGAGGTCTTCAGGCTTGGGAACATAACTTTCTTTTATATGTTTTGCGCTGGGTTCGCAAGCACACAGACGGCATGAAGACGCGCCATTACCGTAGAGCTTTGGTTGCTTTTGAGGAATCGCGATGCAAAACGTTGAGATGTGGCGATCTGCCATCAGGCCCGGGCACCCTGGGCGCGTTGCTGCGCCCGAGTTGCCGGTTCTGGATGCCCAACTGGCTCAGGACTTCGCAAGAAACAACCAGTTTGTTGACATGCTCAACGCCTTCCGGCGCAGCGGCGGTCTGGCGCGCGCGCAGGAGGTCTCATGCCGGTTCAAAAGTGAAAATTCGGGCGCTGTCTCGCCGCTGGCGGGCTGGATTGCCAACCGGCAGGTGATCAGTCTGGAGTGGCAGTCGAAAATTTGGATTCCATTGTTCCAATTCAACCCGAGTGGCATGACGCTTCGTGCCGGGCTGAGTGCTGTGCTGGCTGAACTGATAAAGGTTAACGATGACTGGTGCGTTGCCACCTGGTTTTCCCAACCCAATTCCCGACTGGCCGGTGCCACGCCAGCCGATATGCTGGCCGCATCGGCGTCGCAGGTGCTCAATGCCGCGTTTGCCGAGCGCTCTGCAGCGGCGGGGTAGGACAAGTGTGCACAGCGCCAAGTCTGCCGCGGGCCGTATCGGCGCGGGGCGCCGTGTTTCCCATTCAAGCATCCAGGCCGCAAACTTTTCTGCAGGCATGGGGCGTGCGATGAAGTAGCCCTGGGCCACGTCGCAACCCTGTTGCTGCAAAAAGTCCCAATCAGCCCGGTCTTCCACCCCCTCGGCCACTGTCTGCATGCCGAGCTGTCTGGCCAAGCCCAGGCTGGCATCAAACATGGCGCGCTGGGTTTTGTTGGCCCAGGCCCCGTGGACAAAGCTTTGGTCAATCTTGAGCTCGTCAAACGGAATGTTGCGCAGTTGGGTCAGCGACGAGTTGCCGGTTCCAAAGTCGTCAATCGACAGCTTGAAGCGTTTCAGGTGCAGGCGCGTCAGGATTTCAAGCGACACGCGCTGGTCCTGCATCAGGCGGCTTTCGGTGACTTCGAGCATCAGGTTTTCGGGATCCACTCCTGCCTGGGCCGTGAGACTCACCACTTCGTCGAGAAAACTCAGGGACAACAGGTTGTCCATGGATAAATTCACCGCCAGGCGCAACGGCAGGTGCGCAGTCTGCCACAGGCGCGCTTGTGGCAAGGCCGACACCAGCACCATGTGGGTCAGGGCGTCGATCAAGCCATATTCTTCTGCCAGTCCGACAAATTGGTCCGGCATGACCAGGCCATCGGTGGTGTGCAGCCAGCGCACCAGGGTTTCCGCGCCCACCACGTGGCCGGTGACCAGGGAAACCTTGGGCTGGTAGTAATTCACCAGATCGCCGTTGGCAATCGCTGCCCGCAAGTCGGCCTCGCCATACACTTTTCTATCAGCTTTGACGGCTCCGGGGAGATAGGGTATGAGGCGGCTGATCAGGGTCGCCAGGCGTTCTGGCAAAACCGGTTTGCTCAGGTAACCCAGCACCGTAATGTTGTGCGCCTGCACCAGCTTTTCAATGGACTGCAAGACGCGCTCGTCCTCGCCGCTGACCAGAATAAGTGCGCCCGTGTAATGGTGTTCGACCAGGTGACGGACAAATTCGATGCCATCCATCTGCGGCATGTTGATGTCGAGCAGGATCAGGTCTGGCGGCTGCAGCGGCGCATCCAGCAGCGCCAGTGCCGCCTGCCCGTTGTCACACGTTGACACGGCATCAAAGCCCAGGTTGGTGAGCATGCGCGCGAGCAGCTTGAGCATGAAGCGTTCGTCGTCGAGCACCAGAATGTGGGGCTTGCCAGTGTTCAGCATAGATTCTTTCTTAGAAAGTCACTAACCCGTGTCCATTCTTCGTCAAACGGTGGTGTCAATCGTGTCAGCGCGGGCTGGTCGCCCGCTTTTCCGGCCATCTCCAGGCTCGCGCAGAGTTCACCCAGCGCCAGCGCGCCGACCGAGCGGGCGGCTGACTTGAGTTGATGCGCCAGGGCGGCCACTGCCGGCGCATCACCGGCCCTGCATGCGGCGCTGAGCTCTTGGCTGATCTGGCGGGCACTGATATGAAAGTCGTTTAAAAATTCCCGGATGATGGTGGCGTCATCGCCGACCAGGGTCGCCAGCACCCGCACATCGACAGCCAGCGTCTGCTGGTCAAGCAATGCGGCGGGGGTGCTGAAGGGCAACGAGAACACCACGGGTTGCCACTTTTTCAACATGGCCTTGAGTTCTGCCAGTTGCACCGGCTTGCTCAGGTAATCGTCCATGCCGACAGCTTTGCAGCGATCTGCCTCGCCCTTGAGCGCATTGGCGGTGAATGCGATGATGGGAATGCGGGGTCTGCCCAACTCGGCAGCGCGAATGGCCGTCGTCAGCTCATAGCCGTCCATCAGCGGCATGTGCAAGTCTGTGATGAGCAGCGCATAGGCACCGCTTTGCCAGCGTGCCAGGGCCTCCTGACCGTTGTTGGCAATGTCTGCGGCGCGCCCCAGCAGCATGAGCTGCTGCAAAATCACTTTCTGGTTGTACTCGTTGTCTTCTGCCACCAGGATCAGGCTGCCCTGGCGGCGCGCCTGTTCGCGCGTCATGGGTGCAGCCGCCACGCTGGCCTCTGCGGGCAAATTGTCCGGAGTCGGCAGTCGGGCACGCCCCGCAGCAATCGCAACAGCCCCCAGAAACGCCTTGCGGTTCAACAGGTTGACATCAACCACCACCAGGCCAGTCTGATCCATGCGGGGCTTGCGCCGCTGGCCAAACTGAATGCACAGGAAGTGCCAGGCTTTTTCGGGTTGCGACCGGGCTGCGGCGCGCAGGCTCGCCATCAGCGTGTCAGACTGGGTGCTCTCAACCACGATGCACACGCCGCCTGGCTGGTCTTGCATCCAGCTTTGTGCGCTTGCCAGGTCTGACGCCCGCGTTACCAGGGCTTGTTCCGCACGCAGGTAAGCCGCCATGTCATCGGCCAGGCCATCGGTTTCCGCCATCACCAGGCAGGCGAGCCCGGCGACGGGATTTGGGGGCACGCTTGTTGGCGTTGGCTCGGGAGCCAGGGCAAACGACAGGTTAAGGCTGAACACCGAGCCAATGCCCGGTTTGCTTTGCACGTCTATGTCGCCGCCCATCAGCTCGGCCAATTGCGCCGAGATGGCGAGCCCCAGCCCGGTGCCACCAAAATTGCGGGTGGTGGAGGTGTCGGCCTGGGTGAAGGCGCAAAATAATTTGGCGCGCGTGGCTGCGTCCATGCCAATGCCGTTGTCGGACACCTGAAAAGTCAGCATGGCGCGCTCGGTGGTGTGCTCTTTGAGCAAGACGCGCACTGAAATCCGACCTGTTTGTGCTTGTCCGGCCGAAAACTTGATGGCGTTGTTGGTCAGGTTGATCAGAATTTGGCGCAGTCGCCCGGGGTCACCCAACAGGGTCGTGGGAACAAGTGGGTCAACGAACAAGGTCAGCACAACGTGTTTGGCGAGAGCCATTTGCGCCAGATTGTCGCAAGCGCTCTCAACCACATCGCTGACTGACATCGGGATGGCTTCGACATCAAGCTTATTGGCCTCGATCTTGGAAAAATCAAGGATATCGTTGATCACGGCCAGCAGCGCAAAGGCAGAGTCGTGGATGATGTTGGTCATCTCCATCTGCGCGCCGTTGAGGCTGCTCTGCTGCAGCACATCGATCATGCCGATCACGCCGTTCATGGGCGTTCTGATCTCGTGGCTCATGGTGGTCAAAAACTCCGACTTGGCGCGGTCGGCCTTTTCGGCGGCCAGCGTGGCAATTTTGAGTGCTGCGTTTTTTTCTTCAAGCGCCAGATTCAGCTGCCGCTGAATGTCAAGCAAACGACTGGTTTCCGCGTAAACCAGCTCGGCGATTTTTTGCTGGCCTCGCCAGTAAATCATGTAAATAAAATAACAGGCCGATAACAAAACTGCCAGACTGGCCAGCAGGATCAAACTGAACAGGGAGCGCATGCTGGCCAGGAATTCGGCCTCGTTCTGCTTCGTGAATTCTTCCTGCAGGAGAACAAAACGCTTCATCTCGGCGCGGATCGACTCCATCAGGTACTTGCCTTCGCCGCTGGCGACCAAAGCGATGGCTGCTGGCCTGTCGTTCTGGCGCATCAGCTCAATGTTGCGTGCCAGGCCGAGCAGTTTGGCGTCCACCATCGGCTCCATGATGTCCAGGCGTGCTGTGGCTGCGGCAAAGGTGGTTGCTTGGCGCAATTCGGCAAGTTGTCCCTTGATGTTGCCGCGTACTTTTTCATAGAGATCCAAAAAAGACGCGTCTTCGGTTAACAGATAGCCGCGCTGGCCGGTTTCTGCGTCCGTGATGGCAGACAGCAAGTCGTCCGCCTTGTCCAGCACCAGATGGATTGCCTGTCGTTTTTGCGCGGCTTGTCCGGCCTGGCTGATGCTCCAGAATGAGGCGCCGACCAGCAGTGAGACCAGCAGCACAGCGGCGGCCAGCCAAATCATCATTTTCCAGGTGGTTTTCATAGTAGGTTTGTAAGGGTGACAAGCCAGCTTACGCGGTGGGCAAGCGGCGGTCGGTGTGCTTGCACACACAGGTCAGCCTTGCTTGTCAAATATTTGCAAGGCGATGTGCCGCCCGGGTTGAACAACTCGTTGCCAGTTGAGTTGTTGCGCGATCTGACCTTACTCGTCAGGCGTTGCGCCTGCGCCAGGCCTTTTCAACTTCGACGGCGATGCCGACGATGGCCGCGGCGCCCAGGCAAATCGCCAGCTCGCCCAGGCCCAACGGCTGGGTTTTAAAGATCGGGTTGAGCGCCGGCACGTAAATGGTGGCCATTTGCAACAAAAAGGTCAGTGAGACGGCCGCCAACAGGGGCTTGTTGGTGCCCAGGCCAAGTTGCCAGATGGCGTCGCGCTCGGAGCGGATCGCCATCACATGAACCATTTGCGACAGGGTCAGCACGGTGAAAACCATGGTTTGCCAGTGCGCGTGGCCGGTGGCCAGCGCCCAGGCCTGCACCCCCAGGCACAGGCCGGCAATGAGCAGGCCAAACCCCAGAATATGCTGCCACATGCCGTTGGCAAACAGGCTCTCGGTCTGGGCGCGCGGCGGGCGTTGCATGACACCGCGCTCGGCCGGTTCTGCCGCCAGCGCCAGCCCGGGCAGGCCGTCGGTCACCAGATTGATCCACAGGATGTGAATGGGCAGCAGCGGAATCGGCAGAAACAGCAGCGGCGCCAGAAACAGCGTCCAGATCTCGCCCGAGTTGCTGGTCATGGTGTAACGCACAAATTTTCGGATGTTGTCGTAAATGCGCCGGCCCTCGCGCACCGCCGCCACGATGGTTGCAAAGTTGTCGTCCAGCAGCACCATGCTGGCGGCTTCACGCGCCACGTCAGTTCCGCCTTTGCCCATGGCCACGCCAATGTCGGCGCGCTGCAGGGCAGGGGCGTCGTTCACGCCGTCGCCGGTCATGGCGACAATTTCACCCTGGGCCTGAAGCGCTTCCACAATGCGGATTTTTTGCGCCGGGTCAACCCGGGCGTAAACCTGTACTTGCAATACGCGCTGCAACAGGGCTGCATCGTCCAGTGTGGCCAGATCTTCCCCGGTCAGCACCGTCGCCTGTGCGTCGGCCACGATGCCCAGGCGCTGGGCAATGGCGCGTGCGGTGGCGGGGTGGTCGCCCGTGATCATCACCGGCGTAATGCCCGCGCTGATGCAGTCACGCACCGCAGCGGCGGCCTCGGCGCGCGGCGGATCTATCAGCGCGATCAGACCCAGAAATTGCAGCTTTTGCTCAATCTGGTCGGGCTTCGCCACATCTGGCAGCTCAGCGTGGTTGCGCCGTGCCACGGCCAGCACGCGCAAGCCCTGCGCCGCCAGGCGGTCGGCCTGTGCGATCACGGCGGCGGAGTCCAGCGGCTGCGCGCCGTCTGGCGACCATTGCGAATCGCAGCATGCCAGCACCGACTCGGGTGCGCCCTTGGTGTAGCCCACAAAACCCGCCGTATTGCGGTGCAGGGTGGTCATGCGCTTGCGCTCGGAATCAAAGGGCAGCTCTTTCAAGCGGGGCCACTCCAATGCCAGCGCCGCCTTGTCCACCCCGCCGGACTGTGCTGCCAGCACCAATGCGGTTTCGGTCGGGTCGCCCTGCCAGTCTTCATGGGCGCTGGCGCCGTTGTTGCGGTGCGCGTCGTTGCACAGGGCGGCGGCGCGCAGCGCCTCCAGCAGCACCGGCCCCGGCTGGCCGTCGCCGGGCACCCAGGTCTGGTCAGTGGCCCAGGCCAGTTCCGCGTGCATCTTGTTTTGTGTCAGGGTGCCGGTTTTGTCAGAGCAGATGGTGGTGACCGAGCCCAGCGTTTCCACCGAAGGCAAACGTTTGACCAGCGCATGCACCGCCACCATGCGTTTCGCACCCAAAGCCAGCAACACCGACACCACGGCAGGCATGGCCTCGGGAATGGCAGCCACCGCCAGGCTGATGGCGGTCAAGGCCATCAGCAGCGCCTGCTCACCGCGCCAGATGCCCGCCACAAAAATCACAATACAAATGCCAATCACCACCAGGGCCAACCGTTTGCCGAAGGCGGCCAGGCGCCGTTGCAGCGGGGTGCTGCGGTCTTCCTGGTCCAGCAAGCGGGCCACCTTGCCAAGTTCAGTGGCCGTGCCGGTGGCCACCACCAGGCCGCGCGCCCGGCCATGGGTGGCGGTGGTGCCCTTGAACGCCATGTTGAGGCGGTCGCCCAGGGCGCTGTCGGGGGTGTCTGGAAGCGCCGCCGTGTGTTTGGCCACGGTGACAGATTCGCCAGTGAGTGAAGATTCGTCAACCTGCAGTTGCGCGGTGCGGATCAGCCGCAGGTCCGCCGGCACTTTGTTGCCGGCCTCCAGCAACACGATGTCGCCCGGCACCAGCTCGCGCGCGGGCACTTCCCGGGTCTGGCTGCTGCGCACCACGGTGGCCCGGGCGGTCGCCAGTTGTTTCAGCGCCGCCATGGCCTGGTCAGCGCGCCAGCTTTGCACAAAGCCAATCACGGCATTGAGCAGCACGATCACCAGGATGGCGATGGTGTCAATCAGGCTGCCGATGAGGCCTGACACCGCCGCTGCCGCCAGCAGCACCAGCACCATGAAGTCGGTGAATTGGGCTAAAAAAAGCCTCAGCAGGTTGCGTTTTTCCGCGCTGGGCATCTCGTTGGGGCCGTGGATGCCCATGCGGCGATCCACTTCACCGGGCGGCAGGCCCTGGTCGGGGTCGACGGCGTGTTCGTCGGTGAGTTCGCGCGCCTCGCGCTGGTGCCAACTGCCCGGATCAGACGCTGTTGTGATCTCAGGCATTTGGCAAGTGCGCAGGCACCAGGGCTTGCAATGATTGCACCTGACGCTCCAGCAACTCGATTTGAACCAGCTGCCCCAGCAAAATGGCCACGGTGAACAAGTCCAGGTCAAAGTCCACCCGCATTTTGACTGCCGCGCGCAGCGGCACCACCCACTGGGCGCTGAAGGCGCGCTCGGGTGTGCTGGTCAGCGGCACCAGGGCGTTGTAGTCCATCAATTCATCCAGCTCGGCGATGCTCATGCCGCAGCACTCTGCCAGCTCACTCAGGGTGACAGTTCTGCTGGCATCCAGGCTGAAACATTCCATTGGTTTTTGTGACATTCAGACTCTCCTAGAGTGTGACGGCGCGAGGGTTGAAGCGCGATACCTTGGCCAATTCCTGGAACAGTTCGCGCTCGCGCGCTGACGGCGTGCGCGGCACGTCAATGTGCACGATGGCGAACAGATCACTTTGGTCAGCCACCAGGCCGCGGCCGCGCAGGCGCAATTTTTGCCTGGCGCGCGTGCCCGGCGGCACGGTCAGCAGCACGGGCTGGTCCAGCGTAGGCACCTCGACCTCGGTGCCCAGCACGGCTTCCCAAGGCGCCAGTGCCAGGTCGAAGTACAGGTTGTGGTGGTCAGGTCGAAACACCGCGTGCGGCGCGAGTTTGATGTGCAGGTAAATGTCACCGTCAGGTCCGCCGTTGAAACCCTTGCCGCCCTTGCCGCGCAAGCGCAGCTTTTGGTTTTGACTGGCACCGGGCGGGATGGTGACTTGCAGCGTGCGCTCGGCCGCGCCGTCTGCCAGCGTCAAATTGACGGTTGACCCACGCCTGGCATCTTCCAGCGTGATGGTGACTGAGGTTTCAAAGTCCTGCCCCTTGAGCGGCATGGCGTGTTGCGGCCCGGTGCGCTGCCCGCGTCCCATGGCGGCCAGCAAATCGGCCAGGTCAAGGTCTTCAAACGACATGCCACCGGACGCAAAGTCTTGTTGCCATTGCGGTGGCGGCCTGAATTCGGCACCTGGTTTGGGGTGACCAAGCTCATCGTAGGCGGCGCGTTTGGCTTCGTCCTTGAGCGTGGCGTAGGCCTCGCCCAATTCCTTGAAGCGCGCCTCGGCATCCGGGGCCTTGGACATGTCCGGGTGGTGGGTGCGCGCCAGTTTGCGGTAAGCCTTCTTGATGTCATCCTGGCTGGCCGTGCGCGGCACACCCAGGATTTCGTAATAGTCTTTGTATTTCATGGTGTTGCAAGTCTGCGAGCGATCGTGTGGTGCTGCACTGCGATTACTCAAGCAATGTCAAGCTGTGTCGTCAAAAATATGCCAAACCGCAATGAACATGGCTGCAATCATGGGGCCAAGCACAAAGCCGTTGATGCCGAACACAGCCATGCCGCCGATGGTGGTGATCATCACCACATAGTCAGGCATGCGGGTGTCTTTGCCCACCAGAATGGGCCGCAGCAGGTTGTCGACCAGCCCGATCACCAGCACGCCGTAGGCGGTCAACGCCAGCCCCTGCCAGATGGCGCCGGTGATCAGAAAGTAAAGCGCCACAGGGCCCCACACCAGAGCAGCACCAACCGCTGGCAAAAGCGACAAGGCAGCCATTAGCACCGCCCACAGCAAGGCGCCCTTGACCCCCAGCGCCAAAAATGCAAGTCCACCCAGGGCACCCTGGATCAGGGCGACCAGCAGGTTGCCCTTGACGGTGGCGCGCACCACCGTGCCAAACTTGTGCCAAAGCCTTTGCCGGTGCACGGGGGCCAGCGGAATGAGGCGCCCAACGGCGCGCACCGTGGTGTCGCCGTCGCGAATCAAAAAGAAGGCGAGGTACAGCGCAATGAACAGGCTTGTCACAAATTCAAAGGTGTTCTGGCCAATATTGAAAACCTGGGTGGCCGCAAACTGGGAACCCTGCGCCATGGCCGCGGTCAGGCGGCGTTGCAGAGTGGCGAAGTTGACCAGCCCAAAGCGGTCCAGGATGGCGCCAACCCATTCGGGCAGCCGGTTGAAGGCGCGGTTGAAATACAAGGCCGGGTTGATGTCGCCCGACTGCAGGCCCTGGTACAACCAAGCGGCCTCCTGGGCCAGCAGCAACAGCACCAGCGTCAACGGCAAAATGACGACCAGCAGCACGATCGCCATCGTGCACAAGGCGGTCACCGTGTGCCTGCGGCCGAGTCGTGGCAGCAACCAGCGGTGCAAGGGTGTGAACAACAGCGACAGAATCAGGCCCCACATGATGGCCGCATAAAACGGCAGCAGGATGCTGCCAAGGGCCAGCGTGACCGCCGCCAGCAGGATCAGGAGCGCCCAGTCCTCGCGGGACGAAGAAACATTGGCTTCACCGGTTGGACTGGGTAATGGCATACGGGGCGCGAAAAAGTGGAGGGTCGGGCGTGGTCCAGGTTCAACGCCGGACTGGGTCGTGATTATGACTTTGTGGGGCCCTGGAAGGTCAGCGCGGGGTGCTTCAGTGGTGGCTGCGCGAACGGCTGACCAGGCTGACCAGCGCCATCAGCGCCGCCCCGGCGGCAGCTGCGATCAGTATGGATTTGACCGGCTCGTGCTGGATGTAGCGCACCGTGTTGTCCGAGGCATGCTCGGCCTTGACGCGCAATTGATGCGACGTGTCACGCACGCTGCCCATCACACCGTTGGCCAGGGCCTGGCTTGAGCGGGCCACTTGATCAGCGGCGTGTGCGGCCTGGTCCATCAGGGCGCTGGAAATTTCTGCGGGTTTGTTATTGAACATGTTGATTCCTTGTTGTTGAAAAGAGGGGTGAAGAATGGCTTGAGGTCAGTTTTTTTTGATGATGCCAAACAGAAAACTGGCAATGGCCAAAATCAAAAATACAAAGAACAGTGTCTTGGCAATGCTGACGGCGCCTGCGGCGATGCCGCCAAAGCCGAACAGCGCGGCAATCAGGGCTATGACAAAAAATACAACGGCGTAGTGCAGCACGGAAAGCTCCTGGTAATCAGGCCATCAAGCCTGGGAACCCCTAATTTAAGGGAGCACCGCGGGCGGGTCTGTTCGCTGCCGTACACAACCCGGCTCAATGTTTTTATTGGCTGGACAAAGTGCGTGCACTGTCGCGGCTTAGCAAGATGACTCCAGTGGTGCCGATCAGCCAGGGCGTCAGTTCTGAAGCTTCTGCAACTGCTCCATGATGCTGTCCAAAACATCGTTCACCACCTCTTCCACTGGGTCGATCGGTTGCTCTGGCTCGGGCGGTGGCGGCGGGCGTGGGCGTGGAATGTCGAATTCGGCGTCCGGGTCGAGCCAGCGGTTGCGAAACGCCTGCTGAAACACCTCGCCCACCATTGGCAGGGCGCTGCGCGCACCCTGGCCCCACGATCCCATGGTGACACTGTTGTTGTTAAAGCCGACCCGGGCTCCCGCCACCAGTTGGCGGTTCATCATGATGAACCAGCCGTCGGTGTTGTCCTGTGTGGTGCCGGTTTTGCCGGCCACGTCGGCCTGGATGCCGTAGCGGTAGCGAATGGCCGACCCTGTGCCCTCGTCAATCACGCCGCGCATCACGTTCACCAGGGTCAGCGCCTGCGCCCGTGGCATGGCTGGCTCGCGCTCGGTGACCGGCTCAAATTGCTCCAGCACCTTGCCGTCGCGGTCCTCCACGCGCAGCAACAAAAATGGCTGCCGGTAGTCGCCGCCATTGGCGATGGTGCCGTAGGCCGCGACCATCTCGATCAGCGTGACCGGGCTGGTGCCCAGGGCGAGTGAGGGCACCAGATCGAGCTTGCTCTGGCGCACACCCATGGCCTGCGCCAACTGGCCGACGCTCTCAGGCCCCACTTTTTGCATGAGCTGGGCGGTGATGGTGTTTTTGGAATACACCAGCCCGTTGCGCAGGCTGGTCGGCTCGTAGCTGGGGGGGGTGGCATCGGTGGGTGTCCAGACCTCAGTGCCGGGCGACGAGATCGCCACCGGCTGGTCCATGAATGTGTCGGACGGCTTGAACCCCTGCATGAATGCCGCACCATAGACAAACGGCTTGAAGGTTGAGCCGGGCTGACGCCGTGCCTGGCTCACATGGTCAAACTGCTCCTGCGCATAATCGCGGCTGCCCACCCAGGCCCGCACGGCGCCGTTGCGCGGGTCAAGCGCCAGAAAACCAGCCTGGAGCACAGGCCGCTCCTCACCGGTCTTGCGTCGTCCGTCGGCCAGTTGTTGCAGTTGCCCCAGTTGCCGCGTGACGGCTTGGTTGGCCGCCTTCTGCAGTTTGGCATCGATGGTGATGAACACGCGCAGACCGTCGGATTGGATGTCGAAGTCGCGGCGGTCGGCCCACTCGATCAGCCATTTGCGCAGGTGCTGGGTGATGTGCGGCGCCAGCCCCTGTGGCGCCACCTGGCGCTCAAAATCGAGCTTCAATGGCCGTCTGGAGAGTGCTTTGACCCGGGCCGGGTCGAGGCTGCCGTGGATGGCCATTTGCTCCAGCACCAGGTTGCGGCGCTGTTTGGCGCGCTCGGGGTTCTGCACCGGGTTGTAGTAGCTGGTGCCTTTGAGCATGCCGATCAGTGTGGCGCTTTCCAGCACGTCGAGCTGATCGGCTGACTTGTCGAAATAGGTGCGCGCCGCCATCTCGATGCCAAAGGCGTTGTAAAGAAAGGGCACCGTGTTGAGGTAAGTCTCGAGGATTTCGGGCTTGGTGTACACGGCCTCGATCTTGATCGCCGTGATGGCCTCTTTGATCTTGCGCGTGAGGGTGGCGCTGCGGCCGATTTCCTTGGGGTAGAGGTTGCGCGCCAGCTGTTGTGTGATGGTTGAGCCGCCCTGCAAATCGCCCGACAGGGTGCTGAGCATCGCGCCGCCCAGGCGGAGAAAGTCCAGGCCGTGGTGTTGGTAAAAGCGCCGGTCCTCGGTGGCGATCAGCGCGTTCACCACATTGGGTGAAATATTGTCTAGCCTGACCCACTCACGATTGACACGTTTGTACTCGGCCAGCACCGTGCCATCGATTGCCAGCAACTGTGAAGGGGCTTCGGATTTGGCTTTGCGCAGGTCACCAATGCCGGGTGTGAATGGGATCAGCAGCAGCACGTAAAGCAGCATCAAGGCGGGTAGCGTCAAGGCCGACCGCACCGGGTATTGCCGAATGGTGGCCTTGAGGCGCTGAAATTGCGCCGTGAGGAAGGTCTTGATGCGTTGGGTGTCCAGAGTCATGGCGGCGAGTTTAAGGCCCGTAGACGGCGCTCAGGTTTGCCGCTTACACATCCACACAACTTGACTCGCGCTGCCGCAACCGCAACAGAGGTTGTGCGGCCAGTTCTTCAAATGACCCCTTCAAACATCATCACATCGACCTCGTCACCCGCTGCCACATTGCCCTGCCCATGGTGCAGCACGATCAGGCCGTTGGCCTGCACCATGGAGCTGAGCACGCCCGAGCCCTGGTTGCCGGTGGTTTTGACCTGCAGCGGGCCATCTGGCGCGGTGCTGACCATGCCACGCTGAAATTCGGTGCGGCCCGGCTTTTTGCGGATGGCTTCAAGACTCTTTGCTTTGAGCAGCGGCGGCGCGCCGCGCGTGCAACCCATCATCTGAAGAAGGGCAGGGCGCACAAAGGCCAGAAAAGTCACCATCACGGCGACCGGGTTGCCGGGCAGGCCAAACAGGATGGTGGGTTTGGGGTTCAGAATCCGGCCCACGGCCATTGGCCGGCCGGGGCGCATGGCGATCTTCCAGAAGGCCACGTCACCGAGTTGCTTCATCATGGCCTTGGTGTAATCGGCCTCGCCCACGCTCACGCCACCGCTGGTGATGATGGCATCGGCCTGCAGGGCAGCCTGCACAAAGGCGCCCTCGAGCGCCTGGGGCTGGTCAGGCACCACGCCCATGTCGATCACCTGGCAACCGAGCCGGGTCAGCAGGCCAAACACGGTGTAGCGGTTGCTGTCATACACCGCCCCCTCGCGCGGCGGCTCGCCCAGGCTCAGAATTTCGTCGCCGGTCGAGAAATAAGCCACCTTGAGGCGGCGCAGCACGGTCACGCTGCAAAGGCCCAGGCTGGCCAGCAGCCCGAGGGCGGCAGGGCCAAGCAACTCACCTGTGTGCAGCGCCGGCTGGCCTTGCATCAGGTCTTCGCCCAGATGGCGACGGTTGTCGCCGGCTTGCAGAACGTTTGGGGGGATGGTGATCTGGTCGCCTGCCAGTGTGGTCAGCTCCTGTGGCACCACGGTGTCCAGGCCTGCGGGCATGATGGCGCCGGTCATGATCTTGACGCACTCGCCAGGCCGCAGCTGGCCGGCCCAGGCCTTGCCGGCCAGCGCGGTGCCGATCACCTTCAGGCTCAGCGGCGCGTCGGTGGTCAGTTGGGCGCCGTCAAAGGCATAGCCGTCCATGGCCGAATTGTCGTGCGGCGGCACGCTGATGGGGCTGATGACATCCCGCGCCAGAACCCGCCCCAGCGCCTCAAAAATGCCCACCTGTTCCGTCCCGGTCACGGGCTCGACCAGCCGGGCCAAAAAGCTGTTGACCATGTCGGCACTCAGGGCCTGCGGGTCGTAACCGGCGAGTTCGCTGGCGATTTGTTCCAGCGTTTTCATGCCGCTCGGCTTTCGAGTTGCTGCAGCTCGGCCAGGGTGTTGGCGTTGAAAAAGGCTTGCGGGTGATCGCCAGGCGCGTCAAACGCCACCACGGCGGTGGTGTGCAGCGCAGTCCAGGCGTCAATCTTGCGGCCGCCGTCCTGGGTAAAGCGCACCAGGCTCTCCAGCAATTCAGTGCGCAAGAGGCAAAACACCGGCTGGGTGCGCACCTGCATGTGGCCGTCCTTGCCGGCCTCGGGGGCCGCGGCCATGGCGATGTCGGCGTCTTCTGCTTCGAGTGACTGGGCCAAGCGCTGCGCCAGGTCCAGGGGCAGCAGCGGGGTGTCGCAGGGCACGGTAAGCAGATAGGGGGTTTCGCAGCGCTCCAAACCGGTCAGAAAACCAGCCAGAGGTCCGGCGTAGTCGGCCAGCACATCGGGCCATACCGGCACGCCAAAAGACTCGTAAGCGGCCAGGTTGCGGTTCGCGTTGATCATGATCTGGCCGACGCCGCCGCTCATCTGCAGGCGGGTCAGGGTGTGCAGCGCCAGCGGCAAGCCGTTGAAGTTCTGCAGGCCCTTGTCGACCCCGCCCATGCGCGAGCCGCGCCCGCCCGCCAGGATCACGGCGGTAATGTCAGCTGGATGGATCAAATCAACCTCCGATGTAACTCATTTCAACCCGCTTGACAGCAGCGCCAGAATCAAGCGGCATGGCGCTGCGCTGTTCTGAATAGTTGTCATTCCTGGCCTGCCAGATATGACCTATCGCATTTGCCAGGTCAACATCAGACGCACCGCCACGCAGCAGGCTGCGCAAGTCGTAGCCTTTTTCAGCAAACAGGCACAAATACAGTTGCCCTTCGGTGGACAGGCGCGCCCGGTTGCAACTGTGGCAAAAGGCTTGTGTGACGCTGCTGATGACGCCAATTTCGCCCAGCGCGGGGTCATGGCGGCCGTGGGCGTCGGCATAGCCCCAGCGCTGCGCGGTTTCACCGGGCTGCGATGCCTCAAGCGCCACCAGCGGCAGCTCAGACTGGATCAGCTTGACCACTTCAGCGGAGGGCATGACCTCGTTCATGCGCCAGCCGTTGGTGGCGCCCACGTCCATGTACTCGATAAAGCGCAGCACCATGCCGCTGCCCCGAAAGTGCCGCGCCATGGGCAAAATTTCCTGCTCATTGGTGCCGCGCTTGACCACCATGTTGATCTTGATTGGCCCCAGGCCGGCGGCGCGCGCGGCCTCGATGCCCGCCAGCACGTCGGCCACCGGAAAGTCCACGTCGTTCATGGCGCGAAACACCGCGTCGTCGAGCCCGTCCAGGCTCACCGTCACACGCCTGAGTCCCGCATCTTGCAGGGCCTGGGCCTTGCGCACCAGCAGCGAGCCGTTGGTGGTGAGGGTGATATCCAGAGGGGTGCCGTCCAGCGTGCGCAGGGCGGCGAGCTGGGCGACGAGTTGCTCCAGGTTTTTTCGCAGCAGCGGCTCGCCCCCGGTCAGTCTGATTTTTTGCACGCCATGGGCGATGAACTGGCGCGCCAACCGTGTGATCTCCTCAAACGACAGCAAGGCGCTGTGCGGCAGGTACGCGTAGTCCTTGTCAAAAATTTCCTTGGGCATGCAGTAGTTGCACCTGAAGTTGCAGCGATCAGTGACGCTGATGCGCAGGTCGCGCAAGGCCCTGCCGCGGGTGTCTGCCAGCAGTCCATTGGGTTGGATGCGCAAACTCGGGTCGAGCGCGTCAGTGGGCAGGGGCAGCGTCTCAGGACGCAGGTCTTGCAGCGGAATCACGCGGTGGGTATGACGATCGGTCATGAGGGCAATCAATAGGTGTAAAGAAGCTGTGGCGACACTTGAAGACGCCCGTCCCTTATTTTGTCACGCTTGATATACCGCTTTTTCTGGGGGTGTTCTTTTGCGCGCCAGCCTGCAGAGCCGTCAGTCTTCCAGAAACCTCACCTGGCCGGTGTGCAGGCTGTACACCGCGCCGAGCACTTGCACTTCGCCATCAGTCTGGTGCTCTTTCCCGGCGGGTGAAGCGCGCAATATTTGCACCGTGTGGCGCACATTGGCTTCAACAGCTGCCAGCACAAATTGGTCGTGGGGCAGGGTAGGGTCAATGTCATCCAGCGCGGGAAGAATGTTTTTCAGCAGGTCGGCAATGCGCTCCGGATGCGGTTCTTCATGAAATTTTGTGGCGACTGCGGCCTGGATCGCACCGCAGCCCTCGTGACCCATCACCACAAACAGGGGGGTGTGCAAATGGGTGTGGGCGTATTGCAAGCTGCCGGCGATTGTTGGCCCGAGCACGTTGCCGGCCACCCGGATGATAAAAAGCTCGCCCAGCCAGGCATCGAAAACCAGCTCGGGCGGCACCCGGCTGTCGCTGCAACTCAGGATCGTGGCATAGGGTTGCTGCGCCTGCGCGAGTTCCGAGAGGATTTCGCTTTGCAGTGTTGGCGCGTGGGATGTGCCGGCCAAAAATCGCGCATTGCCCGCCTTGAGGCGGTTGAGCGAATGCAGGGCGGTGGTGGATGAGGCTGGATGGTGTTGCGTGGTCATGATGCGTTTCCAAGAAAAAACCCGCCGAAGCGGGTTTCACAAAAGTTGAAGCCGTTTAGCCGCCGTGAATCTTCATCATCACCGGCACGATCAGCAGGGCCACGATGTTGATGATCTTGATCAGCGGATTGATGGCCGGGCCAGCGGTGTCTTTGTAGGGGTCGCCCACGGTGTCGCCGGTGACAGCGGCCTTGTGCGCCTCGGAGCCCTTGCCGCCAAAGTTGCCGTCTTCGATGTATTTTTTGGCATTGTCCCAGGCACCGCCGCCGGTGCACATTGAGATCGCGACAAACAAGCCGGTCACGATGGTGCCCATCAGCAGACCACCCAGGGCGGCCGGGCCGAGGATCAGACCGACCAGGATCGGCACCACCACCGGCAACAGGCTCGGGATCATCATTTCCTTTATGGCCGCCGTGGTCAGCATGTCAACCGCAGTGTCGTATTCGGGCTTGGCCGTGCCCTCCATGATGCCCTTGATGTCGCGGAACTGGCGGCGCACTTCAACCACCACGGCACCGGCAGCGCGACCCACGGCCTCCATCGCCATGGCGCCGAACAAGTAGGGAATCAGGCCGCCGATAAAGAGGCCGATGATGACCATCGGATCGCTCAAATCGAAGGTGATGTGCTTGCCATAAACATCCAGCTTGTGGGTGTAGTCGGCAAACAGCACCAGGGCTGCCAGGCCGGCCGAACCAATGGCATAGCCCTTGGTGACGGCCTTGGTGGTGTTGCCCACCGCGTCCAGCGGGTCAGTGATGTCGCGTACGCTCTTGGGCATCTCGCTCATTTCGGCAATGCCGCCGGCGTTGTCGGTGATGGGGCCGTAGGCGTCCAGCGCCACCACAATACCGGCCATGCTGAGCATGGAGGTGGCGGCAATGGCAATGCCGTACAGGCCGGCCAGCGCAAAAGCAGTGTAAATGGCCACGCAGACAAACATCACCGGCCAGGCGGTGGAACGCATCGACACTCCCAGACCGGCAATGATGTTGGTGCCGTGGCCGGTGGTGGAGGCTTGTGCGATGTGCTTCACTGGGGCGTATTGGGTGCCGGTGTAGTACTCGGTGATCACCACCAGGGCGGCCGTCAAAATCAGGCCAACCGCGCAGGCGCCAAACAGGGCCAGCTGGCTGCCAGACGCCTTGATGGCGTTGTCAGGCATCAGCCACAGTGTGACAAAGTAAAAGGCGATCAGCGACAGCGCACCTGCCACCGCCAGACCCTTGTACAACGCCGGCATCACGTTCCTCATGCCAGGCGAGGCCTTGACGAAGAAGCAGCCAATGATGGACGCGACGATCGACACCGCACCCAGGGCCAGCGGATACACCACCGCGCTCATGCCGGCGCCGGTGACCACCAGAGCGCCGAGCACCATGGTGGCGATCAGCGTGACGGCGTAGGTTTCAAACAGGTCGGCGGCCATGCCGGCGCAGTCGCCCACGTTGTCGCCCACGTTGTCGGCAATCACGGCCGGGTTGCGTGGATCGTCCTCGGGAATGCCTGCTTCAACCTTGCCCACCAGGTCGGCACCGACGTCAGCGCCCTTGGTGAAAATGCCGCCGCCGAGTCGGGCAAAGATCGAGATCAGGGATGAGCCAAAGGCAAAGCCGATCAGCGGGTTGAGCATTTCCGCCAGATTCTTGTCAGGCGTCAGGTTGCCGTTGCCGATCAGAAACCAGAAGAACCCGGTCACGCCCAGCAGGCCCAGGCCGACCACCAGCATGCCGGTGGTGGCGCCGCCGCGGAAAGCCACGTCAAGCGCCGGGCCAATCCCTCTGGTGGCCGCCTGCGCGGTGCGCACGTTGGCCCGCACCGACACGTTCATGCCAATGAAGCCACAGGCGCCCGAGAGCACCGCGCCGATCACGAAGCCGATGGCGCTCAGGCCGTCCAGAAACACCGCAATCAGAATCGTCAGCACAGCGCCGACCACGGCGATGGTTTTGTACTGGCGCGCCAGGTAGGCGGCCGCGCCGGTTTGAATGGCGGCGGCAATTTCTTGCATGCGGGCGTTGCCCGCGTCCTGGGAAAGAATCCAGCTTCGGGCCCAAAAGCCGTAGCCGACGGCGATCAAGCCGCAGATAAGCGCCAAGATCAGCGCTGAGTTGCCTGTCATAAAAGAATCTCCAGTTTGTTGTTTCGCGAGATGGTGCTGCAACGCATTGGGCATCACCGCTGCGTTGCTTCCTCACTGCTTGCGTCTTGATGTACGGCAAGAGTGATTGGCCAACCGGCGCACTGTAACGCCAAAACATCGGCTTTTTCAGAATCCGCAAGTGGCAAGTAAGTAAAATCAGGGTTAATCCCGACTGTTTCTGATTTAACTCAAATTCCAACTTCAACATAAGGCGGCAAGCATGTCTTTAGATAACGTCACCCCCGGAGCAAAGTGTCCAGACCAGTTCAACGTGATCATCGAAATCCCGATGAACGCCGATCCGGTCAAGTACGAAGTCGACCACGAAACCCACGCCATTTTTGTCGATCGGTTCATGAGCACGGCCATGCATTACCCGACCAACTACGGCTATGTGCCGCAAACCATCAGCGGCGACGGCGATCCGGTGGACGTGCTGGTGATCACCCCGGTGCCCCTGATTCCCGGCGTGGTGGTGACTTGCCGCGCCATTGGTATTTTGAAAATGGAAGACGAAGCCGGCATGGACGGCAAGGTGCTGGCGGTGCCGAT
>NZ_JAABQC010000044.1 GCF_011391645.1 Rhodoferax sp. | reverse complement strand
AACCCATGGCACTGCGCGCAACCAACACCGGCAATTCGGCTGAACCCGAGGTCATGATGGAGATCAACACCACGCCGCTGATTGACGTGATGCTGGTCTTGCTGGTCATGCTGATCATCACCATCCCGATCCAGTTGCACTCCGTCAACCTGGAAATGCCGGTCGGTGCGCCGCCCGCCAGCCTTGCCAAGCCCGACAAGGTACAGATTGATATCGACGCGAAAAGCGTGGTTTACTGGCAGGGTTTGCCGGTGAGTGCGCTGGAGCTTGATGAAAAGATGAAAGCCATTGCGCCCCTGGCGCCCCAGCCGGAGGTTCACATCCGGCCCAACAAGGACGCCCAATATGCCGTCTTTGCCAACGTGCTCTCCAGCAGCAAGCGCCTGGGCCTGAACAAGATTGCGGTCATCGGTGCCGAGCAGTTTGCCCAATGAGGAGCCTTGATCCGGACGATCGCTTTGCGCCGCGCGACCCTTCGCGGCGCGTCACCGGCTTGGTCATTGTGATTGCGCTGCACGCCCTCATCGGTTACGCGCTGGTCTCGGGCATGGCGCGCCAGGGTCTGAACTTCATCAAGAAGCCGCTTGAAGCCGTGGTGATCCAGGAAGTCATCATTCCACCCCCACCCCCGCCACCCAAAAAGGTGGAGAAGCTACCCGCAGCTCCCAGGGTGCAGGCGCCGCCACTGCCCTACGTGCCGCCACCCGATGTGACACCGCAAGTCATCAGCAGCGCGCCGGTGATCGCTTCAGCGGCAACGCCGCCAGAGCCGGTTGCCATGTCGCCGCCACCCCCCGCGCCGCTGCCTGTGGCCATGGGCCCCAGGCGCGCCAGCATTGGCCTGGTTTGCCCCAGGCAGGTGGCCCCCGAGATGCCGCGCCGGGCCTTGAGGGATGGCATTGAAGGCGTGGTCAAGGCGCAGATCCTTGTCAGGGAGGGCAAGATTATGGAGGTCACCATCCTGTCGGGTCCGAGTGTCTTTCACGCGGCGGTGAAGGCGGCCATCATGCAGTACACCTGTGTGACCGATGGCGACGAGGTGATTGCCACCCAGGTGTTCAATTTCAAGGTGGAATGACCACGACTGCAGATTGAAGCCACCTGTTGGACCTGATTCATCCGATGAATTTGCATCGATATGGCGTTTTCCCCAGCTATTGAGGGGGTCAAAGAGGGGTAAGCTGACGCCTGTTCTATCAATCGCCCTGACTTGGCTGGCCGGGGCATCACAGGGGTTTTCACGAAGAAGTTGTTGCTGGTGTCCTTGTTGGGTTTGACGGCTGGTTTGGCGCAGGCGCAAACCGTCAATGTGATTTGTTCGGTGCAGGCCGAGTGGTGCAACATGATCGGCACGGTCTATGCCAAAACCACCGGCACCAAAATCAACATCTCGATGAAAGGTTCTGGCGAGGCGCTGGCGCAGGTGATTGCTGAAAAGGACAACCCCAAGACCGACATCTGGTTTGGCGGCACAGGCGATCCGCATTTGCAGGCGGCTGAGCAGGGCCTGTCGCTCGAATACAAGTCCGCCACGCTGCCGCAGTTGCAAACCTGGGCGCAGCAGCAGGCCGAGCAGTCAAAATACCGCACGGTGGGCATTTATTCCGGCCCTCTGGGCTTTGGCTACAACACCGAACTGCTCGCCAAGAAAAAAATCCCGATTCCCAAAACCTGGAACGACCTGTTGAACCCGGCCCTCAAGGGTGAAATCCAGGTGGCCAACCCGGTTTCCAGCGGCACCGCCTACACCATGGTGGCCACGCTGGTGCAGATGATGGGTGAGGACCAGGCTTTCGAGTACATGAAAAAGCTGCACAAGAACATCAGCCAGTACACCCGCAGCGGCACCGGCCCGATCAAGGCGGCGGCACGTGGCGAAACCACGGTGTCGATCAGCTTTGTGCACGATGCGCCGGGTGAAAGGCTCAACGGTTTCCCGGTGGATGCCATCACGCCGACCGACGGCACTGGCGCCGAAATCGGCTCCATGAGCATCATCAAGGGCGCGCGCAATCTTGAGGCGGCCAAGAAGTTTTATGAGTGGGCATTGACCCCCGCGGCCCAAGAAATGGCGGCTGCGGCCAAGCAGTTCCAGGTGCCGTCCAACAAGGCCGCCAAGGTCGACAAAAACGTGCCCGACTTCAAGAAGATCAAGTTCATCAACTACGACTACGCCAAGTACGGCGCATCGGCTGAGCGCAAGCGCCTGATCGCCAAGTGGGAAAAAGAAGTGAACTCCCTGCCGCGGTAATCTGCTGTCGTCTGTGGGGGCGACTTCAGTCGACCACGGCAGACTGGCAGCGGGCTGGCCGCCAAACTGCTCAAGCTGGCTTATCTGGGCAGCTTTTTTGAGTACACCTTCGAGACCGCTCTTGGCCCGATTTTTGTGGTTTCGCCTGACCTGACGGATGTGCTGACCATCGGCAATGAAGTGGGCCTGACGCTGGCCGACCACGGGGTGTCGGTGGTGGCCGCGGTGTAATCCGCAAAGCTGATTTTTACAGACCGCCAGAACCACTCACGGCTTGCTTCGCCTGGCCGTCATTCCCGGCTTTTTCACGCCACACCCAGCGCTTGACCCGACCCAGAAAGTGTTCAAAATCGTCCATCACGGTAAACACTGACGGAATCACCAGCAGGCTCAGCACGGTTGAAGTGATCAAGCCGCCAATCACCGCCACCGCCATCGGGCTTCTGAAGCTGCTGTCGGCGGCGCCCCAGCCCACCGCCAGCGGCACCATGCCCGCGCCCATGGCCAGGGTGGTCATGACAATCGGGCGCGCGCGTTTGTGGCAGGCATCCAGCAGCGCGTCAAAACGGCTCATGCCCGCCACCACCGGCAGCCCGTCGCTGCCATCGTGCCCGCGCCGTGCCACGATGGCGTATTCCACCAGCAAAATCGAGTTCTTGGTGGCAATGCCCATCAGCATGATCAAGCCAATCAGCGACGGCATCGAGAAACTCTTGCCCGTCAGCAGCAGCATGACAAACGCGCCGCCCAGTGACAGCGGCAGCGCCGCCAGAATCGTGAAAGGGTGCAAAAAGTCCTTGAACAGCAGCACCAGCACGATATAGATGCACAACACCCCGGTCAACATGGCCAGGCCAAAGCTGGCAAACAGCTCGTCCATGATTTCGGCGTCACCCAGCGTGAGCTGCTTGACACCGGCGGGCAGATTTTGCAGGCTGGGCAGTTTGGCCACGGCGGCCGTCACGTCGCCCAGCGGTGCGCCTTGCAGCTCGACCTCGAAGTTGATGTTGCGGGAGCGGTTCAGGCGGTCGATCACGGCCGGGCCGCCGGTCACTTCCAGCGTGGCTACCTGGCTCAGCATCACCGGGCCTTTGACACCAGGCACGGCCAGCCGGCCCAGCAGGTCAAGGTCTTGCCGGGCGTTGCTGTCGAGTTTGACCACGATCGGCACCTGGCGCTGGCTCAGGTTGAGCTTGGCCAGCGCGGTGTCGTAATCCCCCACGGTGGCAATGCGCAGGGTTTCGCCAATGGCGCTGCTGGTCACGCCCAGGTCTGCGGCGCGGGCAAAGTCGGGGCGCACGGCAATCTCTGAGCGGATCAGGCTGGCACTTGACGTGATACTGCCCAGGCCGGGGATGGTGCGCAGGTCTTTCTCTACCGCTGCGGCGGCGGTGGCCAGCGCCTGCGGGTCTTCGCCGGTGAGCACCAGCTGGTACTTCTCGCCGGAGCCGCCCAGGCCGACCTTGCTGCGCACGCCCGGCAACTCGGCCATGGCGACGCGAATCGCGGTCTCGATGCCTTGTTTGCGGGGCCGCTGGCCGCGCTCGGTGAGCAGCACGGTCAGGGTGGCCTTGCGCACCTCGGTGGTGCCGGACGGCGCAAACGGGTCAGAGCCCGCCGCGCCGCCGCCAATGGTGGTGTAAACACTTTTGACATGCGCCACCTGGGTCAGCAACTGGCGCGCGGCTTCGGCTGCCGCACGGGTCTGGCTCAGCGTGGCACCGGGCGGCAGCTCCAGGTAAACCTGGGTTTGCGAGTTGTCGTCAGGCGGGATGAAGCCCTTGGGCAGCAACGGAATGAGTGCAATCGAGCCGATGAAGAACGCGCCCGCCAGCCCCAGCGTGATCCAGCGATGGTTCAGCGCCCAGCGGCTGGCGCGCAGGTAGGCGGGCATCCAGAACGGGTCTTTGTGCGGGCGCGGGCTGCGCTTCATGATGTAGGCGGCCATCATGGGCGTCAGCACCCGCGCCACCACCAAGGACGCAAACACGGCAAGCGCGGCGGTCCAGCCAAATTGCTTGAAGAATTTGCCCGGAATGCCCGCCATGAAGGCCGTTGGCAAAAACACCGCAATCAGCGTGAAGGTGGTGGCCACCACCGCCAGGCCAATTTCGTTGGTGGCTTCCATGGCGGCCTGGTACGGCGTCTTGCCCATGTTCAGGTGGCGCTCGATGTTTTCCACCTCCACAATCGCGTCGTCCACCAGCACCCCGATCACCAGCGAGAGCGCCAGGAGCGTCACGGTGTTGATGGAAAACCCCAGGTAGGCCATGCCAATGAAGGCCGGAATGACCGACAGCGGCAAGGCCACCGCCGAGACAAAGGTGGCGCGCACATTGCGCAAGAACAGCCACACCACAATCACTGCCAGAATCGCGCCTTCGATCAGCATGACCATCGACGCCTCAAACTCCTCGGCCACCGGCTGCACAAAGTCAAAGGCCTGGGTGAGTTCAATGTCAGGGTGCTGCGCTTTGAGCTCGTTCAGCGCCAGTTGCACCGCGGCCCCTACCTCGACCTCGCTGGCGCCTTTGCTGCGGGTGATCTCAAAGCCGACCACTGGCACGCCGTTGAGCAGGGCCAGCGCGCGCGGCTCGGCCACGGTGTCGCGCACGCTGGCCACTTGGTCGAGCCGGACGCGCTGGCCGCTGGCCAGGGTGAATTCAATCTGTGCCAGCTCCTCCACGGTCTTGACCGTGGCCAGCGTGCGCATGGGTTGCTCGCTGCCACCCAGGTCGGCGCGGCCGCCGGCGGCATCCAGTTGAACCTGGCGCAATTGGCGCGACACATCGGCTGCGGTCGCGCCCAGCGACTGGAGTCTCAAAGGGTCCAGCGCCACCTCAACCTGGCGGTTGACGCCCCCCACACGCACCACTGAGCCGACGCCCTTGACGCCCAGCAGGCGGCGCGCCACGGTGTTGTCCACAAACCAGCTCAGCGCCTCGTCGTCCATTTTGGGTGAGCGGATGGTGATGGCCAGAATCGGTGCGCCTGACAGGTTGACCTTGCTCACCACCGGGTCGCGCACGTCGCTGGGCAGGTCACTGCGCACGCCTTGCACCGCGCTGCGCACATCGTCCACCGCTTCCTGCGTGGGTTTTTCCAGGCGGAACTCGGCGGTCACGGTCACGCCGCCGTCCTGCACCTTGGTGTAGATGTTTTTCAGGCCTTGCAACGGCGCAATGGCGTTTTCAAGCTTGCGCGCCACTTCGGTCTCCAGTTGCGCCGGTGCCGCGCCGGGCAGCGAGGCCGACACGGTGACGGTGGGCAGTTCCAGGTCAGGAAACTGCTGCACTTTCATGGACTTGAAGGCCAGCATGCCGGCAAAGGTCAGCATCACAAAGAGCATGACCGCAGGGATGGGGTTTTTGATCGACCAGGCAGAAACGTTCATCGCCAGCGCTCCTTACTTGGAAGCTGCTTGCGCAGGTGCTGATGGGGCCAGTGCCGCGTCCACCACCCGCACCAGGTCGCCGTCGCTCAGGAAACTGCCGCCGCTGGCCACCAGCTTGTCCTCGGGTTTCACGCCGCTTTGAATCTCGATCTGCTCGCCCACAATCCGGCCGGTTTGCACCTTGAGCTGGGTCACGCGGTTGTCGGGGCCCACGCGGTACACATAACTGAAGCCGTCGCGCACCACCACCGCCGTTTGCGGCACGCTCAAGGCGGTAGAACTGCCCAACTCGAACTCGCCGCGCGCGTACATGCCGGGCTTGAAGGCGTTGGCCATTGGCTTGTTGCCCGCCAGCGGGCTGATCAAATCCACATAGACCAGGCCGTTGCGGCTGGTCGCGTCCACCGTGGGAGCCAGCGTGCGCACCCGGCCCTTGACCTGGGCACCGCCCGGCGCGGTCACGACCACCCCGGTGCCCGTGCTCAAGCGGCCCAGTTCGGCCGAGGTCACCTCGCCGCGCCACTCCAGGCGGCCCTGGCGAATGAGCCTGAACATCTCGGTGCCAGCCGCCACCACCGAGCCCACGGTGGCACTGCGGCTGGAGATGATGCCGCTGTCAGGCGCCAGCAACCGGGTCTGCTTGAGGCGCAGCAGTTGTGAGTCGAGCTGGGCTTTGGCAGAGGCCACGCGGGCCTGGGCGGTTTGCTCCTGCGTCAGGTACTGGTTGATTTGCTGGGCGCTGATGGCACCGGTGCCCTGGATGGCACGGGCGCGGTCGCCATTGGCCAGGGCTTCTTGCGCGTTGGCTTGGGCCTCAGCCACGGCGGCGCGGGCCAGGGCCACGTCGGCCTGCACACTCTCGGCGGCAAAGCTGGCCAACAGCTGGCCTTTCTTTACCTGGTCGCCCACGCTGGCATGTAATTCAGCCACGCGCAGGCCACTGGTTTCGGCGCCAATGCTGGCCTCCTGCCAGGCCGCCACGCTGCCGTTGGCCGCCAGCTTGATGGGCAGCATGCCGCTTTTTGCTTCAATCACGGCCACGGTCAGCGAGGGCTTGGCGGTGCCGGCTGTGCCAGTCACTGCGGGTGTGGCCGGGTCAGGCGTTGGGGTGCGATTGACAAACAGGCCCAAAGCGAGCAGGGCGAGCACAGCGGCGGCGATCAGGCCCAGCGTGCGGGGTTTGAAGGGTGTACGGTTCATGGTGTTCTTATTGGTTATTGGGAGTAGGGTGTGGCGGCTGGTCTACAACGCGACGCCGGGCTGGGCTGCGTCAAAGCCCCCGCCGAGGGCGCGGTACAGCGCCACCCAAGCCTGGTTGCGTTCCAGCGCCAGCAACAGTTGGGCCGATTGGGCGACCAGTGCCGTGCGGCGCGCGTCCTCCAGTTCAACCAGGCTGGCCAGACCCTGCCCATAACGGGCCTGTGTGGCCTGAAGTGACTCGGCGTAGCCCTGTGTGGACGTGATGGCGTCTTGTTTGCGGGCGTCGGTGCTTTGCAGGTTGACCAGGGCTTCTTCCACCTCGCGCACGGCCTGGCGCACCTTGCCGCGGTAGGCCGCAATGGCCTGGGTGTAGCTGGCTTCGGCCGCCACCACATTGGCCTGGCGCTGGCCGCCGTCAAACAACGGCACAGTCAGGGTCAGCGGCCCGAAAGACCAGGTTTCCAGGCTGGTCTGGTTGCCGCCCATGCCGCTGCGCAGCGCGCCCACCGAGCCGTTCAGGGTCAGCCGTGGGTAACGTTGCGCCTTGGCATTGCCCACCAGGGCGCTCGCCACCACCACCTCGCGCTCGGCGGCAAACACGTCGGGGCGTTGGGCCAGGGTTTGGGCCGGCACGCTGGTCACTGAAACCGGTGCTGCCTGCGCCGGCGCGGCAAGGGCCAGAGACAGTTTTTGTCTTAAATCCGGCTCGGGCAACCCGGTCAGGGCCACCAGGGCTTTGGTGTCGAGGTCGCAAGAGGTGGCTTGCCTTATCGCGCGGCTGTTGCCATCTGCCGCGCTGGCGCGTGCCAAAGCCGCCACCGAGGGGGCGGCAAAACCGGCCTGGGCGCTCAAGCCAGTCAGGCGCGCCGTCTGCTGGCGCGACGCCGCGTCCTGGCGCGCCACCTCCAGCAGTTGGTAACAGGTTGACAGGCCGTAATAGGTGGCCGCCACCTCTGCCGCCACCGACACGCGGGCATCGTGCCACTGGGCCTGGCTGGCCTGCAATTGGGCATCGGCGGCTTCGCTCACGGCCCGGTTGGCTCCCACCAGGTCCAACTCCCACGAGGCCAGCAAATTGATAGTCTGGAGGGTGGCCAAGGGTGCATCCGGTTGACTGGCACCCCTGGTGGCGCTGGCAGAGGCATCCAGCGTGGGCAACAAGGCTGCATTGGCGGTGGTGCGTGCGGCCCGCGCCGACTCCACCCGTGACAGGGCTTGTGACACCGAAGGGCTCACCGCCTGCGCGGCCTCGATAAGTTCCACCAGCAACGGGTCGCCTTGTTGCTGCCACCATTGCGACAAGGCGCCCACTTGGCCCTGGTGCGGCAGCGGCGCCTGCCATTGCGGTGCCACCAAGGCGTCAACCTGGGTCGGTGGCATGAGGTTGGCGCAACCGGCCAGGCCCAGGGCCAGCGCCAGGCCTGTGATGCGTGCGCAGGGGGAGTTCAACTTCATCATGATGCGGTGTGGGGTGATGTGGGCAACTGGCGGGTGGTGGCGCGGCGCTCTGCCTCAGCGTCAACCATGGCCATGGCGTAGCCCAGCATGCGCTCCACGTAGAGGTCAATCGCAGCAGGGCTGGCGATCAGTTTGGGCCGAATGACGGTGATCACGTCGTGGCCCACGTGCAGCATGACAGCCAGGCCGGCAATCGAAAACGCCAGCCGGTGCACATCGTCGTCAGCTTGTGCCAGTTGCAGGTGCTGGCACAACGCGTGCACCAGCGCCTGGTGGTTGGGCTTGATGTTTTGGTCGATTTCATCTTGCCACACACCCGTGGGCTGCAGCATTTCCCGAAAGTGAAGCTTCATGCATTGTTTGGTCAGGTCACTTTGCTTGAGCGATACCGTCAAACCCGCCAGCAGAACACGCACCGTGGTCCGGATGTCGGCAGGCGCGTTGACCAGGGCCTGTGCATCGAGCCTGGGGTTGTAACGCGGGTCGGTGAAGACCGCGCGGTACAGCCCTTCCTTGTCACCAAAGTAGTAGCTGATGGCGGCCACGTTGACCTGGGCGGTCTGGGCAATTTCGCGGGTGGAGGTTTGGGCAAACCCTTTGTCCGCAAACAGGGCCAGGCCAGCGTCAAGCAGGCGCAAACGGGCTTGCTGGCCATCGCTGCGCAGGGGTTTTTGAGGGGTGGCGTCCGTGTGCTCAAGGCGCGCGTCTGGGTTGGCGACAGATTTCATGACCAGGATTCTATGTAGTTAAATCAAACGTTTGATTTAACTAAAAGTTAGACGCGCGGAGAACAGGGTCATTCACGGTGGCGCGCTGCGTGCCGGCCGTCGTGAATGTTGCACACCAAGCTGTCGTAACAGGTTTGTATTTGTGGTCTGGGCGGCGGATGATAATGTCAGCATGAACCAACTTGATGCCCTCAAACAATTCACCACCGTGGTGGCCGACACCGGCGACTTCCGGCAAATCGAAGCCTTTCAGCCCACCGACGCCACCACCAACCCGTCGCTGATTTTGAAAGCGGTGCAAAAGCCCGAATACCGCTCGCTGCTGGATGAAACCGTGGCGCAGTTTCGCGGTCGGCCGCTCGACGAGATCACCGACCGGTTGCTGGTGCGTTTTGGCTGCGAGATTTTGTCGCTCATACCGGGGCGCGTTTCCACCGAGGTCGATGCCCGTTTGAGCTTCGATGCCAGCGCCACTTACAGCCGGGCTGAGCGGCTGATTGAGCTGTATCAGGCGCAAGGCATTCACATTGACCGCGTGCTGATCAAGGTGGCCGCCACCTGGGAGGGCATTCAGGCGGCGAGCCGGCTGGAGCAGCGCGGCATTCACACCAACCTGACGCTGCTGTTTTCGTTCTGTCAGGCGGTGGCTTGCGGCCAGGCCAAAGTGCAACTGATCTCGCCGTTTGTCGGGCGCATCTACGACTGGTACAAAAAATCTGCCGGCGCGGCCTGGGTCGAGGCCGACCATGCTGGCGCCAACGACCCCGGGGTGCAGTCGGTGACGCAGATCTTCAACTATTACAAAAAGTTCGGCGTGGCCACCGAAGTCATGGGCGCGAGTTTTCGCAACATCGGCCAGATCACCGCGCTGGCCGGTTGTGACCTGCTGACCATCAGCCCCGACTTGCTGGCCCAACTGGCTGACAGCAGGGCGCCGCTGGCCCGGGCACTCGACGCCCAGGCGGCCCAGGCGCTGGATCTGCCTTTTGTAACCTACGACGAGGCGGCTTTTCGCTTTGCGCTCAATCAGGATGCCATGGGCACCGAGAAGCTGGCCGAGGGCATTCGCGCGTTTTGCGCCGATGCCGGCAAGCTCGACCAGATGTTGCTGGCGGCTTGACATCACTCTGTCTTCGCATGCCATGAAACAAACGCCATCGCGGCGAGGGCGCTGCTCCTACAGTGGGGCCCGGTGTCTTGTGGGAGTCCCGCCCTCGGGGCGATGGGTGTGCGGCTACGACCGGCTCGCAAAAACATTTGCACATGATTTAACCAATGAGGTGATTGATGAACCGAATTCGTTGTGACCGCACCCCCGCCTGGGCCTCTCTGCAAGCCACATTCGCCGACAGCGGCCGTGACTTTGATGTGCGCAGCGCATTTGCCGCTGACACCACGCGCTTCCAGGCCTTCAGCCAAAGCGCGCCCCATGTGTTTGCCGACCTGTCGAAAAACCTGATCGACGCTGCCACCGAACAATTGTTGCTGGAGTTGGCGCGCCAGACCGGGGTCGAATCACACCGCGATGCCATGTTTGCCGGTGACGCCATCAACACCACCGAACAGCGCGCCGTGATGCACTGGTTGTTAAGAACACCTCCGCTGGACCCGGCCATGCCGGCGCAATCCGTGCACCGGCACATGGCCGAGAAACTGAACGAAGTCCACGCCACCTTAAACGCCATGCTGGCGTTTGCCGAGGCTGTGCGCGCCGATGCGGGTATTACCGACATCGTCAACATCGGCATTGGCGGCTCCGACCTCGGGCCGCAAATGGCGGTGCTGGCGCTTGACGAATTTGTGCTACCCGGCAAACGCTTCCACTTTGTCTCGAATGTGGACGGGCACGAGCTCAACGCGGTGCTCAGGAAAGTCAGGCCTGGGAGCACGCTGTTTCTGGTGGCCAGCAAAACTTTCACCACCATCGAGACCATGACCAACGCGCAGTCGGCCAAGACCTGGTTTGAGGCCAATGGCGGCACCGACATTGCCCGGCACTTTGCCGCGCTCACCACCAACGTGGCGGCGGCCAGCGCCTTTGGCATCAGCACCACGTTCGGCTTTTGGGACTGGGTGGGCGGGCGCTATTCGGTGTGGTCGGCCATCGGTCTGCCGCTGGCAATTGCCATTGGCGCGCAAGGTTTTAAAGAGTTTTTGGCTGGTGCCCATGCCATCGACGAGCACTTTCGCACCGCTCCGCTGGCGCATAACCTGCCGGTGCGGCTTGGCCTGCTGGACGTGTGGTACCGCAATTTCCATGATTTTGGCAGCCGCTCGGTCGCCCCCTACCACAGTGCGCTCAAACGCTACCCGGCCTACCTGCAGCAGCTTGAGATGGAAAGCAACGGCAAGCGGGTCGACGCGACCGGCACCGCCTTGCCCTACGGCACGTCGCCGGTGGTCTGGGGTGAGCCCGGCACCAACGGCCAGCATGCCTATTTCCAGATGCTGCACCAGGGTACCGACGTGGTGCCGGTGGAGTTTGTGGCGGCCAAAACGCCCAAACATGATCTCAACGGCCACCACAGGTTGCTGCTGGCCAACGCGCTGGCGCAGGCGCAGGCGCTCATGCAAGGCAAGGCAGACGCTGGCGGCCACAAGCACTTTGCCGGCAACCGGCCCAGCACCTTTTTGCTGCTTGATGAGCTCAGCCCCGCCAGCCTGGGCGCCTTGATTGCCCTGCAAGAGCACCGTGTCTTTGTCAGTGGCTCGGTCTGGGGCATCAACAGCTTTGACCAGTGGGGCGTGGAGTTGGGCAAGGTGCTGGCCAAAGATGTCGAGGCGCGGCTGGGCAGCGGCGATGTGACCGGGCTCGACGCCTCCACCGCAGGTTTGCTGGCGCTACTGGCCTGACAGGTACCTGGCGGCAAAGCCGCTCAAGGTGGCCTGGTAGAGCGCGGGGTCGGCCAGGTCGAGGTCGCTGTGCCTGGCATTCTCGATGGCAAGCCATTGCTTGGGTGGGTTGGCCGCAGCAAACAGGCGTTCGCCCAGATTGACCGGAACGGTGTGGTCCCGGCTGCCGTGCAACATCAAGATCGGCGTCTGCACTCCGGCAATTTTATTGATGGAATCAAAACGCTCGGTATTGAACAGGCTCACCAGGCTGGCCCACCAACCCGCTGAGGCGGCAATGTCGCTGAAACTGGTAAAGGCCGATTCCAGAATCAGTCCACCATAGTCGGCGGGGCTTTTCAGGCGACTGGCCAGCTCCAGCGCCGCGCCGCTGCCCATCGAGTGGCCGTAAATGACACGCTTGCCGGCGTTGGGCTGGCGTTTTTTGAGCTCGGTCCAGGCCACCAGGGCATCGGTCGAGATGCTTTGCTCGGAGGGCGTGATCACGCTGCTTTCACCCCAGCCCCGGTAGTCCACCGCCAGCACCGAAAAGCCGGCCGAGCGCAGGGCTTCGATTTTGCGCAGGTTGCTGAACAAATTGCGGAAAGTGCCGTGCAGGTACAGCAGCGTCGGGGCGTCAGGCGAGGCGTGTGGCAGCCACCAGACCGCCACCTGTTGCGGCGCGTCAGCGCCTGGCACACTGACCCAATAGCGCTCGTCGCCAGCGCGCAGGCCGGCAAAATCGGCAGGAACACCGGCTGTCGGGCGGTAAATGAGCTGGCGTTGGTAATTATTCAGCCAGGCGCAACCGCTGGTGGCCAGCAATGCCAACACCAGCCCCAAACGCAAAAAAACCACCGTTACACTGTGCACTTTGTGTAAATTCCAGTCCACTGACATCTTCATGAAAAAATTGACAAGCATCGCCCTGGGCCTGATTGTGGCGCAGATGACAACACTGGCCCTGGCCCAATCGGGCAGCGAGATGCCTGTCAACGAAAAGCCCAAGCTGGAAATTCAGATCAGTCCCTATTCCTACCATTTTTCGCCCAGCGAAGAACACGAAAATGTGTACATGGTCGGTCTGGAGCGTGAGCATGCCAATGGCAAGCTCGACGGCGTCGTCTTGTTCAGCAATTCCTTTGGCCAGCCCAGCGTCTATATCTACCCGTGGGGGAGCGTTTACCACAACATTTTCGGTGTCAAACCCTTGTCGTTCAAATGGACGGCCGGCTTGCTGTACGGCTATGTTGATCCCTACGAAGACAAAGTGCCCTTCAACTACAACGGTTTTTCACCCGGCATCGTGCTGGCCCTGGCGTATGAATTTCAGCCTGGCTGGTCCGTCCAACTCGACGCACTGGGCAATTCAGCGCTGATGTTTCAGCTCAATATGGCGCTCAAGTAAACGGCCAGTCAGGTATTGGCGTTGACCACGGCCAGCGCGGGGTTCCTTGGCTAAAAGAATATACCCGCAAATTTTCTAAGCAGTTCATTCAGCGGCATCATGGTCAGCACAAGTGGCGCGATCGGCAGCAGTGTGGCCACCACGATCATCAAGACCGCTTCTTTTGTGACGGGTATAAAACCTATCCCGCGCACCACGCCAAAGCTGTTGCCCATGTCAGCCAGAGACTGAATGTCGGCGCTGCCCAGCAGCGGCTCATCAGGTGGCGTGCCGCGCAGCCACTTGGCATCAAATTCGCGCGCACAACGTTGCGCCAAAGTGCCGTATTTGCGGCCACCATAACGCTGCAACGCTTCGAGCTGCCGCGTGAAGAACAGCATCGGGACAATCAATTCCAGCAGCAAGAAACCAACCAGCAAGGCAATTTCAACCTTGTAGTCAGTCAGCTGCGCACCCGCGTGGAAGATGCGCAGCGCAATTTGACCCGCCAGCAGCGCACCATACGCCGCGACCAGCGGCACAAATGCGCGCATCTTGCTGCTCAAAAATCCGAGGCCGCCGAGGCAGTCAGGGTGCGTCGGGATCAGGCTGAGCTTGATGCGCGAGACCTGCCAGATGAACCGGCCCCAGATCAGCACGCGGTATTGCCAGCGCAACATCAGGAACTGAAACATCGGCAGGCTGACAAAGCTGAACCACATTCCGGCCAGCGTCAGCCTGGGGCCATCGGCTGTCGGTGTCGCGTACCAGGTGAGTTTGTCAAGCGAGATGTATTGATGCCAGGCCATCATGATGCCAGCGCCGTAGATCAGCCCAATCAGCAACGCCTCAGCCAACTTTGATTCGCTCAACCGGCGCGCCGAGGCCACCGCCGCATCAAACTGAATCTTGGCCTTGCCGGGGATCAGGTCACGTTCCAAAAACTCCTGCGGCAGGAAACGCAGCCGCCGGTGGGCCATCACTTCTGCGACAAGAAACAAGGGCAAGGCCACCAGGTAACGCGCATGCACGTCGATGTCGTTCAAAAAAGCCGCGCTGGTGCCGCTGCCAAACAAATGGCCCTCAAACGTTGACAGCAGCAGCAAAGGCAGCCAGGTCAGCAGCACCAGCACCACCACGCGTCGGGGCACCCATTCCATCGCATCATCGACCAGCCGGAGCCTGTGGAGCAAATCAAAGAACGGCCCTCCGCGCACCAGAGAAAAATCGCGGTGCGCGTCAGGGCTGTGCCCGCTATCAGATGATTCATGCATTGCCATGTGGCCTCCAGCACTTTGATTGAATGGTGCCGCCAGCGCAAATATGCTAACTACGCGACCCGGGCGACTCGACCAGGCGGGTCAGATTGAGTGGTGACACATGAATCTGGCCAGCGCGCGACCCCAAAAAATTAAACCACAAATTGAACCGGCATGACCAACGCATTGCCAGCCAGCGACTGAAATGGCAGCTGCGCGCCGGGCCGAATCTTGTGCAAATCTGCCAGCATTTTCTGCGGGTCACGACGGGCCTTGGCACCGGCTTGCGCCTTGCCGTCGCAGCTTTAGCCGATCCCCTGCCAGATTTTTTCGGGCCGGTGTGGGTTGTCGCAAAATGTATACAAATTTGGTAAAAATATGGCTAAACTCTGCTTCCACTTTGATCAAAAACTCATAGGGAGCACCATGGGCAGCTCTTTTGACAACAGCGCAAACCCCTTGAAGGGCTAAACACAGCGGCCACCCCATTCAAGTACCGGCAACCATTTTTTAACAGCGAGGAATAGTCACATGAAACATGAGATATTGAAAATGCGCGGCTTGCGGGCCATACCCTTGGCAGTGGCCCTCAGTCTGGCCGGTGGAACAGCACTGGCTGCCGAGGCGATCAATCCTGATGCCGATGCCATTTTGCGCGCCATGTCCAAATTCATGGCAGGCACCAAGGCTTTTAGTGTGAATGCTGACATCAGCAACGAGATCATCACGCAAGAAAGCCAGAAACTGCAATTCAACAGTTCAGCCACCGCGGTTTTGGAGCGACCATCGCGTTTGCATGTGGCGCGACAGGGTGGGTTTGTCGATGCCGAGGTCTCCTATGACGGCAAGAACTTGACGCTATACGGCAAAAAAGTGAACGCCTACGTGCAGCAGGCCCTCACAGGTGGCATAGACGATGCGATAAACGCGCTCGAAATTGGCATCGGCATCAACTTGCCGGGCAGCGACCTGCTGACCTCTGACCCGTATGCCAGGCTTTCGTCGGGCATCATCAGCAGCGGCTATTACGGCACTGAAATTGTGGGCGGCATCGAAAGCCACCACCTGGCTTTTCGCACCGCAAAAGTCGATTGGCAGTTGTGGGTGAAAGCTGGCGATGAGCCGCTGCCCATGAAGTATGTGATCACGACCAAATTCTTGGCCGGTGCGCCGCAGTACAGCGTGCAGTTTTCCAACTGGAATCTCAAACCGGCAGTGAATGCCAGCCGATTCACCTTCGTCGCCCCGAAGGGCGCAGAAAAACTCGAGCGTCTTGCGGTTGATGAAACCGGTGAGATCACCATCCAAAAAGGGAGCAAATGATGAAGTATTCAAGCATTGGAATCATGCTGTTTGGTGTGACGCTGGCCGTCATTGACCTGGCACCAGACGGACTTTCTGCAAGCGGCTCATTCTTCAACGAGGCACAGGCCATTGTTGGCAGGCCATTGACCCCCGTGAGCGTTGCGGGTGTGGCCCGCCGCACCACGCGGCGTGTTGTCGCCACCAGCATTTATGTTCCCGCGCCACCACCTGCCGCCACGATTGTCGTGATCGAAGGCGTCACTTTGTACCAAAGCGGCACCACGTATTACCAGGCATCGGGTAGCCAATATGTGGTTGTGAAGGTCGAATAAGCCTCATCCCAGCCTGACCACGCAGCAGCAGTTCGCCCGCCACCATGCCTGATTACCATTTGCTGGCCAAGCCGGCGGGTGCCGCCTGCAACCTGGGCTGCAAATACTGTTTTTTCCTGTCCAAGGAAAATCTCTACGGCGAGCGCGAGAGCCCGCTGATGAGCGAGGCCACCCTTGAGGCCTACATTGCCCAGCTGATGGCGTCGTCACCCGGCCCGCAGGTGCAGGTGGCCTGGCAGGGCGGCGAGCCGATGCTGCGCGGGCTTGACTTTTACAAGCGTTCGGTCGAACTGGCCAATCGGTACCGCAAGCCGCATCACCAAAGCATTCTGCACACCCTGCAAACCAACGGCACGCTGGTTGATGACGAATGGGCCGCGTTCTTCAAGGAAAACAATTACCTGGTGGGCCTGAGCGTTGACGGGCCGCGCGCCATGCACGACGCCTACCGCATCGACAAACAGGGCCGGGGCAGCTTTGACGACGTGATTCGCGGCTGGAACTGCCTGCGCCAGCATGATGTGGACGTCAACATCCTGTGCACCATCAACGCCGCCAATGCCGACCATCCGCTTGAGGTTTATAAATTTTTCCGCGACGAGCTCAAGGCGCAGTACATCCAGCTGATTCCGATCGTCGAGCGCGCCACCGAGCAAACCATTGCCTTTGCCAACCAGGGCTGGGGCGGGCACCGGGGCGTTGACCGGCCGCTCTACAAGCAGGAAGGCCACCTGGTGACAGATCGCTCGGTCACCGCTGAGCAGTTTGGCAGCTTTCTCAACGGCATCTTCGACGAATGGGTGCAGCATGACGTCGGCACAGTCTATGTCACCACCTTCGACGTGGCGCTGGGCAGCTGGCTCGGGCAGCACAACGCGTGCGTGGTCTCGCCCACCTGCGGCAGCGCCCTGGTGATGGAGCACAACGGCGACGTCTACTCCTGCGACCACTTTGTCGAGCCCGATCACCTGCTGGGCAACATCGGGCAAACCCCGCTGGGGGCGCTGGTTACCTCGGAGAAACAGCGCCGCTTTGGCCAGAACAAGTTCGACACCCTGCCCAAATACTGCAAGGAATGCCCGGTGCTGTTTGCCTGTTATGGCGAATGTCCGCGCAACCGATTCATCCAGACGCCCGATGGCGAAGACGGGCTCAATTATTTGTGTGCCGGCTACAAGGCGTTCTTCACCCACATCGACCCGTCGATGAAGACCATGGCCAAGCTCATCAGCCAGGGGCGCTATGCCGACGAGATCATGCAGATGCCGCAGCAAAACGCGGCTGTGCAGGCACCGGCATGATTTTTGTCAACCAAGCGTTTCATTGGCCGCACTAAGATGATTTGTTGATTTTTCAGGCAGTTTCAAAATCTCACTCAAAAGAAAGGAAATCTCATGACCACTCCAGACAACAAACCCCGTTCGCATCTGCCGATGCGCAACACGGTGCCCGCGCGGTTCATCCCGTACGACGCCAAAGACCCGGACATGGTCAAGACGCCGATCGAACAGTTGCGTCCGCCCGAGGGTGCGCCCAACGTGCTCATTGTGCTGATCGACGATGTCGGTTTTGGTGCCTCCAGCGCCTTTGGCGGCCCCGTCGCCACGCCGGCGGCCGAGAAGCTGGCGGCCGGCGGGCTCAAGTACAACCGTTTCCACACCACGGCCATCTGCTCGGCCACCCGCGCGGCCCTGCTGTCTGGGCGCAACCACCACAACGCCGGCATGGCCGGCATCACCGAGATTGCCACCGGCCAGCCGGGTTATTCGTCGGTGCTGCCCAATTCGATTTCACCGCTGGCCAAGACGCTCAAGCTCAACGGCTACAACACCGCGCAGTTCGGCAAGTGCCATGAGGTGCCGGTGTGGCAGTCCAGCCCGGCCGGCCCGTTCGACCAGTGGCCCACGGGCGGCGGCGGCTTTGAGTATTTTTATGGCTTCATCGGCGGCGAGGCGCACCAGTGGTACCCGTCGCTGTACGAGGGCACCACCCCGATCGAGGCGCCCAAGTCACCCGAAGAGGGCTACCACCTCATGGAAGACATGACCGACAAAGCCATCGGCTGGATCCAGCAGCAAAAGTCGCTCGCCCCCAACAAACCCTTCTTCGCCTACTTCGCCCCCGGCGCCACCCACGCCCCGCACCACGTGGCCAAGGAATGGGCCGACAAGTACAAGGGCAAGTTCGACGCCGGCTGGGACGCGCTGCGCGAGGAAACCTTTGCCCGCCAGAAAAAGCTGGGTGTGATCCCGCCGGATGCCCAACTCACCCCGCGCCCCAAGGACGTGCCCGGCTGGGACGACATGCCCGAAGCCTTCAAGCCGGTGCTGCGCCGCCAGATGGAGGTCTATGCGGGCTTCCTGGAGTTCACCGACTACCATGTCGGGCGGCTCATCGACAACCTGGAGACACTCGGCATCGCCGACAACACGCTGATCTACTACATCATCGGCGACAACGGCGCCTCCGCCGAGGGCTCGGTCAACGGCTGCTTCAACGAGATGAGCTACTTCAACGGCCTGCAGTCGCTCGAGACCGCCGAGTACCTCACCGAGCGGATCGACATGCTGGGCGGTCCTGACTCGTACAACCATTTTGCGGTGGGTTGGGCGCACGCGATGAACACCCCGTACCAGTGGACCAAGCAGGTGGCCTCGCACTTTGGCGGCACCCGCAACGGCACCATCGTGCACTGGCCCAAGGGCATCCGGGCCAAGGGTGAGCAGCGCACCCATTTCACGCATGTGATCGACGTGGCGCCGACCATTCTTGAGGCGGCAGGCTTGCCCCAGCCGGTGGCGGTCGACGGAATCTCGCAGGACCCCTTTGACGGCGTCAGCATGCTCGACTCGTTCAACGACGCCAAGGCGCCGGAATTCCACGACACCCAGTACTTCGAGGTCATGGGCAACCGCGCCATCTACCACAAGGGCTGGACCGCGGTGACCAAGCACTACACGCCGTGGATCATGGGCCCCAAACCTGAACTCGACGACGACGTGTGGGAACTCTACGACACCACCACGGACTGGACCCAGTCAAAGGACTTGTCCAAGGAGATGCCCGACAAGCTGCGCGAAATGCAACGCTTGTTCATCATCGAGGCGGTGCGCAACAAGGTGCTGCCCATCGACGACCGGATGATGGAAAAAATCAACCCCGACACCGCCGGACGCCCGATTCTGGTCCACGGCAAGACCCAACTGCTGGCCGGCGGCATGGGCCATCTGTCGGAAAACTGCGTCCTCAACGTCAAGAACAAGTCGCACTCGGTCACCGCCCAGATCGTGGTGCCGCAAGGCGGTGCCAAGGGTGTCATCATCGCCCAGGGCGCCGACATTGGCGGCTGGGCGCTGTATGCCCACGACGGCAAGCTCAAGTACTGCTACAACTGGGGCGGCTTCAAGCACTTCATGGTCGAGGGTGCCACGCCGCTGCCGGCGGGCGAGCACCAGGTGCGCATGGAGTTTGCCTACGCCGGCGGCGGCCTGGGCAAGGGCGGCAAGGTCACGCTGTACGTGAACGGCCAGAAGGACGGCGAAGGCGAGGTTGGTGCAACGCTGGCGTTCATCTTCTCGGCCGACGACGGCTGCGACGTGGGCAAGGACGGCGGCTCGGCGGTCTCGCCAGACTACAAGTCGGGTGACAATGCCTTCAACGGCAAGGTCAAGGCCGTGCTGCTCTCGATCGCCGAGGACGACGGCAAGCACGTGCTTGACCCCGCCGACGTGATCCGCATTGCCATGGCGCGGCAATAGGCACAAACGGTGAGCGGGGGCCGCACCCGTCAGGCGCGGTCCCCTGCCCACAAACAAGACGACGAATCTTGAACAACAGGAGAAAGACATGAATAAGCACAAGAAAACCACGGAAATTCCGGAACCGGTGACGGTCGACAACTTCGTCCGTGCCGAAACCGACATGACGCTCACCCGTTACGCCAAGCAAGGCGCTTTTGGCAAATTCCTGCACATTCGCCAGCCCACGCCGATCGACCAACAGGGCGTGATTCGCATGAACCGCGACACGCTCTACTCGGCCGTCATCTTCGACCTGACCGAGCCGGCCACCATCGTCAAGC
>NZ_JAABQC010000043.1 GCF_011391645.1 Rhodoferax sp. | reverse complement strand
TTAAATTTAAAGTCCTTAGCGCACCAGGCGGCGCAGCAAGAAAGACTGCAAATCGCGGCGTGAATCGACAACGAGGTGGATGTAGATGGTGTCTTGGCGCACCTCGTAGATGATTCGGTTTTGGCCGCTGAGCACTTGGCGGTATTGCGTCAGGTTGAGCGTTTGAAGTTCATCCGGGACAGAGCCCAGCAGCGGGAAACTGGCCAAATTCCGAATGCTGGCTTTGATTTGTTTAAAAGTCGTTTGCCATGTCGCTGCAGAAAAATCTTTGACGATGTAGGCGCGCAAGTCATGCAAATCGAGCTCCGCCGACGCCAGGATCACGATTTTCATGTGGGTTCGAGTTGCGCGATGCTGGAAAAAACGTCTTCGGCATCCCGAAATCGGCCCTGTTCAATGTCGTGCTGACCCATTGCCAGAAGCTTTAGCAGTGCCAGTGTGTCTTCATGCGCCTGGTAACTTTTAACATCCATCACGACCAGCGTGGCTGTGCCATTTTGGGTGATGATCATCGGCTCGCGACTTTCGTTCAACTCCGTCACGATCTGCGCTGCGTGACTCTTCAGGTAGCTGATAGGTTTGATGTGCGTGTGCAGTTTCATAAGGCCTGAGAGTGAGTCGGAGTGAGTCTGATTTTAGACTGAATTTAGTCCGACGAAAAACTTCCCGGATTGCGCTGCGCTACATCCAGGCGACAGAGATACGAACTTCTCACACTAAAAATGATGGGACCGCAACGCCTGCAGATCGGTCACGCGCAGGCCGCCGTATTCGACCCGGATCGCGTTGTGTGCCGCCAGCGTGTTCAGGGCCTCGTTGACGCGCTGGCGCGACAGGCCCACCAGATAGGCCAACTCTTGTTGGGTGATGCGCAGCACCACACCCAGGCCGGGGTAAAGCACCGGGTTGAACAGCGCGGCCAGGCTGCGCGCCACGCGGATGTTGGGATTGGTCATGCGGTCAATCTCGCGCGCGGCAATGAACTGGCCCAGGCGCTCGTTGAGCTGGTTCATAACGAAGCGGTTGAAACCAATCGAGTGGTCAAGCAGCCAATGGAAGGTGTCCACATGCAAGCCCGCCACCAGGCTTTTGCGCAGCGCCTGGATGTTGTATCGGTAAATTTCGCGCTTCAGGGCCGTGCCCTCGCCAAACCAGCCGCCGGGCGGGATACCGGTGAAGGTCATGGTCTGGCCATCCGCGTTGTCGGCGCTCATTTTCAGCAAACCATCCACGGCGCCAAACCAGTAGGTCACCGGTCGCCCGGTGCGGCACAGGTAGTCGCCCGGCTGCGCCTCGGTGACCTGCAGGTCTTCAATCGCACGCTCGCGCTCGTCGAGCGAGAGCAGTTTGAGCCACGGAATCACGTCAAGCTCGGCGGGTGTCAAGGGGCGTCGGCGCTGGAACAGCGAGGCATCAGATTTCATCGTTGGCACCTTGTCGGGTGAGGTTTGCGTTGGGGATGTGCAGGGAAAACACCTACCCACAAACCACTGAATTGTCGTCGAAACGACAACTTAACGTCAAATGGCACTCTATGATTCGGCCACTCCAGCAGCGTGGGCATCAGGCCCGGGTTGCAATGAATTGAAGACAAGGTGTAGCAATGCAAACGACGTTTCCCCGGCTACTTTTGAACCATGCCGCCCAGCGCCCAGGCGACGCGGCCATGCGGGAAAAAGAATACGGCATCTGGCAGGCCATCACATGGAGTGACATGGCCCAATTGGTCGAGCAATTGGCATGCGGCCTGCACCAGGCCGGTCTGCGCCAGCACGACCACATGATTGTGATTGGGGCCAACCGCCCGCGCCTTTACGCCACCATGATGGCGGTGCAATCTCTGGGAGCGGTGCCAATTGCGCTGTACCAGGACGCCGCTGCGCTCGAATGTGTGTTTCCCATCAACAATGCCGAGGTGAGTTTTGTCTTTGCTGAAGACCAGGAGCAGGTTGACAAGTTGCTGGAAATTCGTGAGCAGTGCCCGCAAATCTCAAACATCTATTTTGACGACCCGCGTGGCCTGCGCAATTACGACGAGCCCGGCCTGGCCGCACTTGACGAACTGATTGCGGCAGGCAAGGCCTTTGCCGCCATTCACCCTGAATTTTTCGCGTCGCAAGTCGACAAAGTGTTGCCTGATGACGTGGCGGCCATGTTCTTCACCTCGGGCACCACCGGCAACCCCAAGGGTGTGGTGCACACCCATGATTCCCTGCTGAACCGCGCCCGCGCCGGTGCCGATTTTGACAAGCTGACCCACGCTGAAGACGTGCTGGCCTACCTGCCGCCGGCCTGGATCGGTCAAAACATCTTTTCCTACGCCCAGTGGCTCTCATGCGGTTATGTGGTGAATTGCCCAGAATCCGCGGCCACTGTCACGATTGACCTGAAAGAAATTGGCCCGACCTATTACTTTGCGCCACCCCGCGTGTTTGAGGGCTTGTTGACCAGCGTGATGATCCGCATGGAAGACGCGGGTGCCATCAAGCGCAAGATGTTCAACTATTTCATGGATGTGGCCAAGCGCGTCGGCCCGACGCTGATGGATGGCAAAAGCGTGTCGACGACCGACAGCATTCTGTACACCCTGGGCAACTTCCTGGTGTATGGTCCTTTGCGCAACAGTCTGGGCTTTAGCCGGGTGCGCGTGGCCTACACCGCCGGCGAGGCGATTGGGCCGGACCTGTTCAGCTTTTACCGCTCGATCGGTGTCAACCTGAAGCAGCTCTATGGCTCGACCGAGACGGCGGTGTTTGTCTGCCTGCAGCCTGACCACGAAGCACGGGCCGACACCGTGGGTGTGCCCTGCGCCGGCGTGGAGATCAAGGTGGCCGACAACGGCGAGATTCTGGTCAAGTCACCCGGTTTGCTCAAAGGCTACTTCAAAAATCCCGAGGCCACCGCCGAAGTGCTCACCGCCGACGGCTGGTACCACACCAGCGACGCAGGGTTTCTGGACGCGCATGGCCATCTCAAGATCATCGACCGCGTGAAAGACGTGGGCCGCATCAAGGGCGGCGCCAATGACGGCGCCATGTTCGCCCCCAAGTATGTGGAAAACAAGCTCAAGTTCTTCCAGCACATCAAGGAAGTGGTGGCCTACGGAGACGGCCGCGAAAAAGTGTGCGTCATGATCAACATCGACTTCGACGCGGTGGGCAACTGGGCCGAGCGGCGCAACCTGCCGTACGCCGGCTACACCGATCTGGCGCAAAAGCCCGAGGTCTACCAGCTCATCAAGGAATGCGTGGAGAAGGTCAATGCCGATTTGAGCGTTGATTCGCTCCTGGCAGGCAGCCAGGTGAGCCGCTTTCTGGTGCTGCACAAAGAGCTTGATGCCGATGACGGCGAGCTGACCCGCACCAACAAGGTCCGCCGTGGTTTCATCGCCGAAAAATACGATGTGCTGATTGATGCCCTGTACGGCGGGAAAACGTCGCAGTTCATCGAAACCCAGGTCAAGTTCGAAGACGGCCGCACCGGCAGCGTCAGTGCCACGCTGCGCATTGACGATGCCAAAACTTTCACTCCCGTCAAGGCGGCAGCATGAGCAAACAAATCGGTGACGTGATTCTTGACGTCAAAAACATCTCTCTGAGTTTCGGTGGCGTCAAGGCGCTGACCGACATCTCTTTCGATGTGCGTGAGCATGAGGTGCGCGCCATCATCGGCCCCAACGGCGCGGGCAAAAGCTCCATGCTGAACTGCATCAACGGTGTCTACCGGCCGCAACAGGGGGCGATTACCTTTCGGGGTCAAACCTTTGGCCACATGGACAGCTACCAGGTGGCCAGCATGGGCATTGGCCGCACCTTTCAGAGCCTGGCGCTGTTCAAGGGCATGAGCGTGATCGACAACATCATGACCGGGCGCAACCTCAAGATCAAGAGCAATTTTTTCTTGCAGGCATTGCGCATTGGCCCGGCCCAGCGCGAGGAAGAAATGCACCGCGAAAAGGTCGAGCACATCATTGACTTTCTGGAAATTCAGGCCTATCGCAAGATGCCGGTGGGCCAGTTGCCCTACGGCCTGCAAAAGCGGGTGGACCTGGGCCGCGCCCTGGCCATGGAGCCGCAGGTGCTGCTGCTCGACGAGCCCATGGCCGGCATGAACGTGGAGGAAAAGCAGGACATGTGCCGCTTTGTGCTCGACGTGAATGAAGAATTTGGCACCACCATCGTCTTGATCGAGCACGACATGGGTGTGGTGATGGACATCTCTGACCGGGTGGTGGTGCTCGATTACGGCAAGAAGATTGGCGACGGCACCCCCGATGAGGTTCGCAACAACGAAGAAGTGATCAGCGCCTACCTGGGCACCTCGCACTAAACCGCCGGAGAACACAATGGCATTTTTTCTTGAAACACTGCTCGGCGGCCTGATGGCCGGCATGCTGTACTCGCTGGTGGCGCTGGGCTTTGTGCTGATCTACAAGGCTTCGGGGGTTTTTAATTTTTCGCAGGGCGCGATGGTGCTTTTTGCCGCGCTGGCGATGGCGCGTTTTGCCGAGTGGATTCCGGGCCTGATGGGCATCAGCAACCCGATTCTCGCCAATGTCCTGGCGTTCCTGGCGGCGGGTGTGCTGATGTTCTTGGTGGCCTGGCTCATTGAGCGGCTGGTGTTGCGCCACCTCGTCAACCAGGAGGGCACTACCTTGCTCATGGCCACCTTGGGCATCGGTTATTTTCTGGACGGCATGGGCCAAACCCTGTTTGGCAGTGCCATTTACAAAATTGACATCGGTATGCCCAAGGAGCCCATCTTTGCTTTCTCCGGTTTGTTCGAGGGCGGGCTGTTGATCAACAAGGAAGACCTTTACGCGGCGCTCATTGCGGCGATTCTGGTGATTTTGCTCAGCGTTTTCTTCCAGAAAACCTCCACCGGGCGTGCCTTGCGTGCGGTTGCCGACGATCACCAGGCCGCGCAGAGCATCGGCATTCCGCTGAACCGCATCTGGGTCATTGTGTGGTGTGTGGCGGGTATTGTGGCGCTGGTCGCCGGCATGATCTGGGGCAGCAAGCTGGGCGTGCAGTTTTCGCTGACCACCGTGGCGCTGCGCGCCTTGCCGGTGGTGATTCTGGGCGGGCTGACCTCGGTGCCGGGCGCCATCATTGGCGGCCTGATCATCGGGGTGGGCGAGAAGCTGTCCGAGGTGTTCCTGGGCCCCTACGTGGGCGGTGGCATCGAGATCTGGTTTGCCTATGTGCTGGCGCTGGCCTTCTTGATGTTCCGTCCCCAAGGCTTGTTTGGCGAGAAGATCATCGACCGCGTTTGACGCTGCACCCCTACCAAGAGAAACAACATGTTCTACAGAGAAAACGGTCAGTTCAAGACCTCTTACCGGGCAGATCAGCAGATTTTCCCCATCACCCAGGACCGGCTGGGGGTACTGGCCCTTTTGCTGGTGGCCGTGGTTGGCGTGCCCTTGTTGGCGGATGAGTATTTGTTGCGCGCGATTTTTGTGCCTTTCCTGATCTTGTCGCTGGCCGCTATCGGCGTGAATATTCTGGTGGGCTACTGCGGCCAGATTTCCCTCGGTTCCGGCGCCTTCATGGCCGTGGGCGCCTACGCGGCTTACAACACCTATGTGCGCATCGAGGGCATGCCGGTCATCGTGGCCCTGCTCGCCGGTGGTTTCTTTGCCACGTTGGTGGGCCTGTTTTTTGGCGTGCCGAGCTTGCGGGTCAAGGGGCTGTATCTGGCGGTGGCGACGCTGGCGGCGCAGTTTTTTTGTGACTGGGCGTTTCTTCGCATCGGCTGGTTCACCAACAACAGCTCTTCCGGGTCGGTCGCGGTGTCGCAGCTGAACGTGCTGGGCTGGTCGATTGAGTCGCCGGTGAGCAAGTATCTGTTTTGCCTGGGGTTTGTGGTGGTGTTCGGCGTGCTGGCCAAAAACCTGGTGCGGGGTGCGATTGGCCGGGAGTGGATGGCCATTCGCGACATGGACGTGGCGGCTTCCGTGATCGGCATTCGCCCGATGTACGCCAAGCTCAGCGCGTTTGCCGTGAGCTCGTTCATTGTGGGCGTGGCCGGCGGCCTGTGGGGTTTTGTGCACCTGGGCTCGTGGGAGCCCGCCGCCTTCTCGGTGGACCGGTCGTTTCAGCTGCTGTTTATTGTGATCATTGGCGGCATGGGGTCGATCATGGGCAGCTTCTTTGGCGCGGCTTTTATTGTGGTGCTGCCCATTTTTCTGAACCAGTTTTTGCCAGCCGTGGGTAGCCTGGTCGGTGTCGACATTTCGACCGCTGCGGTGGCCCATGCCGAGGTCATGATTTTCGGCGCGCTGATTGTCTGGTTCCTGATTGTTGAACCGCACGGCCTGGCCAAGTTGTGGAGCATCGGGAAGCAAAAGATGCGCTTGTGGCCTTTCCCGCATTGATTTTTGTTGGTGGTTTTTTTCGTTCGTTAGCAAAAGGCATGTCAATGCCACTTATTTAGGAGACTTTGATGAAAATTCGCAATCTGGTTTTAGCCGGTTTGACGGCCACTGTGGCTGCTGGCGCCTTTGCCCAGGCCAAGGAGCAGTTCTTTCCCGTGTTGAGCGGCCGCACCGGGCCGGTCGCGCCCAACGCCACACCCTGGGCCAACGGCCACAACGACTACATGAAGCTGGTCAACGCGCGCGGTGGCATCAATGGCGTCAAGACCCTGGTGGAAGAGTGTGAAACCGCTTACGCCACCGACCGCGGTGTGGAATGCTACGAGCGGCTGAAAGGCAAGCATGGCGGCGCCACCGTGTTCCAGCCGCTGTCCACCGGCATCACCTTTGCCCTGACCGAGAAAATTCCCGCCGACAAAATCCCGATGATCACCTCCGGCTATGGTCGCAGCGACTCTGCCGATGGCGGTGTGTTCAAGTGGAACTTCCCGCTGATCGGTCACTACTGGGTGGCGGGTGACACCCTGCTTAAGCACATCGGCAACAAGGCCGGCGGCATGGACAAGCTCAGGGGCAAGAAAATTGGTGTGGGTTACCACGACAGCCCGTTCGGCAAAGAGCTGCTGCCCATCCTTCAGGAGCGCGCAGCCCAGTACGGCTTCACGCTGCAACTGTTGCCAATTGCCGCCCCGGGTGTTGAGCAAAAAGCCACCTGGCTGCAGGTGCGCCGCGATCAGCCTGACTACATGATTCTGCAGACCTGGGGTGTGATGACCGCCACGGCGATCAAGGAAGCGCAGGCTGTGGGCTATGCGCGTGAAAAAATGTTCGGCACCTGGTGGTCGGGCGCCGAGCCAGATCTGAAAGACGTTGGCCAGGGCGCCAAGGGCTACAGCGCGGTCATGATGCAACATGGCGCGGAGCCGCAGTCTGATGTGGTGAAAGAAATCCTGGAGAAAGTTCATGCCAAGGGCCAGGGCACCGGACCCAAGGAAGAAGTGGGCCAAGTGCTTTACATGCGCGGTGTGGTGGCCGGTTTGCTCGCCACCGAGGGTGTTCGCGCTGCGCAGGAGCGTTTTGGCAAGGGCAAGGTCATGACCGGTGAGCAGGCGCGCTGGGGCTACGAAAACCTGAACCTGACCCAGGCCAAGCTTGATGGCCTGGGCTTCAAAGGCGTGATGCGCCCGGTTTCCACCAGCTGCGCCGACCACATGGGCTCCGCCTGGACACGGGTGCATACCTGGGATGGTTCCAAGTTTGTCTGGAGCTCTGACTGGCTTGAGGCCGACCAGCAAGTGATCAAGCCATTGGTCAAAAACTCGGCTGATAAATACGCCGCCGAGAAAAAGCTGACTCGCCGCACCCCGGCCGACTGCCAGTCCTGATCTAACTGGCGCATCCCGGCCTGGCCCGGGATGCCAACAGGCAGCCTTGCGCGCAGAGCTGCCTATTGGTGAAGGCAAGGAAATATGGAAGCTAAAAACATCGTTCTCAACGTCAATGGCATCGAGGTCATTTACAACCACGTCATTCTGGTGCTCAAGGGCGTGTCCCTGAACGTGCCCGAGGGCAAAATCGTGGCCATTCTGGGCGGCAACGGCGCGGGCAAGACCACCACGCTGCGGGCGGTGTCCAACCTGTTGCGCGGCGAGCGTGGCGAGGTCACCAAGGGCTCGATCGAGCTGCGCGGCGAGCGCATCGAGAATTTGTCGCCCGCCGACCTGGTGCAGCGCGGCGTGGTGCAGGTGATGGAAGGGCGCCATTGTTTTGCCCACCTCACCATCGAGGAAAACCTGCTCACCGGCAGCTACACGCGCCGAGACAAGGGCGAAATTGCCGCCAACCTGGAGAAGGTGTACACCTATTTCCCGCGCCTCAAAACCCGCCGCACCAGCCAGGCCGCCTACACCTCGGGCGGTGAGCAGCAGATGTGCGCCATCGGCCGCGCGCTCATGACCAACCCCAGCATGGTGCTGCTCGACGAGCCGTCCATGGGGCTGGCGCCGCAAATCGTGCAGGAGGTGTTCGAGATTGTGAAAGACCTCAACAGCAAGGAAAAGGTGACCTTTTTGCTGGCCGAGCAAAACACCAATATGGCCCTGAAATACGCCGACTACGGCTACATCATGGAAAGCGGCCGCGTGGTGATGGACGGCGTTGCCAGCGACCTGGCCAATAACGAAGACGTGAAAGAGTTTTACCTTGGCATGGGCGGCGGCGAGCGCAAGAGTTTCAAGGATGTCAAGAGCTACAAGCGCCGCAAACGCTGGCTGGCTTGAGCATTGGTTTTTCAGGAACACAAACATGAGCGATTTTTTTGACGCGCTGGAAACGCGTGCCCCCGCCTTGCGCGAAGCGGCTTTGCTGGCTGCCTTGCCGTTGCAGGTGGCGCATGCCAAGCTGGCCTCGCCGGCCTTTGCCCAGATTCTCAAGGATGTGAATCCTGCCGGTGTGACCAGTCGGGCGGCACTGGCCAGTCTGCCGGTCACGCGCAAGCACGAACTGCTTGAATTGCAGTTGAGCAGCCGCAGCCGTGGGGGCAGCGTGTTTGGCGGTTTCAGCACCCATGGCTTTGGTGCCCAGGTGCCGCGTGTGTTCGCCAGCCCCGGCCCCATTTACGAGCCCGAAGGCACGGCAAAGGACTACTGGCGCATGGCACGCGCCATTTTCGCCGCCGGTTTTCGGCCGGGCGAGTTGATCCACAACAGCTTCAGCTACCACTTTGTGCCGGCCGGCTCGATGATGGAAACCGGCGCCCACGCGCTGGGCTGCACGGTGTTTCCGGGCGGCACCGGCCAGACCGAGCAGCAGGTGCAGGCCATGGCCGAGTTGAAACCGGCTGGCTACATCGGCACGCCAAGCTTCTTGAAGATCATTGTCGAAAAGGCGGCCGAGATGAACGTGGCCCTGCCCAGCCTGACCAAGGCCATGTTTGGTGGCGAGGCCTTTCCGCCCAGCCTGCGCGACTGGTTTACCGCGCATGGCATTGCCGGCTACCAGTGCTATGCCACGGCAGACCTGGGCTCGATTGCCTACGAGACCTCGGCGCGCGCAGGGCTGGTGCTCGATGAAGGTGTGCTGCTCGAGATTGTGCGCCCCGGCACCGGCGAGCCGGTGGCTGAGGGCGAAGTGGGCGAGGTGGTGGTGACCACCCTCAACCCGACTTACCCGCTGATCCGCTTTGGCACCGGTGACTTGTCAGCCGTGATGCCGGGCGATTGCCCCACCGGGCGCACCAATGTGCGCATCAAGGGCTGGATGGGCCGCGCCGACCAGACCACCAAGATCCGCGGCATGTTTGTGCATCCGGGTCAGGTGGACACCATCGCCAAGCGCTTCCCCGAGATCACCAAAGCCCGCTTGGTGGTGAGTGGTGAAATGGCCAACGACCAGATGACGCTCAAGGTCGAAACCGCTTGCAGCGGCCCGGACGGGCTGGTGCAAAAAGTGATGGAGGCGATTCGCGATGTGACCAAACTGCGCGGCCAGGTTGAGGTGGTGTTGCCCGGCTCGCTGCCCAACGATGGCAAGGTGATCGAGGACGCGCGCAGCTACCAGTAGTCAAACCCCCCAGATGATGGCCTCTTTGGCCTTCATGCATTCCCTGATCATGTCCATGAAGGGCAACGCGCGCTGGCGAAGGCCAATGGCCTCGAAGCGGGGTGGCGGCAGGCTTTCAGCCAGCGCCTGGGCCAACGCTTCTTTTTGTTGAACATCTTCGAGCAGCACGGCGTTTTTCAGCGCCTCCAGTGCCTGCGGCATCTGCTCGGGCAGCAAAATGCCCTTGGTGCTGGGCTCTGCAGCCGAGTGTTTGCCAATGATCTCCAGCACGCGCTCGCCGTTGGCTTGCAACATAATCACATCTCCGGTGACTTTGGATTTGAACTTGTAAAGCATGCGTTTCCTTGATGGGGTGATTTATTTCAAAGGGCTCATGTTAGCCCCCTGCCTGCTGCTCGCCATGTTGCTGACCGGGTGCGCCGACTCGCGCTACTACTGGCAGTCGGTTTCCGGCCATCTGGAACTGATGGCGGCCGCGCGGCCCATTGACAACTGGCTGGCTGACGGCGCAACCCCGGCCACAGTCAAACAACGGCTTCAACTGGCGCAGGACATGCGCCGTTTTGCCGTCGAGGAATTGCACCTGCCCGACAACGCCAGCTACCACCGGTACGCCGACCTGCAGCGCCGCCACGCGGTGTGGAACGTGGTGGCCGCGCCCGAGCTGTCGCTGACCCTGAAAACTTGGTGCTTTCCGGTGGCGGGTTGCGTGGGCTACCGGGGCTATTTTGCAGAAAGCGACGCGCAGGCCGAGGCCGGTGTTTTGCGCGCCGCAGGGTTCGAGGCCAATGTTTACGGCGTGCCAGCCTACTCCACGCTGGGCTGGATGAACTGGTTTGGCGGCGATCCGTTGCTCAACACCTTTATTCATTACCCTGAAGGTGAGGTGGCGCGCTTGCTGTTTCATGAGCTGTCGCACCAAGTGCTGTATGTGCCCGACGACACGGTGTTCAACGAATCGTTTGCCACCGCCGTGGAGCGCCTCGGCGGGGCCCTCTGGCTGGCACAGCAAGCCAGCCCACAGGCGCATCTGGCGTATGCCGATTTCGATGCGCGCCGCCAGCAATTCAGGGCGTTGACCCGCCGCACGCGCGAGCAACTCGAGCTGATTTATCAAATAGACAGCCCTCTGGCGCCAGACACGCAAACCAAAAAAGCCATGAAATCCAAAGCCATGCAGGACTTTCTGGCAGCCTACGCCGAACTTAAGGCCAATTGGGATGGTTACAGCGGCTATGACCCTTGGGTGGCGCAAGCCAACAATGCCGTTTTTGGCGCCCAGGCGGCTTATGATGAACTGGTGCCGGGTTTTGAGGCGCTGTTTGAGAGGGAAGGGCGTGACTGGCCAGCTTTTTATGATGCGGTCAAGCAACTGGCCAAGCGCTCAAAAGACGAGCGGACACAACAATTGAAACAATGGGCAAAAGAACGACATGGCTGAACTAAATATTGTTCGTGAACACGCGCTGGGCATCGTCAAGGCGCGCAAGATTGCATTCAAGTGGGCCGAGCAGGCCGAACAGGAATTTGCCATGCAGTGCACTTACGTGCAGGGCAAGCACATGGACGAAGTCGACTTTGTGCGCTCGGGCGTCAAGGGCAGCCTGACGGTGACCAGGACGCACTTCGAGTTGCGCGCCCATCTGGGCTTTTTATTGGGCGCGTTCAAGGGCACGATTGAGGCCGAGATTGTGAAGAACCTGGATGCCCTGCTGGAGGCGCCTGCGAAAAAAGCAGCCGTAAAAAAAACGCACTCGGGCTGAGACCGTTGCCATCCACCATGGCGGACTGAAGTCCGCCCCCCAAGGCATTCAGCTCAATGACTCGATCAGGTCGATGTATTGCTGCATGGCATCTGTTTCGGATGTGCCTTTGAGCGTGTTCCAGGCGTCCCACTTGGCGCGGCCCACCATGTCGGTAAAACCGGGTTTTTTCTCGTTGTTGTCGCCAGCACTGGCCTGCTTGTACAGCGCATACAGTTTCAGCAGAGTCATGTTGTCGGGGCGCTCACTCAGGTTTTTTGAGTGGGTCACGGCAGCTTCGAATTTGGTTTGCAGGTCAGACATGATAATTTCTCTATCCGTTAAAAAGTGATGAATCAGGCTACGCAAGGTTAATCTTAATGGGCGTTTTGCTCGCAAAATAGAGGACCTTCCCGAAAGAGTCGTTATGGTCACACGTCTGCATCGTTCCGCGTCGCGCCCCGCTGCGGAAAATCCTTCCAGCCCCCCGGCACATGAGCGCATGAGCAAGGTCGACACGGCCTGGCTGCGCATGGACAGCCCCAGTAACCTGATGATGATCGTGGGGGTGTGGCTTCTGAAGCCGGCCGTCAGCTACGCAGACGCCTGCCAGCGCATTGAAGAGCGCATGCTGAAGTACCCGCGCTTCGGCCAAAAAGTGGTGCAGGATGCCACTGGTGCCAGTTGGGTCACAGACACCCACTTTGACATCAAGCGCCACGTGCTGCGCGAAAAACTGCCAGCGTCAGCCAAAACCCATCCGCAACAGGCGCTGCAGGAACGCCTGGCAGAACTGGCGCTCAAGCCGCTGGATGCGCGCTACCCGCTGTGGGATTTTCGGCTGGTCGAACATTACCAGGGCGGCTCGGCGCTGCTGGTGCGCATCCACCATTGCATCGCCGACGGCCTGGCCCTGATTGCCGTGATCCAGTCGTTGGTCGATGGCGGCACCGAGCCCCCCGCCCGCAAGCCAAAATCTTCTCAGGACTTTACCTGGGAAGCGGCCGAAGAATGGATGTCGCACTCGTTGATAGAACCGCTGACCGGGGCAGCGGTGTGGGCGCTCGATGCTGCCGGCGATGGTGCGGCGCAGGCGTTCGGTGCCATTGGCGACCCGGGCACGCGGCTTGAGAAGCTGGTTGAAAAAGGCATTCACATGGGCGTGACCGGCTCGGCTGACGTGGCCAGGCTGGCCTATCAGGTGTTGCGCGACGCAGCCGCACTGGCCCTGATGCCAGACGATTCGCCCACCCAGCTCAAGGGCACTCCGGGGCGTGCCAAACGGGTGGCTTGGTGCCAGCCTATCCCGCTCGATGAGGTGCGCGCGGTGAGCAAGGCGCTGCATTGCTCCATCAACGACGTGCTGCTGGCCTGCGTGGCCGGTGCCATAGGTGCCTACCTCAACGCGCATGGCGACTCGGTGGCCGGCAAGGAAATTCGCGCCATGGTGCCCGTCAACTTGCGACCCATGACGCAGGCCTACAAACTGGGCAACCAGTTTGGCCTGGCACCGGTGGTGCTGCCGATTGGTCAAGGCAACCCGGTTTCACGGGTATTCGAGGTGCGCCGACGCATGAATGCCCTCAAGGGCAGCATGCAGCCCGTGCTGGCGTTTGCCCTGCTGGCCGTGGCCGGCGCGCTGGTCAAGCCGGCCCAGGATGCGCTGCTGCACCTGTTTTCCAAGAAAACCACGGCGGTCATGACCAATGTGCCCGGGCCGCGCGACAAACTCACATTTTGCGGCTCAACCCTTGACCAGGCGCTGTTCTGGGTGCCGCAATCGGGTTCGGTGGGCCTGGGCGTGTCGATTTTGAGCTACGGCGGCGGCGTGCAGTTTGGCATCATCAGCGACACCACCCTGTGCCCTGACCCGCAGGCGATCATTGACCAGTTTGAGCCCGAGTTCGCCAAACTGACCCTGCTCACGCTGATGCTGCCCTGGGGCGACTAGGCTTCAGTCTTCGAGTTCGGTTTTTGCCAGCTCCACGTCGAGGCGTTCCATGGCGTCGATGGGTTGGGCGCGGGCGGCCAGTTGGTACAGGCGGGTGGCCTCGCTGACCACGGTTTCTCCTTCGAGCATCAGCATGGCGTGGGCGTATTCGACCATGCCGATGGCCGAGTCCATGTTGAACTTGAGCGCCTGCTGAAACAGCGTGAGCCCGGTATGCTTGTGGGCGCCGTAGGCCATGGCGCCGATGAGCTCGCCCACCTTGTCAATCACCTCGGCGTGAAAAGTGCCCAGCGCAATGTGGGCGTCGGGGTGTGTGGGTTGCTGCAGGATGACGTGCTCCAGGTCGGTCTTGACCTTGGTGCCCAGGCCCTGCGCCAGCGCCTTGGCCACACTGATGCCCTGGCTGTAGCGCCCCAGCGCGTAGGCGCGCCAGTAATAGGCGTTCACGTTCTCGGGTTGCTCATTGATTTGCGCCTCGGCGCGTCCGGCCACTTCTGCAAACAGGGCCAGCCGGGTGGCTTCCTGTTTTTCAAGATAGGTGGCGTAAATGCAAGCGGCCTTGTTGGCCACGTTCAGCCCGGCCAGCCCCATGTCGAGCCCCATCGTCATGGACTTGTAAAACTCGCCGTTGTGAAAATGCGCCCAGGCCTGCAGCACCTTGGGGTCTTTGGGAAGGGGTTCCAGATCACCCGCGTGCAGCCGGGTCCATTTCTTTTTGACGCTCTCGGCGTCAAAGTTGTACTCGCCCACAAAGGGGAAGTTTGTCCATTTACTCATGAGTGTCTCCTTGTCCCTATTTTTCTCTGTCGTTTTACTTGGTCTCCTTATTGTAGGCATCGGCAAGTTTGAGCAGGTGACCGCGTTGTCCGGCTTCAAGGTAGGGAGCCAGCAGGTTGAGCACATGCTGTGCGCCACGCAGCAGGGCGGCCTGTGCATTTTGCTCTTCGAGCGCGTTGCGCGGGTCGCGCACATATTCAAAACTGAGCCAGTAGGTCAGCAGCACCACCATGTTGGTGGCGGTGGCTTCGATCTCGCGCGTGTCAATTTGCAGCGCGCCACCCCGGCGCATGCCCTCAAGCAGGGCTTTGAGGGAGCGGGTCTTGTTTTTCAGAATCGACTGAAAGTGCATTTCCAGGCGTCGGTTTTTGCTCAGCAGGTCGTTCAGGTCGCGGTACAAAAAGCGGTATTGCCAGATCAGCTCAAACAGCGTGTGCATGTAAAACCAGGCATCTTCAACGTTGCGCACATCGTCGCCGGCAGCCAGCAGCTCGTTCAGCGGACGCTCAAAACGGTCAAACAGCGCGTTGATGAGCTCATCTTTGGCGGGGTAGTGGTAATACAGGTTGCCCGGGCTGATGTTGAGCTCGGCCGAGATCAGCGTGGTCGACACGTTGGGCTCGCCAAAGCGGTTGAACAGCGTCAGCGTGACCTCAAGAATGCGCTCTGCCGTGCGGCGGGGGGCTTTTTTTACCATGTGGGCTGGTCACGAGGATTTGCAGCGACCACCACCTGGTTGAGGTTGTTCATGATGTTGTGCAGCTTGGTCAGGGCGTGGCCAACCCGGGTGGGTTCGCGCGGTGGCCGGCACAAATGGCGGTTGTTGTCGTCGAGCACCGCGTGGTTGAGGGTAATGCCGTGGTAGCCCAGCTTGCTGCTCAGGCCCGTTTGGCGTGAGCGCAGCATCTGGCGAGTTTGCTGGTAGGCATGCTCGGCCAGATGGCGGCGCTGGCTGTAGCTGAACGTGTTGGCAAGGTACAGCTCGGGGTCGCGGCGGTCGGGCTCAACCAGCAGAATGTCGGTTCTGGGGTAGGCCTGCTCGTAGCTTTTAAGCCCCAGCAGCAGGCGCGAGTGGATGAGCGACCTGAAAGTCTGGCTCAGCACGGCGGGCAAGCCGCCGTCGGCAATTCGCGGAATCGGCTCGGGCGCCGCCCAAGGGGTGGCCGCATCGGTGACGGTTTGCCGCGTCGAGGCATCAAACGGTACCAGCGGGTTGATGCACAGCATCAAGTCAACACCCTCGTCCAGCGCAATCGAGGCGTGCATGGTTTTGATCAGGGCGCCATCGACAAAATGCTGGCCGTCGATTTCAACCGGGGGAAATAGTCCGGGCAGGGCGGCGCTGGCCTGCACCGCCTTGGAAATGGGCACATGGTCCCAGCCGGGCCGACCAAACGACACGGTCTGCGTGCTGTCCAGGTTGGTGGCCACCAGCGTCAGCCGGCTTTTGAGCTGGCGGAAATCGTTGCTGCGCCCTGCCTTGGAAAACAGCCGCGCCAGCTCCAGGTCAATCCGGGCATTGGAAAACACCCCGGTGGGCAGGCTCGGGCTCAGGTACTCCAGGGTGCGCATCAAAGACTTGCGCCCCAGCGTGCCCTGCAAGGTGCCAGCCATCAGCAGGCCCGGCAGCAGCAGACTGCGTGAGAAAAATTCGTTAAAGGCAGGCCGCAACAGCCAGGCCGGGTCAAACGCTTCGGCCTGGTGTTTGCGGTCTTCTATGAACAGTGAAAAAAGCTGGTGCGGCGTGATGCCATTGGCCAGGCCCGCTGCAATGAAACTGCCGGCAGACACGCCCACGTAATGCTGCAGCCGGTTGAAGTCAATGCCCTCAAGCGACTCTTGCAGCGCACACAGGGCGCCGATTTCATAGATGGCACCCAATGGACCGCCGCCGGCAAGAGCCAGGGCGATCTTGGGTGGGTTGGGTTTTTGATGCGTCATACTGTGCAGTGTAGGGCGCTTCAAGCCCATCTTTATTCAGGGTTTACCTGAGCCACCGGGGCTTCTTTTTTGACTGCCGGGGCTTTGCGGGCCGGGGCTTTTTTGGCAACCGGCTTGACCGCTGGTGCGGCTGCTGGCTTGGCCGCGACTTTGCTGGCGGGTTTTGCCTTGGCCGCCGGTTTTGCGGGCGCAAGCTTTTGCACGCTGGCATTGAGTGCATTGATGCGCGCAATCAGGGCGTCAATGTCTTTGGCAGAAGGCACGCCCATCTTGTTCAGCACCTTGGCCACGCGCTCTTCAAAAATGCTTTCCAGCTTGTCCCATTGACCTGAGGCCTTGTTGCTGATGTCGGTGGCCATGCTGGTCATTTTGTGGGTTGCCACGTTGATCTTTTCTTCGGCAGCAGATTGCGTCTTGCGCTGAAAGCTCACGCCTTCCTTGACCAGCGCTTCAAAGGCCTTGGTGCCTTCTACTTGTGCCTTGGTGAACGCACCCAGGCCGGCTTGCCAGATTTGCTGGGCAGAGTCTTTGACCGAACCCGACAAGATGGACGCCTTTGCAGCCGCTGATTTGGATGACTTCTTGCCTGCTTTGGCGCTGGATTTGACTGGCGCTTTGGCTGCGGGGCTGACTTTTTTGAGTTTGGTGACCATGTGACACTCCTGTTAAATAAAGGTTGAAGATCTTTGCACCAAATGTTTTCAGTGCATGGTGCGACTTTAAAGAGGGAGCGGGGAAATGTGTAGGGGCAGCTTTCTAAAACCAAGGCCATAAGTCATTGATCGCCACGGCCTGTGGCCTCGCGATCACGGCTTGGCTGTCATTGCGAGCGAAGCGCGGAAATCTATGGGGTACACGGGTTTACGCTAAAACGTGCCTTGCCCATTTCGGGCAAAAATAGAGCCATTCATTTGGAGGCATTGATGCATTATTTCGTCACGGGTGCGACCGGGTTCATTGGCAAACGACTGGTCAAAAAATTGTTGGAGCGCAAGGGCTCGGTGGTTTACTTTTTGGTTCGGCCAGGCAGCGAAGGCAAGGTCAAGACCCTGCGTGAATTCTGGGGCGCCAGCGCCGCGCGCGTCATTGCCGTGCCGGGCGACCTGACCAGCAAAAAGCTCGGTGTGCCAGCTGATCTGGTGAAGCAGCTTAAAGGTCAGATCGACCATTTCTATCACCTTGCGGCCATTTATGACCTGGGCGCCGATGCCGCCAGCCAGATTGTGGTCAACGTGGAAGGCACGCGCAACACCATCGAGTTTGCCAAGGCCATTGACGCCGGGCACTTTCACCATGTGAGCTCCATCGCGGCGGCCGGCTTGTATGAGGGCGTGTTCCGCGAAGACATGTTCAATGAGGCCGAAAATTACGAGCACCCGTATTTCATGACCAAACATGAAAGCGAAAAAATTGTGCGCACCGCGTGTAAAGTGCCTTGGTCGGTCTACCGCCCGGCGATGGTGGTGGGCGACAGCCATACCGGCGAGATGGACAAGATCGACGGCCCGTATTACTTCTTCAAGCTGATCCAGCGCATGCGCCAGCTGCTGCCACCGTGGTTGCCGTCGATTGGCCTGGAGGGCGGGCGCATCAACATTGTGCCGGTTGATTTTGTGGTGGCGGCGCTGGCCACCATCAGCCATCAAAACGAGATTGCCGGCCGTTGTTATCACCTGGTGGACCCGGTGGGTTACCGCGTGGGTGATGTGCTCGACATTTTCAGCAAGGCCGCCCATGCGCCCAAGATGAACCTGTTCATCAACGCCGCGCTGTTTGGCTTTATTCCACGCAGCGTCACCAAGGGACTGATGGCGCTGGCCCCGGTGCGCCGCGTGCGCGCCGCCATCATGAAAGACTTGGGGCTGCCCGAGGAAATGCTGACCTTTGTCAATTACCCCACACGTTTTGACTGCCGCCAAACGCTGGCGGCGCTCAAAGACACTGGCGTGACATGCCCCAATCTGAACGATTACGCCTGGCGCCTGTGGGACTACTGGGAGCGCCACCTCGACCCCGACCTGCACATTGACCGCAGTTTGCGTGGCACCGTGGCCGGCAAAGTGGTGCTGGTCACCGGCGGCTCGTCTGGCATCGGGCTGGCTGCGGCGCACAAGTTTGCCGAGGCTGGCGCCATCACCCTGATCTGCGGGCGCGACCAGGACAAGCTTGATGAAGCCTGCGCCGAGGCCAAGGCACTCGGTCACCAGTTCATTGCCTATGCGGTGGACATTTCTGACGCCGAAGCCTGCGCCAGCTTTATGGCAAAGGTCACCCAGGATCATGGTGGCGTTGACTTTTTGATCAACAACGCAGGCCGCTCGATTCGCCGCGCCATCGAGTCCAGCTACGACCGCTTTCACGACTACGAGCGCACCATGCAGCTCAACTACTTTGGCAGCCTGCGCGTGACCATGGGTTTCCTGCCCGGCATGGTGGCCAAGCACAAAGGCCATGTGGTCAACATCAGCAGCATCGGCGTGCTCACCAACGCGCCGCGTTTTTCTGCCTATGTGGCCAGCAAGGCGGCGCTGGACGCTTGGACGCGCTGCGCCAGCAGCGAGTTTGCCGACCAGGGCGTGACCTTTACCACCATCAATATGCCGCTGGTGCGCACCCCCATGATTGCACCCACCGGCCTGTACAACAATGTGCCAACCCTGGCCCCCGAAGAAGCTGCCGACCTGATCGCCCAGGCCTGCATCTTCAAGCCGGTGCGCATCGCCACCCGCATGGGCATCTTTGGCCAGGTGCTGCACGCTGCGCTGCCGCGCGTGGCGCAAATCGCCATGAACACCAGCTTCAGGATGTTCCCCGACTCCTCCGCCGCCAAGGGCGCCAAGCCGGGCGACAAGCCCGCCAAACAGCAGTTGTCCGCCGAGGCGGTGGCCATGCAGCAGATGATGCGGGGGATCCATTTTTAGGCGCGAGCTGATGTAGTGCGGCGGCTTTTAATAGCGCCAATTTGGCGCCGAGTGATGTGCGCTCCAATTGGCGTTGGATAATCACCGAAGTGGCGCGATAACTATCAGGCGCAAGGTTATTGCCGCGAGTGCGTCGCCAGCTACTTCAACTCAGAACCCGGTGAAAGTTTTATGCACCCCAAAATCTACGTAGCCGGCCATCGCGGCATGGTTGGCAGCGCCATCGTCCGTAACCTCTGTAGGAGCGGCGCCCCCGCCGCGAATCTCCTGACCCGCACCCACGCCGAACTAGACCTGTGCAACCAGGCCGCCGTCAACGACTTCTTCGCCCAAGAAAAGCCCACCCAGGTCTACCTGGCCGCCGCCAAAGTGGGCGGCATCCATGCCAACAACACCTACCCGGCAGACTTCATCTACGACAACCTCATGGTGCAGGCCAACGTCATCCACGCCGCGCACACCCACGGCGTGCAAAAACTGCTGTTCCTGGGCTCAAGCTGCATCTACCCGCGCCTGGCCCCGCAACCCATGCGTGAAGATGCCCTGCTCACCGGCCCGCTCGAGCCCACCAACGAACCCTATGCCATCGCCAAAATTGCCGGCATCAAAATGTGCGAAAGCTACAACCGCCAATACGGCCGCGACTACCGCAGCGTCATGCCCACCAACCTCTATGGCCCGGGCGACAACTACCACCCGCAAAACAGCCATGTCATTCCCGCTCTGATCCGCCGCTTTCATGAAGCCAGGGTCAACAACGCCCCCAGCGTGGCCATCTGGGGCAGCGGCACCCCCAAACGCGAATTCTTGTACGTGGACGACATGGCCGCCGCCAGCGTGTTTGTCATGAACCTGCCCAAAGCCGTTTATGACCAGCACACCAGCCCCATGCAAAGCCTCATCAACGTCGGCTTTGGCTCAGACATCACCATCGCCGAAGTCGCCCAAGCCGTGAGCAACACCGTGGGTTACCAGGGCCAGA
>NZ_JAABQC010000042.1 GCF_011391645.1 Rhodoferax sp. | reverse complement strand
AACCCGCCAAAAAACGCGTTGCCCTCGGTGAAGGCCAGGCTGTAGCCGTAGATGAACCACAGCACCACGATCATCGAGAACGTGACCATCACCTGCATCAGCACCGACAGCATGTTCTTGGAGCGCACCAGGCCGCCATAGAACAGCGCCAGGCCAGGCACGGTCATCAAAATGACCAGCAGGGTGGAAACCATCATCCAGGCGGTGTCGCCCTTGTTGGGGACCGGGGCCGGTGCGGCCTCGGCGGCGGCAGGCGCAGCGGGCGCAACCGCCAGTGCGACGGCGGGGGCCTCAGCCGGTGGGGCCTCGGCCATGGACGCCACCGGGGCGGCTTCCGAGGCGGCGGGTGCCGCGGGGGTTTGCGCCATGGCAACGCTGCCAAGGAGCAGACTCAAACCCAGGGTAAGGGAGGCAAGTAGTTTTTTCATGTTGGTACTCTCACGGATCTGGTTGTTAGAGCGCTTCAACGCCGGTTTCGCCGGTGCGGATGCGGACGACCTGCTCGATGGGGCTGACAAAAATCTTGCCGTCGCCGATCTTGCCGGTGCGGGCGGCACCTTCGATGGCCTCGATGACCTGATCAATCAGTTCATCGGCCACGGCAGCTTCCACCTTGACCTTGGGTAAAAAGTCGACCACATATTCGGCTCCCCGATAGAGCTCGGTATGGCCTTTTTGACGACCGAAGCCTTTGACCTCGGTCACGGTGATGCCCTGCACGCCGATGCTGGAGAGCGCTTCGCGCACCTCATCGAGCTTGAAGGGTTTGATGATGGCGGTAACAAGTTTCATGCAGACTCCTTAAATAGATAAACGTCATTGATGCCGGATGATTGAAGCTTCATAAGCCCTCCAACGTGTTTGGACAGGCTTGATAAGCAGGGTTCGTGCCAGAGTTTTCCGGTCAGAGCGATGCGGCGGCTGCCATGCTTGCAACGCACTGCGCTAAGATGTCTGTATAAAAAAACAGCATGCACCATAAGAGTGCATATTTTGTTTGCCTGTTGGCGGTAAACGCACTTTTTAAGCGGGGATCACGCCATGAGTTTGTCTTTGGTGCAAAGCAGGGCCTTGCTGGGGCTGGAGGCCGCCGCGGTCACGGTCGAGGTGCATCTGGCCAATGGCCTGCCCAGCTTTACGCTGGTGGGCCTGGCCGACGTGGAGGTCAAGGAAGCGCGCGAGCGGGTGCGCTCGGCCCTGCAAAATTCGGGGTTGGAATTTCCTGGCAACAAAAAAATCACCGTGAATCTGGCTCCCGCCGACTTGCCCAAGGACTCTGGCCGCTTTGATTTGCCGATTGCGCTTGGCATTCTGGCGGCCAGCGGACAGATTGACGCTGCCCGACTGGCCGGCTACGAATTTGCCGGTGAGTTGTCACTCTCGGGCGAACTGCGCGCGGTGCGTGGTGCCCTGGCGATGAGCTTGGCGCTGCATGCCAGCCGGGTGGTAACCAAACTGGTGTTGCCCCCCGGCAGCGCAGAAGAAGCCGCACTGGTGCCTGACGCGCAGGTGTACCGGGCGCAGCATTTGCTCGACGTGGTGCAACATTTCCTGCCGCAGGCCGCAGACGCCCCTGCGGCCGAGCCCGCCAAAGGCTGGAGCCGGGTCAGCGCGGCCACACAAATGAAGCAAGCGCATTACCCGGACATGGCCGACGTCAAGGGCCAATCGGGTGCCAAGCGCGCGCTTGAGATTGCCGCCGCCGGCGGCCACAGCCTGCTGCTGATGGGGCCGCCGGGTTCGGGCAAGTCAATGCTGGCGCAGCGCTTTGCCGGGCTGTTGCCGCCCATGACCACCGACGAGGCGCTGCAAAGTGCCGCCATAGCCAGTCTGGGTGGCCGCTTTGCGCTGGACCAATGGGCGCAGCGCCCCACCTGCCACCCGCACCACACCGCCAGTGCGGTGGCGCTGGTGGGGGGTGGCTCGCCGCCGCGCCCGGGTGAAATTTCACTGGCGCACCACGGCGTGCTGTTTCTGGACGAATTCCCCGAGTTCGCGCGCGCCGCCCTGGAGGCGCTGCGCGAGCCGCTGGAGACCGGGCGCATCACCATCTCGCGGGCGGCGCGGCGGGCCGATTTTCCGGCCCAGTTCCAGTTGATCGCGGCCATGAATCCCTGCCCGTGCGGCTATTTGGGCTCAACGCAAAGAACCTGTCGCTGCACGCCCGACCAGGTTGCGCGTTACCAGGGCAAGCTCAGCGGCCCGCTGGTGGACCGTATTGATTTGCATGTGGAAGTGCCTGCGGTGAACAGCGCCGAGCTTCTGCAAGCGCCTGCGGGTGAGTCCAGCGCCGACATCCGCGCGCGTTGCAGCGCGGCGCGCGAACGTGCCGTGGTGCGCCAGGGGATGGCCAACCAGGCTTTGCACGGGCAGGCGCTCGACAAGCACTTGCTGCTCGACGAGGCAGCGGCCAAGTTTTTGAACGTGGCGGCCACGCGCCTGGGCTGGTCGGCACGCAGCACGCACCGTGCCCTCAAGGTGGCGCGCACCATTGCCGACCTGGCAGGCGCCCAAAGCACCCAGGTCACCCATGTGGCCGAAGCCATGCAATACCGGCGGGCCTTGCGTACCAGTTGACCTTGATCAGCATGTCATCCAGCCGTTTTGATACCGCCTTTGTGTTGCGCCTGTCGCTGGCGCAACTGATCAGCTGGGGCAGTGTTTTTTACCTGTTCTCACTGCTGATCGAGCCGCTTGAGCGCGAGCTGGGCCTGAGCCGGGCTGAAGTGTCGCTGGCGTTCAGCCTGGGTTTGCTGGCCGAGGGCCTGATGGCCTACCCGGTGGGGCGCTGGATTGACCGTGGTCATGAGCGCGCCGTGATGACGGCGGGCTCGGTGCTGGCCGGCCTGTGCCTGGTCTTGCACAGCGTGGTGACGGGTCTGGCCGGGTTGTATGCGGTCTGGCTGGGCCTGGGGGCGGCCATGGCAGCGGTGTTGTATTCGCCGGCTTTTGCCCTGCTGACGCGACGCTTTCCGCACGACTTTCGCCGCGCCATCATCACGCTGACCTTTTTGGGTGGACTGGCCAGCACCGTGTTCATTCCACTCACCGCCTGGCTCATGCAACTGCTGGGCTGGCGCGATGCCCTGGTCGTGCTGGCGCTGTTGCACCTGCTGCTGTGCGCGCCGCTGCATTGGCTCACCTTGCGTGGGGCGCCCGGGCGCAGGAAGTCAGTGGCACACAACGTGGATGAGTCTGGGAGCGGCTTGCGGCCTTTGCTGCGCAGTGCGCCCTTCCTGCTGGTGGGTGTCTTCACGGTACTGATGATGTCGGTCACGGTGGCCATTCCGGCGCACATGGTGAGCCTGTTGCGTGAAAACGCGTTGCCCGAATTCTGGGTGATCGCGCTGCCCGCCGCCATTGGCGTGATGCAGGTGCTGGGGCGTCTGCTGCTGTTTTTCTTTGAACACCATGCCGACCTGCACCGGGTCAACCGACTGGTGCCGCTGCTGATTCCGCTGGGGGTGCTGGCATTGCTGTTGGCACCGCTGACCGGCGGCTGGCAGGTGGCCGTGGTGGGCCTGTTTGTGCTGGTCTACGGGCTTGGCAATGGCATGCTCACGATAGTCAAGGGCACGGCCATCGCCGAGTACGTGAGCCGGGACCATGTCGCCACGCTCAATGGCGCTCTGGGGGTACCGCTGGCGCTGGCGCGGGCAGCGGCACCGCTGTTGCTGGGGGTCATGTGGTCACCCCAGGCCGGGTACAGCCACGGCTTGTGGCTGTTGCTGGGCCTGAGCAGCTTGGGCGTGGCCGCCCTGATGCTGGCGCAGCGACTGAGTTTGCGTCGGGCCAGTCCGGCGTCGTCAGGCATCAGCGGCTGACGACGGGTGCCGGGGTACGCGCCACGGCAGGCTCGGAGGTGCGCGAGTGAACCACACGGGGCCGGTTGGTCTCGGCGGGCTGGTCTGTCGCGGTGGATGCCGTTGGCGATGGCGCGGCTGATGGGACGGGGTTTGTGGCGCTGTTGTCAGCCGCGGCCGGCGCATTGGCCGAGGGCCCAGCGGCTGGCAATACCACCATGCGTGGTTCCTGGGGCTTCGCCTGGATGCGGATCAGCGTTGCGCCCATGGCCAGCACGATGACCACGATGACCGCCACCGCGCCCCACAGCGCTTTGTTGCTGCCGGCTGGGGCTGGGGTAGGACGCTGTGTGGCCATAATTTTCCTGCTCCTTAAGAGAGTCACAAGTTGGGCGCCAGCAGGCGCTGCAGGTCGCGCTCGTTCATGCCGCGCCGCGCAGCCAGGTCCTTGAGCTGGTCGTCGCCAATCTTGCCGACATTGAAATAGATGCTGTCAGGGTGGCCAAGGTAGAAGCCGCTGACACTGGCCGCCGGGTTCATGGCCAGGCTCTCGGTGAGCGTCATGCCGATGTCCTCGCATTGCAGCAGTTCAAACATGTCTTTTTTCACGCTGTGGTCGGGGCAGGCCGGGTAACCGGGCGCCGGGCGAATGCCCTGGTATTTTTCGGCGATCAGGTCGGTGGCCACCAGCGCTTCGCTGGGCGCGTAGCCCCACAGGTCGGTGCGAACTTTTTTGTGCAGGCATTCGGCAAAGGCTTCGGCCAGCCTGTCTGCCAGCGACTTGAACAGGATGGCGCTGTAGTCGTCATGCGCCGCCAGGAACTGCGCTTCCTTCTTGTCGCTGCCCAACCCGGCGGTGACAGCGAAAACGCCGACATAGTCCTTGATCCGCGCGTTGTCGGGACCCGTCGCAGCCTTGGGCGCGACAAAGTCGGCCAGGCAGCGGCTCGGGCGCATGACGCCGTCGATCTCTTCCTTGGCCGCCTGCTGGCGCAGCCCGTACCAGGTCATGGCCACGGTGCTGCGGCTCTCGTCCGTGTACAACGCAATGTCGTCGTCATTGACGGAATTGGCCGGGTAAATGCCCAGCACGCCATTGGCGCTGAGCCAGCGGCCCTCGATGATTTTCTTCAGCATGGCCTGGCCGTCGGCATAGACTTTTTTGGCCTCGGCGCCAACCACCTCATCGTTGAGAATCGCGGGGAACGGCCCGGCCAGATCCCAGGTCTGAAAGAACGGGCCCCAGTCGATGTACTGGGCAATCTCGGCCAGGTCAAAGTTCTTGAAGACGCGTTTGCCAATGAACTTTGGTCGGGTGGGCTGGTAGCTGGCCCAATCGATCGGCGTTTTGTTGGCGCGCGCCTTGGCCAGCGGCCACAGCGGCGTGACCTTTTTGTTGGCGTGCTGCTGGCGCACCCGTTCGTAGTCGGTGTTGAGTTCTTCCACAAAGGTCTTGACACCCTCGCCGAGCAGGTTTTGCGCCACGCCCACACTGCGCGAGGCATCGGGCACATAGACCACCGGGCCGTCGTAGTGCGGTGAAATTTTCACGGCGGTGTGGACCCGGCTGGTGGTGGCGCCGCCAATGAGCAGCGGAATCTTCTTGATGCGGAAATAGTCGTCCTTCTGCATCTCGCCGGCCACGTACTGCATTTCTTCCAGGCTCGGCGTGATCAGGCCCGACAGGCCGATGATGTCTGCGCCCTCGGACTTGGCGCGCGCCAGAATTTCATGGCAGGGCACCATCACGCCCATGTTGACCACGTCGAAGTTGTTGCACTGCAGGACCACGGTGACGATGTTCTTGCCGATGTCGTGCACGTCGCCCTTGACGGTGGCGATGATGATTTTGCCCTTGGTCTGCACGTCGCGCCCGGCGGCCTCGTCGCGCAGCTTTTCTTCTTCGATGTACGGGATCAGGTGCGCCACGGCCGATTTCATCACGCGCGCTGACTTCACCACTTGCGGCAAAAACATCTTGCCCTGGCCAAACAGGTCGCCGACGATGCTCATGCCGGCCATCAGCGGGCCTTCGATCACATGCAGCGGGCGGCCACCTTTGGCGATGATGGCCTGGTAAGCCTCTTCGGTGTCTTCAACGATGAAGTCGGTGATGCCGTGCACCATGGCGTGCGACAGGCGCGCTTCAACCGTGACCGGGTGCTCGGGTGTGCCGCGCCATTCCAGCTTTTTCGACTCATCCTTGGCGCCGCTTTTGGCGGTTTCTGCAATTTCCACCAGCCGCTCGCCCGCATCGGGGCGGCGGTTCAGCACCACGTCTTCCACGCGTTCGCGCAAGGTCGGTTCCAGGTCGTCATAAACGCCGACCATGCCGGCGTTGACGATGCCCATGTCCATGCCGGCTTTGATCGCGTGGTACAAAAACACGGTGTGAATGGCCTCGCGCACCGGGTCGTTGCCGCGGAAGCTGAACGACACATTGCTCACGCCACCGCTAACCTTGGCGCCCGGCAGATTCTCTTTAATCCAGCGCGTGGCGTTGATGAAATCCACCGCGTAGTTGTTGTGTTCTTCAATGCCGGTGGCAATGGCGAAGATGTTGGGGTCAAAAATGATGTCTTCCGGCGGAAAATCGACCTCGTTGACCAGCACCCGGTAGGCGCGTTCGCAGATCTGGATCTTGCGCTCATAGGTGTCCGCCTGGCCCTGTTCGTCAAACGCCATCACCACGGCAGCGGCACCATAGCGGCGCAGCAATTTGGCCTGCTGTTTGAAGGCCTCCACGCCTTCCTTCATGCTGATGGAGTTGACCACGGGTTTGCCCTGCACGCAGCGAAGGCCGGCCTCGATCACGCTCCACTTGCTCGAATCAATCATCACCGGCACACGCGAAATGTCGGGCTCCGAGGCAATCAGGTTCAAAAACCGCACCATGGCGGCCTGGCTGTCTAGCATGGCCTCGTCCATGTTGATGTCGATGATCTGCGCGCCGTTTTCGACCTGCTGGCGCGCCACGCTCAAGGCCTGGTCAAAGTCGCCGTTCAGGATCATGCGGGCAAAGGCCTTGGAGCCGGTCACGTTGGTGCGCTCGCCGATGTTGACAAACGTGGCCACCTGAGACTTTGGGGACAGATCTTCAGCGCTGTCCCCAACAGAGGGGACAGCCTCGGCGCTTTCCCCTGCATCAGGGGCGCCAATCGTCAACGGCTCCAGGCCGGACAACTTCATGGGGGGGACAAGATTTACAGACATACAACTCACCTGTGGGCTAAGGGATCAGGTGAGCGTCGTTGGGGATGACTCCAAGCCTGACAAACCTCTCAGCCTGCTGCAACGCTCCTTGGAAGGCCGCGATTTTAAGGCGTGTCGCCCCTGAAGTCGCTCAAAGCACCCAGTCGTACTCAATCGTGATGGGGGCATGGTCGGAAAACTTCTCGGTTTTATAAATGCTGGCGGCTTTGGCGCCAGCCGCCATGGCCGGGGTTGCCAAATGGTAGTCAAGCCGCCAGCCGACGTTCTTGGCGTAGGCCTGGCCGCGGTTGCTCCACCAGGTGTAGGCCTCGTCGGTTGCGCCGGGGTGCAACTGGCGGTAAACATCCACCAGGCCGCCTTCGCTCAGCAGCTTGGTCATCCAGCTTCGCTCCTCGGGCAGAAACCCTGAGTTTTTCTGATTGCTCTTCCAATTCTTCAGATCAATCTCCTGGTGGGCGATGTTGACATCGCCGCACAGCACAAACTCGCGCCCGGCCTTCAACTGCTGCAAGTGCGGATAAATCTTTGCCAGAAACCTGAACTTGGCCTGCTGCCGGTCATCGCCCGAGGAGCCACTGGGAAAGTAGCAGCTGATGATGGAGCGCTTGACGGTTTTGGTGTCAAAGCGTAACTCCACATAACGCCCTTCAGCATCAAATTCAGGCTCGCCAAAGCCGATGATGACGTCGCTGGGTTCATGGCGGCTGTAGATGCCCACGCCGGAATAGCCTTTTTTGGCCGCAAAATGAAAATAGCCGCGCCGTTCGGCCATCTGCTCAAATCGCCCCGCCACATCGTCGGCCTGGGCCTTTACTTCCTGCACGCAAATACAATCAGGCGCTGTCTGCTCAACCCAGGCCTGTAAGCCTTTGCTGCTGGCCGAGCGAATACCATTGAGATTGAGGCTGGTTAACTTGAACAAGGACGTTTTCATGACAGATCGTGGTGTGCCCCAAGCTGATCCCAAGTCAGGCCAGGATGCGCTGGCGCTGGAATTTGTTCAGTTTGCGGTGGATTGCGGGGTGCTGCGATTTGGTGAGTTCAAAACCAAGGCGGGGCGTTTAAGCCCCTATTTTTTCAACGCCGGATTGTTTGACGACGGCGCCAAACTGGGCCGGCTGGCGCAATTTTATGCGCAGAGCCTGCTCGGCAGCGGCCTTGAATTCGACATGATTTTTGGCCCAGCCTACAAGGGCATTCCACTGGGCGCAGCACTGGCGGTGGAACTGGCTCGTCTGGGACGCAACGTGCCGTTCGCCTACAACCGCAAGGAGGCCAAAGACCACGGCGAAGGCGGTTCGCTGGTAGGGGCGCCGCTGAAGGGCCGGGTCTTGATCGTGGACGATGTGATGTCGGCGGGCACTGCGGTGCGCGAATCCATCGCCCTGATCCAGGCCGCCGGTGCCCAGGCCCATGCCGTGGTGATCGCCCTGGACCGGCAGGAAAAGGCCACTGAAAATGGCCTCGATGTCGACCACAGCGCGGTGCAGTATGTGCGGCAACAATTGGGTTTGCAGGTCTGCGCCATTGCCCGGCTTGACGACCTGATGCGGTTTCTGGAGCAGCACAGCGTGCCCGGCCTGGCCGATGCGCACCGGCGGGTACAGGCTTACCGGGCGCGCTATGGCGTCAGCGAGGCATCGTCATGACCCATGGATCATTCGCCCACCTGGTGCGCCATACGTGTGCCGGGCTATCTCTGGCGCTGCCCGCCACCCTCCTGTTGGCCCAGACGCCGGCGCCCACCAACCAGATCTACACCTGCACCGACGCCAGCGGGCGCAAACTCAACTCCGACCGCCCGATCAGGGAGTGCCTGGACCGGGAGCAGATTATTCTCAACCCCAGCGGTACGGTCAAAGCCACCCTCGGCCCCGTCATGACCGCATCCGAACGCAGCCAGTTGGAGGCCAGGATAAGAGCCGAGGAGCTGGAGCGGGCCAAAAGGGATGAAGAAAAAAGACTGAACCGCTCGTTGTTCATGCGCTACCCAAATCCAGCGGCTCACCACAAGAGCAGGGACGAGGCGGTGGAGCAGCTCATGCTGGCCAGGCAGGCTGGGGTAACGCGTATGACCGACCTGCTGGAAGAGCAAGCCAAATTGGCTGACGAAATGGCTTTTTATGCCAAAGATCCTGGCAAGGCACCTGCCGCACTGCAGCGGAAAGTCAACGCGTTGACGCGAACCCTGGCAGAGCAGAAGGTATTTCTGTCTGAAAAAGACGCTGAAATCAATCGGGTCAATGCGAATTTTGATGAAGAGTTCAAGCGCCTGGAACCGCTCTGGCGAGCCAGCCAGGTTGGTGGCCCGCCGGGCGTGACCCAATAAATCCGGTCTGCAGGCAGTGGCTAAGCCAATTTTTGCAATAACAAGGCGTTGACCTGTTGCGGGTTGGCCTTGCCCTGGCTGCCTTTCATGATCTGACCCACCAGCGCATTGAGCGCCCGGGCATTGCCGGCGCGGAACTCCGCCACATTCTTCGGGTTGGCGGCCAGCACGGCATCGACAATCTTTTCCAACGCGCCGCTGTCGTTCATCTGCTTTAGGCCTTTGGCGTCAATGATGGCATCGACCGTGTCGTCGGGCGCCGACCACAGCACATCGAGCACCTGGCGAGCGGCATTGTTCGAGATCGTGCCGTCCTGGATGCGATTGACCAGTTGCGCCAGTTGCGCCGGGGTGATGGGGCAGGCGCTGATGTCGGCTTCAATCAAATTGAGCCGTCGTGAGAGTTCGCCCATGATCCAGTTGCCCACCAGTTTGGGCTGGCCGCAGGCCTGGGTGGCGGCTTCAAAATAGGCCGCCACGTCGCGGCTTTGCGTCAGCGCCGTCGCGTCATAGTCCGACAGGCCGTAGTCGCGCACAAAACGCTGCGCCATCACGCGCGGCAACTCGGTCATGGCGGCGCGCACCCGCTCCACCCATTCTGGCGCGATCACCAGCGGTGGCAAATCGGGGTCGGGAAAGTAACGGTAATCGGCTGCGTCTTCCTTGGTGCGCATGGCGCGTGTTTCACCGGTGTCGGGGTTGAACAGCACGGTGGCCTGCTGAATGGCGCGGCCGTCCTCGATCTCTTCAATTTGCCAGCGGATCTCAAAGTCAATCGCCTGCTGCATGAACTTGAAGCTGTTCAGGTTCTTGATTTCGCGCCGGGTGCCCAGCGGCTCGCCGGGCTTGCGCACCGACACATTGGCATCGCAGCGGAACGAGCCCTCCTGCATGTTGCCGTCGGAAATGCCGATCCAGGTGACAATTTTGTGGAGTTCCTTGGCGTAGGCCACGGCCTCGGCAGTGGAGCGCATGTCGGGCTCGGTGACGATTTCGAGCAGCGGTGTGCCGGCGCGGTTCAGGTCGATGCCGGTCTGGCCGATAAAGTCTTCGTGCAGCGATTTGCCCGCGTCTTCCTCGAGGTGGGCGCGCACCAGGCGCACCGATTTTTTCTCGTCGCCCAGGTAAAACTCAACCGCGCCGCCCTGCACCACCGGAATCTCGAACTGGCTGATCTGGTAGCCCTTGGGCAGGTCGGGGTAAAAGTAGTTCTTGCGGGCAAAAATGCTGCGCTCGGCAATGTGCGAGCCCACCGCCAGGCCGAACTCGATGGCACGCTCCACCGCACCCTTGTTCATCACCGGCAGGGTGCCGGGCAGGGCCAGGTCCACGGCGCAGGCCTGGGTGTTGGGTTCGGCGCCAAACGCGGTGGGGGCGCGGCTGAAAATCTTGGATTGGGTGGAGAGTTGGGCGTGGGTCTCGAAGCCGATGACGACCTCGTAACCCATGATCAGCAGAGATGAGGTGACAGGTTTGTCATCTTGGAAAGTGGTGTTCATCGTCAGATTCCTTGCGGCTTGGCCGTGTGCCAGTCGGTGGCTTGCTGGAAGCGGTGCGCCACGTTCAGCAGGCGTGCCTCGCTCAAATAGTTGCCAATCAGTTGCAGACCCACTGGCATCTTGCCGGCACCAAAACCGACCGGCAGGCTCATGCCAGGCAAACCGGCCAGCGACGCCGGCAGGGTAAAGATGTCAGCCAGATAGTCGGCCAGCGGGTCACTGTGACCGCCGAGTTTCCAGGCCACGGTGGGCGCCACCGGGCCGGCAATCACGTCGCACAGCTGGAACGCCTGCTGAAAATCGTCGGCAATCATGCGCCTGATTTTTTGCGCCTGCAGGTAGTAGGCGTCATAGTAGCCATGGCTCAGCACATAGGTGCCGATCATGATGCGGCGCTTGACCTCATTGCCAAAACCCTGGTCGCGGGTTTGTTGGTACATGTCGTTGAGGTCGGTGTACTGGTCGGCCCGAAAGCCAAACTTGACGCCATCAAAACGACTCAGATTGCTTGAGGCTTCGGCCGGCGCAATGATGTAGTACACCGGAATCGACAGCTCGGTGCGCGGCAGCGAAATGGGCACCAGCCGGGCGCCGAGCTGCTCGAATTCCCGCAAGGCGGCATCCACCGCCGCGCGCACATCGGGGGCCAGGCCATCGCCAAAAAACTCCGCTGGAATGCCGATACGCAAACCAGCCAGATCGGCGTTGAGGCTGCGCGTGAAGTCCTCAGTGGGCACATCGAGCGAGGTGGAGTCGCGGTCGGGGTCGGGGCCGCACATGGCGCTGAGCAGCAGAGCGCAGTCTTCGGCGCTGCGCGCCAGTGGCCCGGCCTGGTCGAGGCTGGAGGCAAACGCCACCATGCCGTAGCGTGAGGCGCGGCCGTAGGTGGGTTTGATGCCGGTAACGCCGCAGAACGAGGCGGGTTGGCGAATCGAGCCGCCGGTGTCGGTGCCGGTGGCAGCCGGTGTCAGGCGCGCCGCCACCGCTGCCGCGCTGCCGCCCGAGGAGCCACCGGGCGTGCAGGACAGGTCCCACGGGTTCTTGACCGGCCCGTAAGCCGAGTTTTCGTTGGCCGAGCCCATGGCAAATTCGTCGCAATTGAGCTTGCCAAGCGTCACGACGCCGGCTTGCCCCAACCTGGCCACCACCGTGGCATCAAACGGCGAGTGGTAGCCCTTGAGCATTCTGGAGCCCGCCGTGGTGGCGAAATCACGCGTCACAAAAATGTCCTTGTGCGCCAGCGGCACGCCGGCCAATGGCCCGGCATTGCCTGCGGCCAGGCGGGTGTCGGCGGCGCGGGCTTGTGCCAGCGTGATCTCGGGCTGCACATCCAGAAAGGCACCGAACCCGGTGTGTGCCTCGGCACGGGTCAGAAAATGCTGGGCAGTTTCAAGCGCCGAAATCTTGCGCTCGCGCAGCAGTGTGGCCAGTTGGGCCACCGTCAGATCATGCAGATCAGAGGTCATTTGCGTCATGATGAATGGTTTCGTTCTTGTTTATTCAATCACCCGGGGCACCAGAAACAGGCCGGCATCGAGCGCCGGCGCATTGCGCTGGTTGGCCTCGCGCTGATTGGGCTCGCTGGCGATGTCGTCGCGCAGGCGCAGCGCCACATCACCCATGATCTCCACCGGATGCGCCAGCGGCACGATGCCGGTGGTGTCCACAGCGCGCATTTTTTCCACGATGCCAAAGAAATCATTGAGCTGCGCGCACAGGCGGGAGCGCTCGTCGGTGCTAAGGCCAAGGCGGGCCAGGTGGGCCAGCCGGTCAATATCAGCAAGGGAAAGTGACATGGTCGTTCAATCGAAACAGGGTGTAAATGGAGACCGGCAGGGCGCGGTTTTCAAAGTTATGCACAGGCAATAGGTTATTATCCATCCCTTGAGCGGCAACGTGCGCCAGCACGCCTTTAAGCCAAGAATTAACCCATTTTGAACCCGTTACCCGGTGACATGCGAGCCGATGCGCTCCATGTGCCCCAAAGGACTTATCCATGTTTGGAACATTTCGTCAGTATTTCTCGACTGACCTCGCCATTGACCTGGGCACCGCCAACACCCTGATTTACGTGCGCGACAAGGGCATCGTGCTGGACGAGCCCTCGGTGGTGGCGATTCGCCACGAAGGCGGCCCGCAAGGCAAAAAAATCATCCAGGCGGTGGGCAAGGAGGCCAAGGCCATGTTGGGCAAAGTGCCCGGCAACATTGAAGCCATTCGCCCCATGAAAGACGGCGTGATCGCCGATTTCACGGTGACCGAGCAGATGCTCAAGCATTTCATCAAGATGGTGCACCCGCGCTCGATTTTTCGCCCCAGCCCGCGCATCATCATTTGTGTGCCCTGTGGCTCGACCCAGGTGGAGCGCCGCGCCATCCGCGAAAGTGCGCTCGGCGCCGGTGCCAGTGACGTTTACCTGATCGAAGAGCCCATGGCCGCGGCCATTGGCGCCGGTTTGCCGGTGTCAGAGGCGCAGGGCTCAATGGTGGTGGACATTGGCGGCGGCACCACCGAAGTCGGTGTCATCTCGCTGGGCGGCATGGTTTACAAAGGCAGTGTGCGCGTCGGTGGCGACCGTTTTGACGACGCCATCATCAATTACATCCGCCGCAATTACGGCATGCTGATTGGCGAGCCCACCGCCGAGGCCATCAAGAAGAACATTGGCTCGGCCTTTCCGGGCAGCGAAGTGCGCGAGATGGAAGTGCGCGGGCGCAACCTGTCGGAAGGCGTGCCGCGCAGCTTCACCATTTCCAGCAACGAAATTCTGGAAGCCCTGACCGACCCGATCAACAACATTGTCTCGGCCGTCAAGAACGCGCTGGAACAAACCCCGCCCGAGCTCGGTGCCGACATTGCCGACCGCGGCATGATGTTGACCGGCGGCGGCGCGCTGTTACGCGACCTCGACCGTCTGCTGGCCGAAGAAACCGGCCTGCCGGTGCTGGTGGCCGAAGACCCGCTGACCTGCGTGGTGCGGGGTTGCGGTATAGCGCTGGAACAAATGGAACGCCTGGGCTCCATTTTTACCAGCGAATAAACAGGCCACGCAGCGATGCCTCTCGGTACGCTGGACGGCACGCCACCGCCATTTTTCAGGCAGGGTCCGTCCGCCCTGTCCAAGCTGGTCTTTTTCAGCACCCTGGCGCTGCTGCTGATGGTGGCCGATGCGCGCTTTCATGTCACCCAGCCTTTGCGCGCCGTGATTGCCACGGCGCTTTATCCGGCGCAGTGGCTGGTGCTGCGCCCCGTCGTCTGGGCGCAGGGTGGCAGTCAGTATTTCGTGGCACTCAACCGGTCCCAAGCCAAAGAGGCAGAGGCCCAGTACCAGTTGGGTCTGCAGTCCCAGCGGGCCCAGCAAGTCGAGCAGCTCACGCTCGAAAACACGCGCCTGCGCGCCTTGCTGGAGATGCGCGCGCGCGTCAATGCGCCCGCGCTGGCAGCGCAGGTGCTGTATGACGCCGCTGACCCCTACACCCGCAAAGTCATCCTTGACAAGGGGTCGCTGGACGCCGTGCTGGCGGGCGCGCCGGTGCTCGACGAAGTCGGCGTTCTGGGCCAGGTCACCCGGGTCTATCCCTCGGTGAGCGAAGTCACCCTGATCACCGACCCCAACCAGGCCATTCCCGTGCTCAACGCGCGCACCGGTGTTCGCGGGCTTGCTTTTGGCAACACTGCCCTGCTCCGTGGCACGCTTGAGTTGCGCTACATGGATGCCAATGTTGACATGGCGGCGGGTGACCTGCTGACCACCAGTGGTGTGGACGGCATCTACCCGCCCGGCCTGCAGGTGGCGCGCGTGCTGAAGATGGAGCGGCGGGCCGATTCGGCCTTTGCCCGGATTTCGGCAGAGCCGGTGGCGCGTCTGGATGGCAGCCTGCATGTGCTGGTGCTGCAACCGTTGGCGCAGCAAATTCTGACCCGACCCGAACCTGACAAGGCGGCGGCACCGATTGCCAGGGGGATCAAGCCATGATCATGCCGCGCGGCCAGCCGTTGCTGCTGCCGGCCAGTTCGCTGTTCATCTGGAGCAGCCTGCTGGCAGCCTTGAGTTTTAACATGCTGGTCAACATGGGCGGGCTGGGACGCTCAGCTTGGCTCCCGGATATGCTGGCGCTGGTGCTGGTTTTCTGGACCATTCACCAGCCGTTGCGGGTGGGCATGACGGCGGCTTTTGTGCTGGGCCTGGCGATGGATGTGCATCAAGGTGCGCTGCTTGGCCAGCATGCCCTGGCCTACACGCTGTTGAGCTTTCTGGCCATTGCCATGCATCGCCGCCTGCTGTGGTTCAGCGTGCCATCGCAAGCGGCGCAGGTGCTGCCCTTGTTTGTGCTGGCCCACGCCCTGAGCCTGTTGCTGCGCTTGCTTGCCGGGGACGACTTTCCCGGTTGGTCGATGGTGCTGGCTCCGCTGCTGGAGTCACTGCTGTGGCCGGTGGTCAGTGTCTTGCTGCTGCTGCCGCAAAAGCGCGTGCCCAATCCTGACCTCAACCGACCCCTGTGAGCCTGCCGGTCGTGTGTTTATGCTGAAGCCTGCATGAAGTTCATTCGCAATGTCCAGCTTGAACTGGCGCGCTTTCGCCTGCGGGTGCTGGTGGCCAGCCTGGTGGTGCTGGTCTGTTTTGGCTTGGTGGTGGCGCGGCTGGTTTACCTGCAGGTGGTGCGCCATGCCGATTTGCGTGCCCAGGCGGAGAACAATCGCACGGCGATTGTCCCGATCGTGCCCAACCGCGGGCTCATTCTGGACCGCAACGGCATTGTGCTGGCCGCCAACTACTCGGCCTACACGCTGGAAATCACGCCCTCGCTGGTTCCCGACCTGGCGCAAACCATCGATGAACTGGCCCTGGTTGTCGAGGTCACGCCGCGTGACCGCAAGCGCTTTAAAAAATTGCGCGAAGAAGGTAAAAGTTTTGAGTCGATCCCGCTGCGCAGCCGCCTGACCGACGAGGAAGTGGCCCGCTTTGCCGCACAGCGCTATCGCTTCCCCGGTGTCGACATCAAGGCGCGGCTGTTTCGCAACTATCCCTATGGCGAGCTGGCCAGCCATGTGATCGGCTACATCGGGCGCATCAACGCTGCAGAAAAAGAAAAGCTCGACGAATCGGAAGACGCTGCCAATTACCGTGGTACCGAGTACATCGGCAAGCTCGGCGTCGAGCAGGGTTTTGAGGCCCCGCTGCACGGCGTCACCGGCGTTGAAGCCATGGAAACATCGGCCGGTGGCCGCGCCACCCGGCGCCTGTCCAGCCAGTCGTCGACCCCGGGGCACACCATCAAGCTGTCGATTGACATCAAGCTGCAAAAACTCATCGAAGACATGTACGGTGAGCGTCGGGGCGCTTTGGTGGCGATTGATCCCAAAACCGGCGAGGTGCTGGCTTTTGTCAGCAAGCCCACCTTCGACCCCAACCTGTTCGTCGAAGGCATTGACCACGAAAGCTGGCAAGGACTCAATGAGTCGCTCGATAAACCGCTGCTTAACCGCGCGCTGCGCGGCACCTACCCGCCGGGCTCCACCTACAAGCCGTTCATGGCGCTGGCCGCCCTGACCACCGGCAAACGCAGCGCCAGCACACTCATCAACGACCCGCTGTTTTTCATGTTTGGCGGGCGCCGTTTTGGCAGCCCGGAAAATGAGCGTGGTGGCATCATGGACATGCACCGCGCCATTGTCGAGTCCAGCAACGTCTACTTTTACTCGCTGGCCAACGAACTGGGTGTCGATACCATGCACGATTTCATGAAGCCCCTGGGCTTTGGCCAGATCACCGGCATTGACATCCCCGGCGAGGTGCGCGGCGTGCTGCCCAGCACGGACTGGAAGCGCAGCTACTACAAACGTCCGGAGCAACAAAAATGGTATGCCGGCGAGACCATCTCGCTGGGCATTGGCCAGGGTTACAACAGTTTCACCATGCTGCAACTGGCGCAGGCCACCGCCATCGTGGCCAACCATGGCATCAAGCACACGCCCCACCTGGTGCTGGCGACGCAGGACACCAGCACACAGCTCAGCGTGCCGGTTGCCCGCCAGCCGCCTGAAAATCTGGGGTACAAACCCGAGCACCTGGACACCATCCGGCGCGCCATGGTGGGGGTGACGCAAGTCGGCACCTCGCGCCGCGTGTTTGCCGGCGCCGGCTACCTCAGCGGCGGCAAAACCGGCACCGCGCAAGCCGTGTCGCTGCGCAAAAACGAAAAATACAACGCCGCCCGCATGGAAGAGCGCCAGCGTGACCATTCCCTCTACATTGCCTTTGCGCCGGCGGACGATCCCAGAATTGCGCTGGCCGTGATTGTGGAAAATGCCGGCTTTGGCTCGACCTCAGCCGCCCCTATTGCCCGTCGTGCCTTTGACTATTGGCTGCTGGGCCAGTACCCCAACGCGGCAGACCTGGCTTTGGTGAGCAAGGGCGAAGTGTCGGCGCCAATAGGCCAGCCGCTGCCCGCTGCCGACGTGCCCTGGCCGCGCGGCTCGGAGCCTGCCGTTGCAGTGGCAGCACCCGCTTCAACACCCGCCTCTGCGTCCGCCCCCGCGTCAACCCCGCGCTGATCCATCACCGGGGCGGCTTCAGCGCATGAATGCGTCATAGCTGGTCTTGAGGATCAGGGCGCTGACCACCAGCAAAAACACGATGCGCACAAAACCGGTGCCATGCTTGAGCGCCAGCCGCGTGCCCAGCAGACTGCCCAGCACGTTGGCGATCGCCATGGCCAGCACAAAATGCCACCAGATGTGGCCCTTGGCGACGAACAGTGCCAGTGCCGACAGGTTGGTGGCGGTGTTGACCAGCTTGGCCGCTGCCGAGGCGCTCAAAAAGTCGTAGCCCAGCAGGCGGACAAACAAAAACACCAGAAAGCTGCCGGTGCCGGGGCCAAAAAAGCCGTCATAAAAACCCATCACGGCACCAATGCTCGCGGCAATGAGTTTTTCCTGCACCCCCGAATAGCTCGGCGCGTGGGTGCGGCCAAGCTCCTTTCTGGCCAGGGTATAGAGCAACACCAGCAGCAGCACAAAGGGCAGGAGCTTGCGCAGAAAGTCTGGCGAGACCACGGTGACCAGCCAGGCGCCCATAAAAGAGGCCAGCAGTCCCGCGCCTGCCGCCGGCAGCAGCGCGGCCCAGCGCATCTGCACTTTCTGGCTGTATTGCCAGGTGGCCATGCCTGTGCCCCACACCGAGGCCCCCTTGTTGGTGCCAAACAGCGTGGCCGGATGCGCGTTGGGAAAGGTGGCAAACAGGGCGGGAATCAGGATCAGCCCGCCGCCGCCCACAATGGAGTCGACAAAGCCGGCAAACAGCGAGGCGACAGTGACAATGAGCAATTCCATGGCGTCATTGTCGACCTAATTGAAAAAGGCACCGGGGTTGCCGATGCCTTGTTTCTGTTTGCTTTTTGACCCTTGCGGGCTTGATCTCCTGGGGCCTTTCACTTGGGTCAGCACGTGTCTGACCTAGCGATGGGTTGACTGTATGCGCCAATCCGGTGCAGCGCCATCGGGAGTTACCCTAGGCAGTAACTTTTTGGTGCACAGGCCGGCGCCATGAGCCCATCACCGGCCCGCTGCAATCCAGCGCGCCGCTTTCTCGGCCATCATCAGCGTGGGTGAATTGGTGTTGCCGCTGGTGATCACCGGCATGGCGCCAGCATCCACCACGCGCAACCCCCCGATCACGCCGCCCGGCCCGCGCACCCGCAGGTGGGGGTCTAGCACCGCCAGCGGGTCATCGGCGTGCCCCATTTTGGTGGTGCCGACCGGATGAAAAATGGTGGTGGCGATGTCGCCGGCCAGCCGCGCCAGATCGTCGTCGCTCTGGTACTGGACACCTGGTTTGAACTCCTGCGGCTGGTAGCTGGCCAGCGCCGGCTGCGCCACGATGGTGCGCGTCAGGCGCAAGGAGTCTGCCGCCACCTTGCGGTCGGCCTCGGTGCTGAGGTAGTTGGGTGCGATGGCGGGGGCGGCGGTGAAGTCTGGCGACTTGATCTGCACGCTGCCGCGACTCGTGGGGTTTAGGTTGCAGACGCTGGCGGTGAACGCCGGGAAACTGTGCAGCGGCTCTCCAAACGCCTCCAGGCTCAGCGGCTGCACGTGGTACTCGACGTTGGGGTAGGGCTGGCTGGCGTCGCTGCGGGTAAACGCCCCCAGCTGGCTCGGCGCCATGCTCATCGGGCCGCTGCGTTTAAGCGCATATTCAAGCCCGATCATGGCCTTGCCCAACAGCGAACTGGCCTGCATGTTGAGGGTTTTGACGTCCTGCACCTTGTACACCGAGCGAATCTGCAGGTGGTCCTGCAGATTGGCCCCGACACCCGGCGCGTCATGCAGCACGGTGACGCCATGTTGCCGCAACAGCGCGGCCGGGCCGATGCCGGAGAGCTGCAAAATTTGCGGCGAACCGATGCTGCCGGCACTCAGAATCACTTCGCCGGAAGTCATGGCGGTGACCCTGCCGCCGGGCGTCTGCACCACCACGCCAGTGCAGCGCAACTGGCCATTGGCCTGTGCTTCGATGTTGAGCTTGACCACCTGGGCCGAGGTCCAGAGCGTGAAGTTGGGGCGGCTCATACACGTGGGACGCAAAAAAGCCTTGGCCGTGTTCCAGCGCCAGCCACTGCGCTGATTGACTTCAAAATAGCCCACGCCTTCGTTGTCCCCCTGATTGAAGTCGTCGGTTGCTGGAATCCCGGCTTGCTGCGCGGCTTGGGCAAAGGCGTCGAGCACGTCCCAGCGCAGGCGCTGCTTTTCTATCCGCCATTCGCCGCCCGCGCCGTGAAACTGCTTGAACTGTTTGAGCCCGTCCGGAATGTGACCTGCCGACACGCCATCGAGCCGGTAATGGCTTTCGTGCGCCATGAAGTCGGGCAGGCTGTTGCGCCAGCCCCAGTCCTCGTCGCCGGTGAGCTGCGCCCACTGGTCGTAATCGCGCGCCTGGCCGCGCATGTAAATCATGCCGTTGATGCTGCTGCAGCCGCCCAGCACCTTGCCGCGCGGGTAACGCAGCCTGCGCCCGTTGAGGCCGGCATCGGGCTCGGTCTGGTACAGCCAGTCGGTGCGCTCATTGCCAATGCAATACAGGTAACCCACCGGAATGTGAATCCAGTGGTAGTTGTCCGAACGACCGGCCTCGATCAGCAACACGCGCCTGGACGCATCGCTTGAGAGGCGGTTGGCCAGCAGGCAACCGGCAGTGCCAGCGCCAATGATGATGAAGTCATAAGGGGTGCTCATGGCAAATCACTTTCTTGTTGTTGTCGGCACGGCGCGACGCGGGAGATGTCTCAGGGCGCATTTTGCCGCAAGCTGCGCAGAATGCAGAAATATCAGACACCACCCGAGTTGCCGTTACCATTCCAGCTTCATCCATTTGCACCATGCCCGAAGCCAGCCCCACGCTCGTTCAGTCCACCCCTCCAGGCGGCGTGCCGTGCGCCGTGCTGGGCGGCAGCTGGAGCGCCGCGCGCCTGGCTGAACCGGACAGCTGGAGCCGCATCACGCGCGCTTTGGCCGAGTCTGCCGGCACGACCGCTCTGAGCTGGGATTTGCGCCCCCTCGCAAGGCTGGATCACACCGGTGCGCAACTGTTGTGGAACAGCTGGGGCCGACAGTGGCCAACCCAGTTGCAGCTGCAGCCCGCCCAGCGAAGCATGCTGGAACGGGTCGCGCGCTTTACGGTACCGGTGGTCAAACCGGTGCGGCGATCAGCATGGCAGTTGTTCTTGCTGATGGGTGAGATGCTCTGGAAATTGTGGGACCACTTGGTGGGGCTGTTGCTGCTGCTGGGCCAGTTGCTGCTGGATGTCATGGCGCTGCTGCGCGCGCCCAGGCGCGGTCCGTGGCGCGATGTCTCGGGCCACCTGTACCGCATCGGGGCGACGGCGCTGCCGGTTACCGCCCTGGTGGGTTTTACCATTGGCGTGGTGCTGGCTTACCTGATGTCGCGACAATTGCGCCAGTTTGGCGCTGACACCTTCATTGTCAACATCCTGGGTTTGGCCATCATCCGTGAGCTCGGCCCCATGCTGGCGGCCATTCTGATTGCCGGGCGCTCGGGGTCGGCCATCACCGCGCAGATCGGCGTGATGCGCGTCACCGAAGAACTCGATGCCATGCGCGTCATGGGCATTGCCCGGGGTTACCGTCTCGTGCTGCCGCGCGCGATTGCCATGGCCATCGCCATGCCCCTGATCAGCGTCTGGACCACGCTGGCCGCACTGCTGG
>NZ_JAABQC010000041.1 GCF_011391645.1 Rhodoferax sp. | reverse complement strand
CCACCGCTGGACTGCGCGCCCTGCTTCGAGCGCGTTTGTCCGCTGGGCCACACGCGCTGCCTCAATGACGTCCTGCCATCCAGGGTCAAAGCCTTGCTGGAGTGACGTTTCCGGGCAGGATGATGCTATCCGCCAGCCCCGTGCTGTGGCATCATCGCCCGAGCGTGCTCAAACTAATCACCTGGACCCATCCCGCCATGAACTTGCCAGGGCTGTCATGCTTTCAAATTCGCATGGTTTACCGGCCAAGGAGATGGGCTACGCTGGCGGGCCTGGTGCTCAGCCTCGGTATTTCCGCGGTTTCTGCAACCGAATCAGACCGCAGTTTTCTGACGCAACAGGAGCGGTCATGGATCGCCACCCACGCAGGCCAGGTGCGCGTTGCACCCGAGGGAAACTTCCCCCCCTTCAGCTTCATTGAGTCCGGCAAGTGGCAGGGCCTGTCGGCGGACATGGTCCAAATGCTGAATGACCGGATAGGTGTGCAGTTTCAAATCCTGCCCGCGCAGAATCTCGACGCCATCCTGGCCGATGCGCAACGCGCAAAGGTGGAGATCGTCACCTCGCTATCGCAAACACCGGAGCGTTCGCAGTATCTTCACTTTACGCAGCCCTATTTCAGGGTGCCCACGGCGATCATCGTCAAGGCTGATTTCATTGCGGGGCAGTGGCCTGATGCGTTTTTAAACAAACGCGTTGCGGTGGGCAAGGGTTATGGCGTGCAAAAGTTTTTGGAGAACAATTTCCCGGCAATCCAACTGGCTCTCGTCGCCGACGATCTGGACGGTATGCGAAAGCTGTCTTTTGGTGAGGTTGACGCGGTCATCATGGATGTGGCCAGCGCCTCCTTCTTTATCGAGCGCGAGAAATTCACCAATCTGCGCATGCTGGCGGCCTTTGACTACACCTATGACCTGAGTTTCGGTGTGCGCAAGGACTTGCCCGTCTTGCACGTGATCCTCTCCAAGACGCTTGCAAGCATCCCTGACCGGGACCGGCAGGCCATGCTCGATAAATGGATCAGCATCAGTCCGGATCCGCTGTCATTGATATGGGGAAGAATTCGTCCCTGGCTCCCTTGGCTGGCAGCCATTTTTGCGCTTTTGATAGCGGCGGGCATCATGGCCTGGAGAATCCAGCGACATCGCCGCAACGTTGAGCGCAGGCTTGCCCAATATGCCCGCAGTCTCATCGAGGCCAGCCTGGACCCGCTGGTGGCGATCAGTTCTGAAGGCAAGATCACCGATCTCAACGCGGCGACCGAGCGGGTCACGGGTCGTGAGCGGACCGACTTGGTGGGCAGCGACTTTGCAGATTACTTCACCGACCCGGCGTTGGCCCGAGAGGGGTATCGGGAGGCCTTTGCCAAAGGATTTGTGACTGACCACCCGCTGGCCATTCGGCACACCTCGGGCAAGATTACCGATGTGCTTTACAACGCCAGTGTGTACCGTGACCCTGAAGGGCGGGTCATGGGTGTGTTTGCCGCGGCGCGCGACGTGACCGAGAAAAAGCGGGCAGACAGCCTGGTTCAGGCCGCCAGCGTATTCAGCTACGCCCGGGAAGGAATCATGATCACCGAGGCAGACGGCACGATTCTCAATGTCAATGATGCCTTCACACGCATCACGGGGTATGGCCGCGAGGAGGCCTTGGGCAAGAATCCGCGCCTGTTGAATTCGGGCCGACAGGATGAGAAGTTTTACGCGGCCATGTGGGCTGACCTGAATGACAAGGGTCACTGGTATGGTGAACTCTGGAACCGGCGCAAGAACGGCAGCTTGTTTCTGGAGGCACTGACCATCACCGCCGTGCGCAGTGCCGACGGGAGTATTGAGCACTATGTTGCCTTGTTCGCCGACATCACGGAGGTCAGGGAACACCAACGCCAGTTGGAGCACATGGCGCACTTTGACGCACTGACCAATCTGCCCAACCGTTTGCTGCTGTCAGATCGCCTTGACCAGGGGCTGGCACACACCGAGCGTCGCGGCAATACGCTGGCAGTTGCCTATCTTGACCTCGACGGCTTCAAGGCCATCAACGATCAGCACGGGCATGAAGCGGGCGACCAGTTGTTGGTGGCCATCGCCGAACGCATGAAGCAGACATTGCGCGAAGGCGACACGCTGGCCCGGCTTGGTGGCGATGAGTTCGTCGCGGTGATGGGCGACCTCACGGATGTGGACGTCAGCCTGCCGCTGCTCGACCGGCTGCTGGCCGCCGCGGCGCAAGCCGTGGTGATAGGCGACCAGAGCCTCCAGGTTTCCGCCAGTATCGGTGTTGCGTTCTACCCTCAGACCCAAGCCGTTGACGCCGACCAGTTGTTGCGTCAGGCTGACCAGGCCATGTACCAGGCCAAGTTGGAGGGAAAGAACCGCTATCATATTTTTGATGCGCAGCATGACAGCAATATTCGTGTCCAGAATGAAGGCCTGGAGCGTATTCGGCGGGCACTGAGCGACCACGAATTCCTGCTGTATTTCCAGCCCAAGGTGAACATGCGGATCGGGAAGGTCATCGGTGCCGAGGCCCTGATCCGCTGGCAGCACCCAGAGCGAGGTCTGCTCGGGCCCGCGCTGTTCTTGCCGGCCATTGAAGGCCATCCACTGGCAGTGGCTGTGGGCGAATGGGTCATCGACACGGCCTTGGCCCAGGTGGAGTCCTGGCGCAAGGCGGGTCTGGACATCCCGGTCAGCGTCAATGTCGGGGCGCGGCAGTTGCAGCAGGTCGACTTTGTGGAACGGCTGCGCGCGATCTTGGCGGCACATCCGCAGGTGAGTCCATCCTGCCTCGAACTGGAAATACTGGAAACCACCGCGCTCGAAGACATTGCACAGGTTTCCAAGTTGATCGAATCCTGCGCGCAACTCGGGGTCAGCTTTGCGCTGGACGATTTTGGCACCGGATACTCTTCGCTCACCTATTTAAAGCGCTTGCAGGTCAGGATGCTGAAGATCGACCAGAGTTTTGTGCGCGACATGCTCGAAGACCCGGATGATCTGGCCATCCTTCAAGGTGTGATCAGTCTGGCCGCGGCGTTCAAGCGCGAGGTGATCGCCGAGGGTGTCGAGACCGTCGAGCATGGCAGCCTGCTGCTGCAAATGGGCTGCGATCTGGCGCAGGGTTACGGAATCGCCCGTCCCATGCCGGCCCGGGAATTGCCGGCGTGGGTCATGGCCTGGCGCGCCGAACCTGACTGGCTCAAAAAAAAGCCACCCGAAGGTGGCTTGTAAAGTTCCCCCCGAGGGGGGAACGTCGTTGGAAACTTCACGAACACAAAGACAACATCAAAAAAACTCAAGGACGCTGGTCAAGGCGTTTGCTTTAAGACTGTGACAGCAGTTGGATTTAATGTAGCGGACGTGGCATCGCCTGTGTATCCCCCATTCGGGGAGTTTCAGGGCGACTTTTTGGATAACCCCGCCGAGTCGGGGCGGGTGCCTATTTTTTAGGCAATTCAAGGACGAAGGTGGCACCGCCGCCGGGCCGGTCTTCGCACGCCACCCGACCGCCATGGCGCTGGGCGATGGCTTTGACCAAAGCCAGGCCCAGGCCTACGCCACCATCGCGTTCGGTGGCGCCGGGCAGGCGATAAAAGGGTTCAAAAATGCGCTCCCGCAATTCCACGGGAACGCCGGGACCATGGTCCGAGACCCGGATCACCACATGGCTGTCGGTTTGGCTCAGGCCCAGGTGAATCTCACCAGCACCATAACGGCGCGCGTTTTCCAGCAGGTTGCGCACAGCGCGTCGCAGCAGCTTGCTGATGCCGGGCACCGCGAGTTCAGTGGTGGCTGCGCCGGTGTGCAAGTCTGTCGGCAGGTCAAGCTCGGCATCGACACGGGCGCATTCCTCGGCGGCCAGGCCAATCAGGTCCACCGACTCGATGGTGCCCAAGTCCGCCTCGCGGGCATCGAGGCGGCTGGCCAGCAGAATTTCCTCGATCAACTGGTCGAGCTCGTTGATGTTGCGGGAAATTTCGGCTTTGAACGCGGGCGAGGTGCCCCCGCCCATCAGCTCCAGCCCCATGCGAATGCGCGTCAGCGGCGAGCGCAACTCATGCGAGGCATTGGCCAGCAGCGATTTCTGCGAGGCCAGCAGCGCCTCGTGGGAGTGGACCAGCGTTTCCACGCGCTCGGCGGCCTGGTTGAAGCGTTTGGCCAGAAAGGCCACTTCATCATCGCCGTTTTCAGGCACGCGGGTTGACAAGTCTCCTTCACCCCATTGCTGCACACCGTTTTGCAGACGTTCCAGCCGACGCGTGAGTGTGCGCACAATCGGGTAGGTGGCCAGCGCCACTGCCAGACCGACCCACACCAGCATCCAGGCAAAACCAAAAGGCGGACGGCTCCAGAACGAAGGTCTCGGGCGCATCAGGTGCATGCGCATGGTTTGCCCGTCGTGCATGCGCACCACAAACTCGGGGCCGCCGCGGGCAGGGTTGTTTCTGCCGGCATGGGTTCTGGGCAGGGTTGGATCACTCTGTGCATCGGGTGCGTCAGGCGCCGCCCGGTCGCCGGGCGGCATCACGGGGGCAAGTTCATAGCGGTGCAGCATGCCGAAGCCTTGCAGTTCGCGTCGCTGGGGGTCAATGGCATCTTCGTCGGCGAGCGCGCGGGAACGCCCTTTGCCGATGACCTGACCAGCCTGGTTGCGCACCTCGACATCGCGCAGCGGCGGCTCAGCCGCCAGCCGCCAGGCCCAACCCACCAGCAGGATCAGCACCGCCACCGCCAGCACCACGGCCAGCCAGATGCGAAGGTAGAGTTTGTTAAACATGGTCGGTTGGGGTCAGAGCTTGTTCACATCATGTCACTGCCGTCTGTCCCACAATGTGGACAGCCAACATCCGGAAATTGGTTGAGGACAGAGCTTGTTCACTCCGTGTCACTGCGGTCTGTCCCACAATGTCTCAATCTTGCTGCCTGGCAAACACATAGCCGACACCGCGCACGGTCAGGATGCGTTTGGGGTCCTTGGCATCGACCTCGATGGCGGCGCGGATGCGCCCCATGTGCACATCGATGGAGCGGTCAAAGGCTTCAAGCTCGCGCCCGCGCACGGCTTCCATGATCTGGTCACGCGTGAGCACGCGACCGGCGCGTTCACCCAAAGCCACCAGCAGGTCAAACTGGTATGAGGTCAGCTCGCAGACCTGGCCGGCCACGCTGACCACGCGCGCATCACGGTCGATTTCCAGGCTGCCGAAACGCATGACGTTGTCGTTGCCCGGCACCGGGCCGTCGCCATGGCGGCGCAGCACGGCGCGGATACGGGCCAGCAGTTCGCGCGGCTCGAAGGGTTTGGGCAGGTAGTCGTCAGCGCCCATTTCCAGGCCAACGATGCGGTCCATCGGGTCGCCCTTGGCGGTGAGCATCAAAATCGGCGTCTGGGCCAGGGCGCCGGGCAATGACCGGATGCGCCGGCACACTTCCAGGCCATCCATGTCGGGCAGCATCAGGTCCAGAATGACCAATTCAACCGGCTGAGCTTGCAAGGCAGACAGGCCCGTTTGCCCGTCACCGGCGTGCGCCACCTGGTAGCCGGATTGACCCAGATACTCGCGCACCATGTTGGCCAGGCGCGCATCGTCTTCGATCATCAGCAGGTGTTGGTTCATCGCTTTGAGTCTAGTGTTTGGCCGCATCCGGGGTTTGAAGGCGGCGTAAAGTTGGGTAAATCAGGCCGGTTTCACCCGGGCGGCCAGCCACACCAGCAGCAATACCGGCGCGCCCAGCATGGCGGTTGCAGTGAAGAAGTGTTGGTAGCCAAAAGTATCGACATAAAGTCCTGAGTAGCCGGCAATGAATTTGGGCAACAGCAGCATCATGGAGCTGAACAGCGCGTACTGGGTCGCCGAGTAGTTGACGTTGGTCAGGCTTGACAGGTAGGCGATGAAGGCGGCCGACGCAATGCCGCCAGCCAGGTTGTCGGCCGAGATCACAAAAATAAGCCCGGTCAGGTCATGGCCGCGGGTGCTTAAGGCGGCAAACAGCAGATTGGTGGCGGCACTCAGCAGCGCGCCCAGCATCAGCACCCGCATCACACCGAGGCGCATGGCCATGGCGCCGCCGATAAAGGCGCCAGCCAGCGTCATGATGACGCCGTAAATCTTGGTGACTGTGGCGACCTCAGCCTTGGTGTAGCCCATGTCGACATAAAACGGGTTGGCCATGATGCCCATCACCACGTCGCTGATGCGGTAGACGGCAATCAGCGCCAGAATCAGCGCCGCCTGCCACTTGTAGCGCCCCAAAAAGTCGGCAAACGGCTCCACCAGCGCGCCGTGCAGCCAGTCCAGGGCATTTTTGGCCACCGGCATCGGGCGGCGCAGCGGCTCGGGCGACAGCAGCACGGTGACGATTCCCAGGGCCATGCTGGCCGCCATGACCAGGTAAGCGGTATGCCAGGCGCCGTGCTGGTAGCCGCTGATGCCGGCCGTTTGCGCACCGGCGGCAATCCACAACACGCCGGCACCGGCCCAGATCATGGCCAGCCGGTAACCGGTCTGGTAAGAAGCCGCCAGTGCCGCCTGCCGGCTGACGTCGGCCGATTCGATGCGAAAGGCATCCAGCGCAATGTCCTGCGTGGCCGAGCCAAAGGCCACTGCCAAAGCGCCCCACACCACCGGGGTCAGCGCCACCTGCGGGTCGTTGAACGACATGGCAATCAGCCCCCAGACAATGGCCAGCTGCGACAGCAGCAGCCAGCTGCGCCTGCGCCCGAGCCAGTTTGTGAGCAGCGGAATCGGCATTCGGTCCACCAGCGGCGCCCACAGCCATTTGAAGGCGTAGGCCAGCCCGACCCAGCTCAGGTAGCCGATGGTGGTGCGGTCGATGCCGGCCTCGCGCAGCCAGAAGCTCAGGGTGCCCAGCACCAGCAGCAACGGCAGGCCGGCCGAAAAGCCCAGCAGGAGCATGCGCAGACTGGCGGGCTCCAGATACACCCTGAAGGTGTTGACCCATGAGGGTTTGGCGGCAGGGTCGGCGGTGGAAACGGTCATGCCGGGACGGTTCATCAAAAAAGCCTGACCAGCACCAGCTTCAAGCCGCTTCCCGGTAAAACACATGGCGCTGCAGCACCCGTCCGGGCAGGGGCGCCACCTTGTCATGAATCGCGCCAATGTGCTCCGGCGTGGTGCCGCAGCAGCCGCCGACGATATTGACCAAGCCCTCGGCGGCAAACTCGCCCACCAGGCGGCTGGTGACCTCTGGGGTTTCATCAAAGCCGGTGTCGCTCATCGGGTTGGGCAGGCCGGCGTTGGGGTAGCAGCTGATGAAAGTGTCGGGCGCGGCCTTGGCCAGCTCCTGAATGTAAGGGCGCATCAGCGCGGCACCCAACGCGCAATTCAGGCCCACGGCCAGCGGCTGGGCGTGGCGCACGCTGTGCCAGAAGGCGGTCACGGTCTGGCCGCTCAGAATGCGCCCGGAGGCATCGGTCACGGTGCCGCTGATGATGATGGGCAGGCGCTCGCCGCTGGCCTCAAAGAACTCGTCGATGGCAAACAGCGCCGCCTTGGCATTGAGGGTGTCAAAAATGGTTTCCACCAGCAGCGCATCGGCGCCGCCCTGCACCAGCGCGTCCACCTGTTCAAAGTAAGAAGCGCGCAGCTCTTCAAAGGTCACGTTGCGCGCGCCGGGGTCGTTCACATCGGGGCTGATGCTGGCGGTTTTGGGCGTCGGGCCCAGGGCGCCAAGCACAAAACGCGGTTTGTCGGGGGTGGAATACTTGTCGCAGGCGGCGCGCGCCAGCCTGGCCGAGGCCAGGTTCATCTCAAAGGCCAGGTCGGCCATGTCGTAGTCGGCCTGGGCAATGCGCGTGGCGCCAAAGGTGTTGGTCTCGATCAGGTCGGCACCCGCAGCCAGGTAGCGCTCATGGATGTCGCGAATGATGTCGGGGCGCGTCAGGCTCAGCAGCTCGTTGTTGCCCTTGATGTCCTTGTGGAAGTCCTGGAAGCGCTGAGCTTGGCCGCCAGGCCCAGCGTACCCGGCTCCACGGTACTGCGCCTCGTCAAGCTTGAAGCGCTGGATCATGGTGCCCATGGCGCCGTCGAGCACCATGATGCGTTTTTGCAGAATCTCGGGCAGCTTTTGTCCGCGGGTGTAGGGGCGTGTGGTCATGGGCGGTATTGTAGAAAACCATTGGTTGCGCCCGCGCACAGCGGGGCAAGCACTGGGCTGGCGCTGGGGCATATCATCAGTTGCAGGCACTTTACCCGCGTATTCTGGGCAAATCCGGTCCAGGATCACCTATTATTTGGGTCCCGGGCGCTGTCCGGTTTGAGTTTCCATGCCAAACACCGTCAACCCTTCACTTGTTGAATTGCATCACCTGAGCTTTGGCTACGGCGAGCGCGCCGTGCTGGACGACGTTTCGCTGCGCATCCCCAGGGGCAAGGTGACCGCGCTGATCGGTCCGATGGGGGGTGGCAAGACCACAACGCTGCGGCTGATGGGCGGCCAGAGCCGGGCTTGGTCGGGCCAAATGTTGTTCGACGGGCAGGACATCGGCCCGATGGATCAGGAGCAGCTCTATGCCGTCAGGCGGCGCATGGGCATGTTGTACCAGTACGGTGCCTTGTTTGCTGACATCAGCGTGTTTGAAAACGTGGCCTTTCCGCTGCGCGAGCATACCGACTTGCCCGAGGCACTCATTCGCGACATTGTCCTGATGAAGCTCAATGCGGTGGGCCTGCGCAACGCGCGCAACCTCATGCCCGGCGAGGTGTCGGGCGGCATGGCCAAGCGCATCGGCATCGCGCGTGCGATTGCGCTGGACCCGGAACTGGTGATGTACGACGAGCCCTTTTCCGGCCTCGACCCCATTTCTCTGCGCGTTGCAGCGAACCTGATTCGCCAGCTCAATGACGCGATGGGGCTGACCAGCATTTTTGCGTCGCATGAATTGACGCAAACCCTTGAAATTGCCGATCATGTGGTCATTCTCGACAGCGGCAAGGTCGCGTTCCAGGGCACGGTGGCCGAAGTGCGCGCCAGCGCCGATCCGCTGGTGTTCCAGTATGTCAACCAACGCCCGGATGGACCGGTGCGGTTTCATTACCCGGCCGCCGCGATGGAACAGGATTTTGGTATCGCCAAGCCATCCTCTGCCGTGCAACATTCCCGTTAAAAATTGTCCATCGAATCCATCCTCAGCGAAGTTTTTGGCTACCAGGCTTTCCGGGGACCGCAACGCGACATCATCGAGCACGTCACCGCCGGTGGCGACGCGCTGGTGCTGATGCCCACTGGCGGCGGCAAAAGCCTGTGTTATCAGATCCCGGCCATTGCCCGCCAGCGCGCCGGTCTGGGCATCACGGTGGTGATTTCGCCGCTGATCGCCCTGATGCACGACCAGGTCGGTGCGCTGCACGAGGCCGGTGTGAGCGCCGCGTTTTTGAACTCCACACTGAGCAGTGAAGAGGCTTATCAGACCGAGCAGCGCCTGCTGCGCGGTGAAATCACGCTGCTGTATGCGGCACCGGAACGGGTCACCACGCAACGCTTTCTGCAACAACTCGATGCGCTGTTTGAACGTGGCCAGCTGAGCCTGTTTGCCATCGACGAAGCGCATTGCGTGAGCCAGTGGGGGCACGATTTCCGCCCTGAATACCGGGCGCTCACCGTGCTGCACGAGCGTTATGCGGGCGTGCCACGCATGGCGCTCACGGCCACCGCCGACGCGCTCACCCGCGCCGACATTGTGGAGCGGCTGCAACTGGAGGCGGCGGCGCAATTTGTCAGCAGTTTCGACCGGCCCAACATCCGCTACACCATCGTCGAAAAGAAAGACGCCAGCACCCAATTGCTGCGCTTTATTGAGCATGAGCATCCGGGCGAGGCCGGGGTGGTGTACTGCCAGTCGCGCAAAAGGGTGGAAGAAATTGCGGCCATGCTGGCCCAGACCGGCATTCATGCCTTGCCCTACCACGCCGGGCTCGATACGCGGGTGCGCCAGGCCAATCAAGACGAGTTTCTGCGCGGCGAGGGCGTGGTGATGGTGGCAACAATCGCCTTTGGCATGGGCATCGACAAGCCCGACGTGCGTTTTGTGGCGCACCTGGACATGCCCAAAAACATCGAGGGCTACTACCAGGAAACCGGCCGCGCCGGGCGTGACGGCATGGCCGCCGACGCCTGGATGTGCTACGGCCTGCAGGATGTGGTCAACCAGCGCCGCATGATTGACGAAAGCCCGGCCGAGGAAGAATTCAAGCAAGTCATGCGCGGCAAGCTCGACGCCCTGCTGGGTCTGGCCGAGGCCACCGATTGCCGCCGTGTACGCCTGCTGCGCTACTTTGATGAGGCCAGCCAGCCTTGCGGGAATTGTGACAACTGCCTGCAGCCGCCCGAGGTGTGGGACGCCACCGACGCCGCGCGCAAGCTGCTGTCCACCGTGTACCGGCTCCACCAAACCAGTGGCGTGTCGTTCGGCGCCGGGCACACGATGGACATCGTGCGCGGCAAACTCACCGAAAAAGTGGCGCAACGCGGCCACGAAAGCGTGAGCACCTTTGGCCTGGGTGCCGACTACAGCGAACACCAGTTGCGCGCGGTGATGCGCCAGCTGATTGCCATCGGCGCCTTGCAAGTGTTCACCAGCGAAGGCTTCAGCACGCTGCACCTGACCGCAAGCTCCCGCTCGGTGCTGCGCGGCGAGGTGCCGGTGCGGCTGCGTGAATCCAGCACCCAGCGGGCGGTCAAACGCAGCCGGGCACGCCCCGCCACAGCGCCAGTGGCAGCCAACCTGGGTCAGGATGCCCAGGTGCGCTTCATCAACCTCAAGTCGTGGCGCGCCAGTGTGGCCAAGGCGCACAACCTGCCCGCCTATGTGATTTTTCATGACGCCACGCTGGCGGCCATTGCCGAGCGCGCGCCGCAGTCGCTGGCCGACTTGCAGCACATCAGCGGTCTGGGTACGCGCAAGCTGGAGGCTTACGGTGCCGCCGTGCTGGCCGTGATCACGGGCGCAGCCCACGCGCCAAGCGGACAGGCGGCATAAGCAACGCCCTATCTTTGCTACACTATTCTCATGTTTTTGCACCAAATTCAGATCACAGGTTGCGGCGACCGGGGGGCCTGGCCCTGGCGTACCTGCCCCGCCTCTTCAACGTTGGCCTGACCACCTCTTGACGTCTAATCTGCCGGGGTGTCGAACAGGTCTTTGACAGTGTTGCCCTCTTAGAAAGATGTCTTTGTGATCTCCGAATCTGAATTCAATGCATTAAAAGCCCAGGGCTTCAACCGCATCCCGGTGCTGGCGCAGGCCTTTGCCGACCTGGAAACGCCGCTCTCGCTCTACCTCAAGCTTGCCAATTGCGAGCCGTTCAGCTTCCTGCTGGAGTCGGTGGTGGGTGGCGAGCGTTTTGGTCGCTACAGTTTCATCGGCTTGCCAGCGCGCACGCTCCTTCGCACCAGCGGTTTTGGCGACGCGGCACGCACCGAGGTGGTGATCGACGGCGCAGTGGTGGAAACCAGCCTGGCCAATCCGCTCGACTTTATTGCCGATTACCAGAAGCGCTTCAAGGTCGCCTTGCAGCCCGGCATGCCGCGTTTTTGCGGTGGCCTGGCCGGCTACTTTGGTTATGACGCGGTGCGCTACATCGAAAAAAAACTGCAGGCCAGTTGCCCGCCCGACGAGTTGGGGTGCCCGGACATCTTGCTGCTGCAGTGCGAAGAACTGGCCGTGATCGACAACCTGTCAGGCAAGCTTTACCTGATGGTGTATGCCGACCCGGCCCAGCCACAGGCTTATCGGCGTGCCATCGAGCGGCTGGCGCAGTTGAAGGCCCGCCTCGACCAGCCGGTGCACGCACCACAGGTGCTGGCCAGCGCCGGCCAGCCCGCGGTGCGCGACTTTGCCAAGGCAGACTACATTGCTGCCGTGGTGCGCGCCAAGGAGCTGATCGCGGGCGGCGACTTCATGCAGGTGCAGGTGGGCCAGCGCATCAAGAAACCCTACACCCAGAGCCCTTTGAGCCTGTACCGCGCGCTGCGCTCGCTCAATCCCAGCCCCTACATGTATTACTACAATTTCAGCGGCGCCACGGCTGACGGCGCCGATTTTCATGTGGTGGGCGCCAGCCCCGAGATTCTGGTGCGGCAGGAGCAGGTGGCACAGGACGGCCAGACCGAGCAAAAAATCACCATCCGTCCGCTGGCCGGCACCCGCCCCCGCGGCGCCACGCCCGAGCTCGACAAGGCCGCCGAAGAGGAACTCATCAACGACCCCAAGGAACGCGCCGAGCACGTCATGCTGATCGACCTGGCGCGCAACGACATCGGCCGCATTGCCAAAATTGGCAGTGTCAAGGTCACCGATGCGTTTTGCGTGGAGCGCTACAGCCATGTGATGCACATCGTGAGCAACGTCGAAGGCACGCTGCTGCCCGGCATGACCAGCATGGACGTGCTCAAGGCCACGTTCCCGGCCGGCACCCTGACCGGTGCGCCCAAGGTGCACGCCATGGAGCTGATCGACCAGCTTGAGCCCACCAAGCGCGGCCTGTATGGCGGCGCCTGCGGCTACCTGAGCTACGCCGGCGACATGGACGTGGCCATCGCCATTCGCACCGGCATCATCAAGGACCAGATGCTTTACGTGCAGGCGGCTGCCGGCGTGGTGGCCGACAGCGTGCCCGAGATGGAATGGAATGAGACCGAAGCCAAGGCGCGCGCGCTGCTAAAGGCGGCTGAACTGGTTGAAGAAGGCTTGATGTGAAACGCAGCTTGCGGCAATGGCGGGTCTGGCTGCTACTGGCTTTGGCATTGGCGCTGCTCGGCGCTGTGATGGGTTTTGGCTTGCTCAATGAGCGCGAGCGCATTGAGGCGTCTGAACTGGAGCGCCTTAATGCGCAAACCAGGGTGATTGAAGACAACCTGACGCGCCAGCTCACCGCCATCAATTTTGGGCTGCAGTCCATTCAGAGCGCGTTGCCGCGCTGGCAGGCCAGCCCGCAGGGCCGGCTTGAAGGCCAGCAAACCTTGCGCAACCTGGAGGCAACCATGCCGTCGGTGCGCGCGCTGGCAGTTCTGGATGCCCAGGGCACAGTGACCCACGCCAGTCGCGACGATTTACTGGGTCGGAATTTTTTCGGGCGTGAATACGTGCAGGAACCGCGCAAGGCGCTGAACCCGACGCTCCTGTACCTGAGCCCCCCTTTCAAATCGGTATTCAACGACTACCTGCTCAATCTGACCCGCGTCATGCTGGATGACCGGGGGCGTTTTGCCGGCGTGGTTTCAGCCGCAATTGATCCGTCGGACATGGCGCTCGTGCTCAACTCGGCGCGCTACAGCGACGATATTCAGGCGATTCTGTTGCACAGCGACGGCAAGATTTTTTTGAGTGCGCCGGTGCTGGATGCCGCAGCCGAGCAGGAACTGCTGGCGCCCAACGCACCACTGGGCCGGCATTTGCGCAATCAGCACATGGCTGGCCATGCCGCCGGCGCGGTGCTGTTCGGAACCGACCAGCGGTTGAACGTGATGCGTTCCGTTGCGCCAGAAGCGCTGCGGATGGACAAGCACCTCGAAGTGGTCCTGACCCGGGCGCGCGAGCCGCTCCTCACCGGATGGCAGCAGGATGTGCTGATGCAAACGGGCGCTTACCTGGTGCTGGTGCTGGTCAGCCTGTTTGGCTTGTTGCTTTACCAAGGCCAGCGAACACAAAAAATCGTGGCGGCGAAACGGCTCAAGCTGGCCACCGAGGCCAGCGGCGTGGGGATCTGGGAATTTGACCTGCTCGACAAGAGCTACGTGTGGGACGACAACATGTTTGCCTTGTTTGGGCTGTCGCCCAAGTCGACCAGTTTGCGCAACGACGAATGGACCAAGCTGCTGCCAGCCAAGGACCTGCAGCGCATGCGCGATGCGACGCGTGCCACCATCCAGCAGGATCGGCCTTTTGACATGACGTTTCAGATCAGGCGTGCCGATGGCCAGGTGCGCTTCATGCACAACCGGGCGGCGTTGTATTCGGATGAACATGGTGTGCCGCGGCGCCTGATTGGGGCCACCGAAGACGTGACCCAGCGCATGGCGCAGGAGTCCGAGCTTCGCATCGCCGCTGCTGCTTTCGAGTCAAATGAAAGCATGCTGGTCACCAATGCGCAGGCCGAAATTTTGCGTGTCAACCAGGCCTTTACCCAGTTGTTCGGTTTGACGGCTGCCGAGGTGGTGGGACGCAACCCTGGCCTGCTCAAATCAGGCCGCCACGAAGCCGACTTTTACAAGGCAATGTGGCTGGACTTGACTGAACGCCACAGTTGGCAGGGCGAGATCTGGAATCTGGGCAAGGATGGCGTTGAGTTTCCCTGCTGGCTGTGCATCACGGCCGTGTCTGATGAGGCAGGCCTGGTGACTCACTATGTGGCAACCTACACCGACATCACGCTGCGCAAGGCCGCCGAGGACGAGGTGAAGCGGCTGGCGTTTTTTGATCCGCTCACCAACCTGCCGAATCGGCGCCTGCTGTCCGACCGGCTGCAGCAGGCGGTGGCCAAGGCCAAGCGCGAGCACGGTCGTTTGGCGCTGATCTTTGTCGACCTGGACAAATTCAAACCCGTCAATGACCGCCATGGTCACGCGGCCGGTGACCAACTGCTGCAGGCGGTGGCGCACCGGCTGCGCACTTGTGTGCGCGAGTCTGACACCGTGGCGCGTGTGGGTGGCGACGAGTTTGTGGTGCTGTTGGCCAGTATCAGCCAAGCGCAGGACGCGATGCATGTGGCGCAAAAAATGCATGCCGCGCTGCGTGTGGAGTTTCAGTTGCCCGTTGGCAAGAACGTGCAAATCTCCAGCAGCGCCGGGATCGCGTTGTACCCGGACCACGGTCTGGACGAGGCCGCGCTGTGGCACCATGCCGACGTGGCCATGTACGCCGCCAAGGCTGCCGGGCGCGACCAGTATTTGGTGTACACGCCGGCGCTGGATCACCCCGTGCCTTGAATGACTTTGCCGAGAAGACCCATGAAACTTTTGATGATCGACAACTACGACAGTTTTACCTACAACATCGTCCAGTATCTGGGCGAGTTGGGGGCAGATGTGAGCGTGGCCCGCAATGATGAAATCTCCCTGGCCGACATCGACGCGCGGCTGGCATCCGGTGAACTGGACCGGCTGGTGATCTCGCCCGGCCCCTGTTCACCGGCAGAGGCTGGCATTTCGGTGGCCGCCATCCGGCACTTTTCCGGCAGGCTGCCGATTTTGGGCGTCTGCCTGGGGCATCAGGCCATTGGTGCCGCCTTTGGTGGCCATATCATCCGGGCCCAGCAGTTGATGCATGGCAAAACCAGCGTCATCACCACCACACAAGAGGGCGTGTTTGCCGGACTGCCCGCGCAGTTCACGGTCAACCGTTACCACTCGCTGTCCATCGAGCGCGCCACCTGCCCGGCCTGCCTGAAAATCACCGCCTGGACCGACGACGGCGAGATCATGGGCATCAGGCACACCAGCCTGGACATCGAAGGCGTGCAGTTTCACCCCGAGAGCATCCTCACCGAGCATGGCCACGCCATGCTGGCCAACTTTCTCAAACCTCGTGGGACAGACCGCGGCGCACCCAGTGAGCCAGCGCTGTCCTCAACCCATGAATGACATGACTCCAAAATCAAGCGCCCCCGTCGTTGACCTGCGCAGCGACACCGTCACGCAACCCACGCCGGCCATGCGTGCAGCCATGCTGGCCGCGCCCCTGGGCGACGATGTCTTTGGCGACGACCCCAGCGTCAACGCATTGCAGGCGCGCATTGCCGACATCACCGGCAAGGAGGCCGCGCTCTTCATGCCCACCGGCACGCAAAGCAACCTGTGCGCGCTGATGAGCCATTGTCAGCGCGGCGACGAGTACATCGTCGGCCAGTTGGCCCACACCTACCGCTATGAAGCTGGCGGTGCGGCGGTGCTCGGCAGCATCCAGCCGCAGCCCTTGACGCAGGGTGCCAGCGGCGAGATGCAACTGGCCGACATTGCTGCTGCCATCAAGCCCGACGACATCCACTTTGCGCGTACCCGGCTGCTGTGCCTGGAAAACACCTGGAACGGCCACCCGATGACGCTGGCCTACCTGGCGCAAGCCACCGCCCTGGCGCGTGAGCGCGGCCTGGCCACGCACCTGGATGGCGCGCGTTTTTTCAACGCCGCTGTTGCCACGCCTGAGGCTGGCGCCAGCGCCCACGCGGCGGCGCGGCACATTGCCAGCTATTTCGATAGCGTTTCTGTGTGCTTCAGCAAGGGCCTGGGCGCGCCTGTGGGCTCTGCACTGTGCGGTTCGCGCGACCTGATCAGCCGCGCGCTGCGCTGGCGCAAGATGCTCGGCGGCGGCATGCGCCAGTCGGGCATGCTGGCCGCCGCAGCAAGTCATGCCCTGGATCACCACGTCGAGCGCCTGGCGCAGGACCACGCGCTGGCGCAGCGACTGGCCGCAGGGCTGGCGGGTATTGACGGCTTGAGTGTGCGCTCGGCGCAGACCAACATCGTGTTTGTCGATGTGGCTGATGGTCGTGGCCCGGCCTTGCTGGCGCACCTGGCGCTGCACGGCGTGCTGGCCACCGGGCTGATCGGCCTGCGTTTTGTCACGCATCTCAACGTGGATGAGGCGGGCATCGACCATGCGCTGGCCTGCACTCATGAGTTTTTCGAGACACAAGCGGGCGCCGTGTCGCCCGCAACGGCTGCCGGATCGGCCGTGTATTGACCTTCAAGCGTCTGGTCCAGCCATCCTGCCCATTGAGTTTTTTCAGAGACCACCATGCCCCAACCCCTCAAAATCACCCCGCAAGAAGCGCTGCTGCGCACCATTGAGCACCGCGAGATCTTTCATGACGAGATGCTGACCATCATGCGCCAGATCATGGCTGGTGAATGGTCGCCGGTGATGCTGGCCGCCTTCATCACCGGCCTGCGCGTCAAAAAGGAAACCATTGGCGAGATCACGGCGGCAGCGCAGGTGATGCGCGAGTTTTCCACCAAGGTTCATGTGCTTGACACCACCCATCTGGTCGACATTGTCGGCACCGGCGGTGATGGCGCGCATACCTTCAATATTTCGACCTGCGCCATGTTTGTCGCGGCCGCAGCGGGCGCCAAGGTCAGCAAACATGGCGGGCGCAGTGTCAGCAGCAAGAGTGGCAGCGCCGACGTGATGGAGTCGCTCGGCGTCAACATCAACCTCACGCCCGAGGCCATTGCCCGCTGTATTGAGCAGGTGGGCGTTGGCTTCATGTTTGCCCCCAACCACCACCCGGCCATGAAAAACGTGGCGCCGGTGCGCCGTGAAATGGGCGTCAAGACGATGTTCAACCTGCTCGGCCCCCTGACCAATCCGGCCGGGGCGCCGAACATTTTGATGGGCGTGTTTCACCCTGACCTGGTGGGCATTCAGGTGCGCGCGCTGGAACGCCTGGGCACCGAACACGCGCTGGTGGTTTACGGCAAGGATGGCCTGGACGAGGTGAGCCTGGGCGCAACCACCATGGTGGGCGAACTTAAACACGGCAAGGTGACCGAGTACGAGATCCACCCGGAAGACTTTGGCATGGCCATGGCCAGCACGCGCGCCTTCAAGGTGGAAACGCCTGAGCAGTCACGCGCCATGTTGCTGGATGTGCTGGACAATGTGGCGGGCCCGGCCAGGGAAATCGTGGTGCTCAACGCCGGCGCGGCGTTGTATGCCGCCAACGTGGCCGATTCAATCCAGGGCGGTATCAACAAAGCGCGCGCCGCGATTGAATCGGGCGCCGCCAGGGCCAAGCTCGAAGCGCTGGTGACCACCGCGCACGCCCTGAGCGCGGCCTGACATGGCCTTGCTCAATACCGACGGGGCCTGGATCGCCATAGGCGTCTCGGTGATTTTTATTGTCGCGGGGCTGGTGCTGCATCGCGTGTTCGTCAACGTACTAAAGAAAGGCTCCCAGGAGCCGGATCAACATGACTGATATTCTGGACAAGATTGTGGCGGTCAAGCGCGAAGAAGTCGCCGCCGCCATTCAACGCAAGTCACTTGCCGCCATGCGCTTTGATGCCGAGAGCCGGGTGCTGACGCGCGACTTTGTTGGCGCCCTGCGCGCCAAGATTGCCGCTGGCCAGCCCGCGGTGATAGCCGAAATCAAGAAAGCCAGCCCGTCCAAAGGCGTGCTGCGGGCCGACTTCATTCCCGCAGACATTGCCCAGAGCTACGCCGAATATGGCGCGGCCTGCCTGTCGGTGCTCACCGATGCGCAGTTTTTTCAGGGCTGCATCGACTTCCTCAAGCAGGCGCGGGCGTCGTGCCAACTGCCGGTGTTGCGCAAGGACTTCATGATTGACGCCTACCAGGTCTATGAATCACGTTCGATGGGTGCAGACGCCATTTTGTTGATTGCCGCCTGCCTTGACGACGCGCAAATGAGAGACTTTGAGCAGATTGCCCACGACCTTGACATGGCGGTGCTGGTGGAAGTGCATGACGCACAGGAACTGGCGCGCGCCCTGAAACTCAAAACGCCGCTGATTGGCGTCAACAACCGCAACCTGAAAACCTTTGAGGTCTCGCTGGACACGACGCTTTCGCTCATGAAAGACATCCCGGCGGACCGGCTGCTGGTGTGCGAGAGCGGCATCCATAGCCGCGACGATGTGCTGCGCATGGGCGCCGCCGGCGTCAATGCCTTTTTGGTGGGCGAAGCCTTCATGCGCGCCGACGAACCTGGCGAAGCCCTGGTGGCGCTGTTTGGCTGACTGGCAGGATGGACCTGTCAATGCCGGATACGACCGCAGCCGCGCCTGCTCAATTGCAAAGCGCTGAGCCCAGGGACTGGCTGGTCGCTCCTGGCTGGCAAACGCTGGCCGATCATTTTTTTGAATCACCGACGGGTCTCCAATTGCTGGCCTTCTTGCGGCTGCGGTTGGCTGGCGGCGCCACCATTTTTCCGCCGCAACCGTTGCGCGCACTGGCATTGACGGCACCCGAGTCGGTGCGGGTCGTGATTTTGGGGCAAGACCCGTACCACGGTCGTGGTCAGGCCGAGGGCCTGGCGTTCTCGGTCGCGCCAGGCGTGGCGTTGCCACCGTCTTTGCGCAATATTTTCAAGGAGTTGCAGCGCGATCTGGGGGAGCCAGCGCCGCCATTTCCTGCTCCGGGGGGTAGCCTGGTGCGCTGGGCGCGCCATGGGGTGTTGCTGCTCAATACCTGCTTGACGGTAGAAGAAGGGCAGCCGGCCAGCCATGCCGGGAAAGGCTGGGAAGTGTTGACCGATGCCATCATCCGGCAAGTGTCCGACCACTCGGAGCATGTGGTTTTCATGCTCTGGGGCAATCATGCCCAAAGCAAACGGGCGCTGATTGATGCCTCGCGCCACCTGATTCTTTGCGCCAATCATCCTTCCCCCCTGTCTGCCCTGCGGCCACCGTCGCCGTTCATTGGCTGTGGCCACTTCTCCCAAGCCAGAGACTGGCGCGAGCGGCACCAGAAATAGCGCTGGCGCGGGCTTGCGGTGTGCCGTGTTGCCGGCCTTGTGCGGAAAAATACGCGGCAGGGTTGGTTATGTCCAAACTTAATGGCATAATCCGGGGTTCACCGTGGAGAGGTGGCCGAGTGGTTAATGGCAGCAGACTGTAAATCTGCCCTCTTACGAGTACGATGGTTCGAATCCATCCCTCTCCACCAGATTTGAAATTGAATGTAGCACTGAAGCGAAGGCGCTGACAGGTTGACGGGTTCAGCTTCGAGGCGGGAGTAGTTCAATGGTAGAACCCTAGCCTTCCAAGCTAATGACGCGGGTTCGATTCCCGTCTCCCGCTCCAGTGCTGCAACTGTGATTACACAGCCCATTTGGCTCAGTGGCAGAGCACTCCCTTGGTAAGGGAGAGGTCCCGGGTCCGATTCCCGGAATGGGCACCATTCGTTGGCAATTTAACCGTTTTATTTTCGGAGTCTGAAAATGGGAAAAGAAAAATTCACGCGAACCAAGCCCCACGTCAACGTGGGCACCATTGGTCACGTTGACCACGGCAAAACCACCCTGACAGCGGCCATCACCTCGGTGCTGGCGGCCAAATTTGGTGGCACGGCCAAAGCCTACGACCAAATTGACGCGGCACCCGAAGAAAAAGCACGCGGCATCACCATCAACACCGCCCACGTGGAGTATGAGACGGCCAACCGCCACTACGCCCACGTTGACTGCCCCGGCCACGCCGACTATGTGAAAAACATGATCACCGGTGCCGCCCAAATGGACGGCGCCATCCTGGTCTGCTCCGCCGCTGACGGCCCCATGCCCCAAACCCGCGAACACATCCTGCTGGCGCGCCAAGTCGGCGTGCCCTACATCATCGTGTTCCTGAACAAATGCGACATGGTCGACGACGCCGAACTGCTCGAACTCGTTGAAATGGAAGTGCGCGAACTCCTGGACAAGTACGACTTCCCGGGCGACAACACCCCCATCATCCACGGCTCGGCCAAACTCGCCATGGAAGGCGACAAAGGCCCGCTGGGCGAACAAGCCATCATGAAGCTCGCGGACGCCCTGGACACCTACATCCCCCTGCCCGAGCGCGCCATCGACGGCGCCTTCCTGATGCCCGTTGAAGACGTGTTCTCCATCTCCGGCCGTGGCACCGTGGTGACCGGTCGTATTGAGCGCGGCATTGTCAAAGTCGGCGAAGAAATCGAAATCGTCGGCATCCACGACACCGTCAAAACCACCTGCACCGGTGTTGAAATGTTCCGCAAACTGCTCGACCAGGGCCAAGCCGGCGACAACGTCGGTATCCTGCTGCGCGGCACCAAGCGCGAAGACGTCCAGCGCGGCCAAGTGCTGTGCAAGCCCAACTCGATCAAGCCGCACACCCACTTCACCGGTGAAATCTACGTGCTGAGCAAAGACGAAGGCGGCCGTCACACGCCCTTCTTCAACAACTACCGCCCCCAGTTCTACTTCCGCACCACCGACGTCACTGGCGCCATCGAACTGCCAGAAGGCAAAGAGATGGTCATGCCCGGTGACAACGTGTCGATCACGGTCAAGCTGATTGCCCCGATCGCCATGGAAGAAGGCCTGCGCTTTGCCATCCGCGAAGGCGGTCGCACCGTCGGCGCCGGTGTGGTTGCTAAGGTGATAGCCTGATATTTTGCGGGACAGACCGCAGCGACGCGCAGGCGTCGCCAGCTCTGTCCTCAACTGATTAGAAAGAATATATGGCAACCAAACAAAAAATCCGCATCCGCCTGAAGGCGTTTGACTACAAATTGATCGACCAGTCAGCGGCAGAGATCGTTGACACCGCCAAGCGCAC
>NZ_JAABQC010000040.1 GCF_011391645.1 Rhodoferax sp. | reverse complement strand
GCAGCAACCAGCCAGTGTCGGTGCGAAGCAGTTGCCTGAAGGTCCATTCCTGCTCATGCATGGCCAGCACGTAGGAGCCATCCTTGGCCAGGCCCTCGGGTTCGATCAGGATGATCTCGCCCTCCAGAAACTCCGGCGCCATGCTGAAGCCCTGAACCATCAGCGCAAACGACTCGCCGCCGGCGCATTCGGGCAGGGTTGCATCAAAGGCGGTTTTGGTCGCTTCAACATAGGTGTTGCTGGCATCGGGGGCGTGTGTTTGCATGGGTCTTTTGGGTTAAACAATCAGAGCAACAGGGTGGCGATCTGGGTTTCGGCAACACCTGCGGCGCGCAATTCATCGTGCAGCGTGAGAATGAATTCTGACGGGCCGGCCAGGTAAAAGTCGCAGTCGATGTCAAACAGGTCGGCCCGCATGGCCTGGGCGATTTGCCAGGCTCCCAGGGCGGCGTCGGGATGCGTGACCAGCTCGTACTCAAACTGGTCCAGCGCTTCCGACCAGGCCCGACACTGGTTGCTGTAGAAATGGCCATCCGGGCGTGTTGCCAGCCAGAACAGCGACAGCGACGGCGCGGCATCGAGTGACAAGGCGTACTCGATCAGGCTTTTGATCGGACCAAAGCCCGCATCGCAAGCGGCAAACACCAGCGGTCGGTGGCCCTCGGTCAGCACAAATTCACCACTCGGGCCGAGCACGGACACGGTCGAGCCGGGCTTGACGTCACCGGCAAACAGGCGCTGCGCAAAACTGTCGGCCGGGTTGTGGGTGATAAAGAACAGCAAATTGCGCTCGTCACACGGGCAACTGGCCAGCGGGTAATGGGTCGACGCGTCTTCAGCCCCGGCCATGGTCCAGCCCAATTGCACCGACTGGCCCGCCATGAACCGCAGCCGATGGCTGCGCGGGGTTTGCAGGTGCAACAAAATCGTGCCAGCTGCCAGCCGGTTGATGGCCCGCACCTGGGTGGCAATCAGCTGCTCCGGAATGTCGCGCGGGTCGCTGGCTTCCAGCAACTCCAGCGTCAGCTCGCCGCTGGCGGCGGTGTGGCAGCACATCAGGGTGTAGCCCTGGGCTTTTTCGGCCTCCGAGAGCGGGTAGTCAAAGTGCTGGGTCTTGGCCACATCGCCCGAGACTACGCGCACCTTGCACATGCCGCAACTGCCATTGCCGCAGCCGTAGTTGAGCCTGAGACCGGCGTGCAAACCTGCCTGCAGCAGGTTGGCGCGACCCTCCACCGCAAACTGGTGACCGCTGGGTCGCACCGTGACTTGAGCCGTCATGACTTTGAGCATATCGTCCATTACCTCCAGCATGTCAACCGGCTCGGTGGCCAGCGCCTGCGCCAGTCCCTGTGTGATGTGGTGTTCCAGTGTCAGCCAGCTGGCGGCACCCGGCTGCTGCTTGAGTTGCCCGCGAATTTCGTGCTGCAGGGCCACCACCAGCTCATGGTACCGCTGCAGGTGCTTGCGCACGTCGGCGAGTTCCTGGCTTTGCGCAAACAGGCGCTGCGCCAGCACTTCCTGACTCGGCAGCATGCGCTCGCGCACGCGTTTGCCAAAGGCTTCATCGCGGATCTGGGTGACCCGCTCCAGCAGGCCCGACTCTTCCAGCTGGGCATCAGGGTACAGCTGCAGCAACACGTCGGTCGAGACCCAGCCGTCGTTGAGCACCAGGCTGCCGTCTCGCACCTTTTGTTGCAGCACGCCGCGCGCCACGCCCAGCAGCTGGGCGGCACGCCAAACACTGACCTGATGGCTCATGGTGTGAAGACTCCTGTGGCTGGCCGGGCGATCCGGTCCAGATAACGCGCCCGGTACAGCAGGCGGGGCGCCTGGGGGTTGTCTTCGAAGCCGGCGCGGTCATGCAACACGTTGTTGCACACCAGGCCCATGCCGGCTTCCAGGCGCAAACGAAAAATATGGGGGCTGTCGCTGGCCAGGAAATCAGCCAGAAACGCCACCGCGTCTTGGGTGGCGGCATCGTCTTTCCAGACAATGCTGCGCGTGCGTGCGGTGTAGCGCATGTGAAGTTTGCCGCTCAGCGCGTCGACCATGAACACCGGACCGGCTTGCTCGGGGCGGGCGATGCCGTCATCGTCGAGCCGCTCGGGGATGGTCATGGCATCAAACGCCATCAGGGCGCGCACCCAGTCGGGGTTGGCGTCGCGCAGGGCAATGTAGGCGATTTCATGGTTCATCAGCGCGGTGTCGCCGCCCTGGCGCGCCGGGCGCACACAATGCAACACCATGCCCCGGATCGGTCGCGATTGTGGGTGGTAATAGCCGTCGGTATGCCACTTGATGGGGCGATTGGTGTAGGGGATGAACGCGGTGCGGTCGCCTGTGGGGGTCGCCACGGCAATCGGTGAAATGCCGTCTTCGTCGGCCAGCCAGTTGCCGTCGAGCTGGTGCAGGCCGAGCTGGCGCGCCAACTGCACCGGAATGGCCTTGTCCTCGGTGACCACCGGGCTGCGGTAGATGGCCATGTTGGCCGCCTCGCAACGCTGCAACAGCGCCTCGCGCTCCTGCGCGGCCAGTAACCGGGGGTCGGCCACATCCACGATCAAATCGGTCGCCTGGCTTGGTTGGCGGGCCAGCGTGGCGTCACGCCAGCGCTGGTAGGCATCCCGCTGTGTCAGGTCAAAGGGGGAATTCATGGCGGGTCAGTCGCCCGTATTCGCGGCGCGGGACGCGCGCGCCGACCGGGGTTCGGTGGACAACACGCCGTCCATGCCGCGCTTGATCATGTCAAGGGCATCTGGCACTTCGCTGGCCATGATCTGGTCAACCACCCAGCGCTGGTCTTTTTGCGGCATCAACGCCTCAATGCGGTGACCGAGGTAGCGCATGAATGCAAAGTCGGGCCCGTGGGCATCAAAGCCAAAGTCGGCGTAGTGCTCTGACAAGTCGTTGAACAGGTCAATGAACTGCTCGTAGCGGCTGGCCTGGCCGGCGGCGGGCTCGCCCATCAGGCCGTCCTCGTTGTCCTGCAGGATTTGCGCCACGCGCTGCACCAGGGCGGTCATGAATTCGCCGCGCTCGCTGTCCTCCATGCGCTCGTGGGCCATGCGGTCGAGCACCTGGGTTAAAAACACCAGCACCTCGCGGGTGAAATCAAAATACTGCGGTCCGATCTCGATGTCAAAACGCGCCGTGCGCATTTGCTTGAGCGTGTTTTGCGCCACGCGCCAGGTGATGAAGGCCATGGCGCTGGCGTTTTGCTGCGGCGTCTTGGCGGGGCCGTCGCGAAACCACTGGCTTTTGATTCTCAGCTTGGCCATTGCTTGTTCCAGGGCATGTCAGTACCCGCCCTTGCCCAGCGGTTGCGGCAGGGCCGCCACTTTGGGGCCCTGCTTGGCGGGGCCGATGGGAAACAGGTCGTACAGGTACTTGCTGTCCACTTCAGGGCGAATCTCGGCAAAACCCTTGAGCATGTTGCGGAAGTTGGGGGTATGGCCGTGCTCGCGGTATTGCTCGCGCAGATAGTTGATCACCTCCCAGTGCGCATCGGTCAGGATGATGCTTTCAGCGTCGGCAATGACGCGCACCGCCTCATCCTCGTACATCGGCTCCAATAAAAAACCTTGCTCGTCGGCTTCATACTCGGTGCCATTGATGGTGTAAGCCATGTAACTTCTCCTTGTTTCAGTTGGTGAATTCTTAAACTGCGGCAGCGGACTTATGCGGGATGAAAATGCCGCAGCCCAGCAGCCGGTGCGGGCCGATGCCGTGCTGTTGCAGGTGCAGCGAGGGCTCCGGGGCCAGTCCGTGCAACATCAGGCTGAAGGTGGTGGCAGCGCCGCTGTCAAACGTCAGACGCTGGCGCTTGCCGCACACACGTTCGCCGCCAACACCCAGCGCGGTCAGCTCGCGCGAAACCATAGCCATGAAGGTCACCTCGTCGGCATCAGCCGCCGCCACATGGTAGGCATAGAGCGTGGTGTGCGGCACCAGTTCACGTACATGCGGCGCGTCCAGATGCAGGGCCTGGCCCGCCACCTCGAGGTCGATGGCCGGGCTGCTCAGCAACCCGGTGGCACGCTCACGCGACAGGCGCAGCAACAGTTTGGTGCGGCCCGACAGCATCGCCTGGGCATCAAGGCCTGGCACCAGCTTGATGTTTTGAACGCCTGCCAGCGGCTCAGCCTCCAGCCAGGGCCAGACGCGGCACAGGGCGCCTTTGAGTGCCAGCGCATGGTCACGCGGCAAAAATCGCCCGCGGACCGGGAAGATCAGGTCGACTGTGGGACAGGGTTCAGTGGCAGCTGGACTCATGCCGGATCCTGCGGAACGATCTCGTTGTCGGGCTGGCTTGATGCCCAGCGCAGCAAGGCCTCGCCCCACAGCCGGGCCGATTGGGCGTCGATGTCGAACACGGTAAAGCGGCTCTTTTCGCGAATACGGGTGCGCAGCAGGCTCATGCTGCCGCCTTCAAAGTCGAGTTGTTGCAGTTCAATCACTTGCGCACTCACAGGAATCGTGAATTTCACAAGTGGCGTCAGGGTGGTCATGGTGTGGGTAATCGCTTGTAAAAGAAGAAGCCAAACGCTAAAAGTCAAGACTCTTTTTCAGGGGTCAACGGGGCTGAAGCGCCCCTCGCCACGCATGCCGCTATTGGGCGCAAAGTCAGCACCGGTCGTCTATTACCGGGAAGGGTGGGGTGATATAGCCCATATGGGTAGCCCCAAATACCCAACGAGGGGGATGGTGGACACCAGGGTCGGGCCGTACTATTTGCCCCACGGTTGACACCGTAGCGCTGGATGCCAGCCAGCGGGTCAACACACCCGGTTCGACGAATCAGCGCAGGATGTGCGCGCCCTTGACAGGAGACACCCAATGAGCATTAAGCAACACGACACCCCCATGCTTGACCAGCTTGAAAGCGGTCCATGGCCCAGTTTTGTCACCGGTCTGAAGCGACTGGCCAAGGACAGCGAATACATGACCGACCTGGTGGGTCAGCTGGAGCATTCGTACAAAACCCGCAAGGGCTACTGGAAGGGCGGCACCGTCGGTGTGTTCGGTTATGGCGGCGGTGTCATTCCGCGCTTTTCCGAAGTGGCTGAAATGTTCCCGGCGTCCAAGGAATTTCACACGCTGCGCGTGCAACCGCCCGCCGGCATGCACTACACCACTGACGTGCTGCGCAAGATGTGCGACATCTGGGAGCGCCATGGCTCCGGCCTGATCGCCTTTCACGGCCAGTCGGGCGACATCATGTTCCAGGGTGCCAGCACCGCCAATGTGCAGGGTGCTTTTGACGAAATCAACGAACTCGGCTTCGACCTCGGCGGCGCCGGCCCGGCGGTGCGCACCAGCATGTCGTGCGTGGGTGCCGCGCGCTGCGAGCAGTCGTGCTTTGACGAGGCACGCGCTCACCGCCAGGTGCTCAACACATTCCTGGATGACATGCACCGTCCGGCCTTGCCTTACAAGTTCAAGTTCAAGTTTTCGGGCTGCCCCAATGACTGCATGAACTCGATCCAGCGTGCTGACATGGCCGTTATCGGCACCTGGCGCGACAACATCCGCACCGACGAGGTGATGGCGCGCAAATGGTATGAAAAACACGGTATGACCGAACTGGTCAACGACGTGGTCAGCCGTTGCCCGACCAAGGCCATCATGCTCAAGGAGATCAAGGACGTTGCCAAGGGTGACAAGATTTCCAGCGTGGCCGTCAACGACACCCAGTGCCTGGAGATCGACAACAGCAACTGCGTGCGCTGCATGCACTGCATCAATGTGATGACCGGCGCGCTGGCCACTGGCGTCGACAAGGGTGTCACGGTGCTGATGGGCGGCAAGCGCACGCTCAAGATTGGCGACCTGATGGGCACCGTGGTCATTCCCTTCATGCCCATGACGACCGAGGAAGATTACGAGGCGCTGGTGGAGTTGGCGCAGAAGTCGATTGACTTTTTTGCCGAAAACGCCCTGGAGCACGAGCGCACCGGCGAAATGATCGAGCGCATCGGCCTGATCAACTTCCTGGAGGGCATTGAGGTCGAGATCGACCCCAACATGGTGTCCACGCCACGCACCAACCCCTACGTCCGCACCGATGGCTGGGACGACGAAGTGGCCAAGATCAACGCCCGCAAAGCGGCCTGAAGCCGGCTTGTCCTCAACTGATTAAGAAAGATCACCATGGCAACTATGCGCACCCCCGTCGAGAGCGGCGTTCCAGACAACAAGCCGTTCCTGCACCCCCTGATGGCCAAGAACTATGGCAATTGGAAATACCACGACCGGCCCCGTCCGGGCGTGCTGCACCATGTGGCCCACAGCGGCGACCAGATCTGGACCGTGCGTGCCGGCACGCAGCGCCAGATGGACCTCTTTACCATCCGCAAGCTGTGCGACATTGCCGACACCTATGCCGACGGCCATGTGCGTTTTACCATCCGCTCCAACATCGAGTACATGGTGAGCGACCCGGCGCGCGTCGAGCCGCTGGTGGAAGCGCTGACCAACAACGGTTTCCCGGTGGGTGGCACCGGCAACTCGGTGTCGGCCATTGCCCACACCCAGGGCTGGCTGCACTGCGACATTCCGGGCACCGACGCGTCGGGCGCCGTGAAAGCCCTGATGGATGACCTGCACGCCGAGTTCATCAAGGAAGACATGCCCAACCGCGTGCACCTGTCCACCTCCTGCTGCGAGATCAACTGCGGCGGCCAGGCCGACATTGCCATCGTGATGCAGCACACCAAGCCGCCCAAAATCAACCACGACCTGGTAGCCAACATGTGCGAGCGCCCCACGGTGGTGGCGCGCTGCCCGGTGGCGGCGATTCGCCCCGCCATGGTCAACGGCCGGCCGTCGCTGGAAATCGACGAGTCCAAATGCATGTGCTGCGGCGCCTGCTTCCCGCCCTGCCCACCGATGCAGATCAACGACCCCGAGCACAGCAAGCTGGCGATCTGGGTGGGCGGCAAGAACTCCAATGCACGCGGCAAACCGACCTTCATGAAGATGGTGGCCTCGGGGCTGCCCAACAACCCGCCACGCTGGCCCGAAGTGTCGGCTATGGTCAAGAAGATTCTTTACACCTACAAGGAAGACGCACGTTCCTGGGAGCGCGTGTCGGACTGGATCGAGCGCATCGGCTGGCCCGCCTTCTTTGAAAAATGCGACCTGCCGTTCACCAAGTACCTGATCGACGACTGGCGCGGTTCGCGCTCGAGCCTGAACGCATCGACCCATATCCGGTTCTGAAACTTTGTGGGTCAGACCAAGATTTGCGCCGCAAATTTGCTCTGACCCCAACTACCCTGAAACTTTGCGGGTCAGACCAAGATTTGCGCAGCAAATTTGCTCTGACCCCAACTGACTAGAGACAAAATATGAAATTCGGCATCCTCGTCAACGAAGGTCCCTACACGCACCAGGCGTCTGACAGCGCCTACCAGTTTGCCGTGGCCGCCTTGGCCAAGGGCCACACCATTCAGCGCGTGTTTTTTTACCATGACGGCGTCAACAACGCGACCCGGCTCACCGAGCCACCGCAAGATGACCGCCACGTGGTCAACCGCTGGTCGGCGCTGGCGACCGAGCACAAGGTCGACTTGGTGGTGTGTGTGGCCGCCGCCTTGCGCCGTGGCATCAAGGACGAAGTGCTGGCCCCGGGTTTTCGTATTTCTGGCCTGGGCCAATTGGTGGACAGCGGCATCAAGGCGGACCGCCTGGTCACGTTCGGCGATTAACCCGTTTAAGAGAAACACACCATGAGCGAACAACAAAGCACTGCGCCCAGCGGCCCCAAAGTGAAGAAATTCATGTTTGTCAACCGCAAGGCCCCCTACGGAACCATCTACGCGCTTGAAAGCCTGGAAGTGGTGCTGATCACCGCCACCTTCGATCAGGACGTGAGCCTGGTGTTCATGGACGATGGCGTCTACGAACTTGCAAAGGGTCAGCAGACCAAGGGTATCGGCATCAAGAACTTTTCGCCAAGTTACCGTGCCCTCGAAGGCTACGACATCGAAAAGCTCTATGTCGACCAAGCTTCACTCGATCAGCGCGGTTTGACGGAAGCTGACCTGCTGGTGCCGGTCGAGGTGCTCGACGACCAGCAAATGGGCGAGCTGATGGCGCAGCAAGACGTGATCCTGAGCTTCTAAGAATAGGTAAGAACCATGTTGCATATCGTTAACAAATCTCCTTTTGCCACCAACGCGCTCGACACCTGCCTGCGCATGGCGCAAGCTGGCCACGCCGTGCTGCTGATCGAGGACGGCGTCTACGCCGCCACGCAAGGCAGCGCCACGGCCGAGCGCATGCGCCAGGCCAGCGCCAAAGTCAGCCTGTTTGTGCTGCAGCCCGACCTTGATGCCCGCGGCATGACGGCCAAGCTGCTTGACGGCATCACACCGGTGGACTACGCGGGTTTTGTTGACCTGGTCGAGAAATACCCCACCTCCCAATCCTGGCTGTAAACCAGCCAGTACTCCCCTATTTATTTTTAACTGGAGAATCCCATGAGTTTTGAAATCAACGGCCAAACCTACGAAACCGACGAAGAAGGTTACTTGCTGAACCTGGCCGAATGGACCCCCGAGGCTGCCGTTCACCTGGCCGAGGAAGAAAAAGTGCCGCTCAGCGACAACCACTGGGAAGTCATCAATTTCCTGCGCGAGTACTACAACGAGTACCAGATTGCCCCGGCCGTGCGTGTGCTGACCAAGGCCATCGGCAAGCGATTTGGCGAAGAAAAAGGCAACAGCAAGTACCTGTACGACCTGTTTCCCTACGGCCCGGCCAAGCAGGCCTGCAAGATTGCCGGTTTGCCCAAGCCCACCGGTTGCATCTGATCTGACCTGACCACAACGAACTTGCGGGTTTGACCATGTCTGCGTTGACCATCATTTATGCGCTTTTGTTCTACGTCGCAACCCTGGTGTTGGTCGTCGGACTGGCCCGCAAGATTCTCAGCTATGCCAAGACTCCCGCACCCCTGAAAATCCCCACCACACCCGCGCCCACCACGGCCGCCGGGGTGCGCTGGCGCATGACGCGCGAGGTGGTGTTGTTCGAGAGCCTGTTCAAGTCCAGCAAATGGACGTGGATTTTCGGCTGGCTGTTTCATGTGACCCTGTTGCTGGTCACCCTGCGCCATTTGCGCTATTTTCAAGACCCGGTCTGGCTGCCCGTGGTGCTGGTGCAACCCTTTGGCACCTATGCCGGTTTTGCCATGGTCGCCGCTTTGGGCGGACTGTGGGCACGGCGCTGGCTGGTGGACCGGGTGCGCTACATTTCCACCCCGTCCGACCACCTGATGCTGGCGCTGCTGCTGGCCATTGGGCTGAGTGGCCTGGCCATGCGTTTTGTGGTGCACACCGACATCGTGGCGCTCAAGGCCTTCATGCTTGGCCTGATGCGCTTCAACTGGCAGCCGCTGCCTGCTGACCCGGTGTTGCTGGTGCACCTGGCGCTGGTGGCGCTGCTCATGATCATTTTCCCGATCAGCAAACTGTTGCATGCGCCCGGACTGTTTTTCAGCCCGACGCGCAACCAGGCTGACAACGCCCGCGAAGTTCGCCATATTTCGGCCTGGGCAGCCGCGCTGGACAAAAAAGCGTAAGCACACACCATGGCAACTGCTAAGTTCGAAACCCCCAAGCTCAAGAGCTACCCGGTCATCCCCCTGGTGCAGGTTGGGGCGATGTCGCACATCAAGTCGTTCCCGGCGTCGGGTCCGATCCAGCAAGCCCTGGGTTTTCCCGAGGAACTGGCGGAAGACTGGCAGGAAAAAGCCATTGCCAAGATGGGCGAGATGCTGGGCAAGTACCGCTCGCTGCAGGTCTACATGGATGCCTGTGTGCATTGCGGCGCCTGCTCCGACAAATGCCATTATTTCCTCGGCTCGGGCGACCCCAAAAACATGCCGGTGGCGCGCCAGGACCTGATGCGCAAGGTGTACCGCCGCTACTTCACCTTTGCCGGCAAACATTTCCCCAAACTGGTGGGCGCGGTCGACCTGACGCGCGAGGTGCTCGACGAGTGGTACAGCTATTTCAACCAATGCTCCGAGTGCCGCCGCTGCTCGGTGTTTTGCCCTTACGGAATCGACACTGCCGAGGTCACCATGGCCGCGCGCGAGATCATGGATTCGATCGGCCTGGGCCAGAAGTATTCCAACGAAATCATCGGCAAGGTGCACCGCATCGGCAACAACCTGGGCCTGCCGGGCCCGGCACTGATCAACACCCTCGAAGGTCTGGAAGAAGACACCAAGGACGAAACCGGGCTTGATGTCAAGTTTCCGATCGACGTCAAGGGCGCCGAGGTGCTGCTGATCACGCCGTCGGCCGACTTTTTCTCGGAACCGCACGTGGAAAGCCTGATTGGCTACGCCAAGGTATTCCACGCCGCCGGCATCAGCTGGACGCTGAGCTCGCACGCATCCGAGGCGGGCAACTTTGGCATGTTCATTGGCAACTATGAGCAGATGCGCAACATCTCGATGCGCGTCAAGGAAGCCGCGCTGGAACTCGGCGTGAAGCGCATCGTGGTTGGCGAATGCGGCCATGCCTGGCGCGTGGCCTACAGTTTCTGGAATACCTTGATTGGCCCGTTCGATTACCTCGACCAGCGCTACCCGGTGCCGCAGCACATCTGCGAACTCACCGACGACCTGATCCAGCGCGGTGCCATTCAGTTCGACAAAGAGGCCAACGACAACCGCATCATCACCTTCCACGATTCGTGCAACGTGGCGCGTGGCTCACGCATGGGCAGTGTGGCTGGGGGGCAGTTTGTCATACCCCGGCGCATCATCACTTCGGTGGCCAACCATTTTCACGACATGGCGCCCGAGACCATCCATGAGAGCACCTTCTGCTGCGGTGGCGGTGGCGGCCTGTTGACCGACGATCTGATGGAATTACGCGTCAAGGGTGCCCTGCCGCGAATGGAAGCCCTCAAATACGTGGTGGACGAGCACCGGGTGAACTTCATGGCCACCATTTGCGCCATTTGCAAAGCCCAGTTCACCAAGGTGCTGCCGTATTACGGCTTCAACATGAGCATGGTGGGCGGTGTTCACCAGTTGGTCAGCAAGGCGATTCGCCTGGGCGACAAGTAGCGCCGGCTTCCTACGCGCTGTATTCATACTTTCAAGCATAAAACCAGGAGACTCCGACATGTCTGCGAACCCCGAAACCATTGAAGTCAAACCCTTGAACTTCCGCCGTTACAAGGATGGCGATACCAAGGTGAAGACCTGGCAGGCCAAGATTTTTGACGCCGACCATTCGCATAAATGCCCCACCTACATCCAGAGCACGCCGCCCTGCCAGGGCAGTTGCCCTGCCGGCGAAGATATTCGCGGCTACCTCAACATCGTGCGTGGCATCGAGAAGCCGCCGGCCGGCATGGTCTGGCAGGAGTATGCGTTTCGCCGCCTGACCGAGGCCAACCCGTTCCCGTCGGTGATGGGCCGGGTCTGTCCGGCGCCTTGTGAATCGGGCTGCAACCGCAACCAGCTTGAAGACTTTGTCGGCATCAACTCGGTCGAGCATTTTCTGGGCGACTACGCCATCACGAACAAGCTGGCCTACAACAAGCCGGCGCAGCTGACCGGCAAGACCGTGGCCGTGATCGGTGGCGGCCCGGCCGGCATGTCCACTGCCTACCAGTTGGCGCTCAAAGGCCACTCAGTCACCATTTTTGACGAGCGCGCTGAGCTCGGCGGCATGATGCGTTACGGCATTCCGGGTTTCCGCACGCCGCGTGATGTACTCGACGCCGAAATTCAACGCATCCTGGACCTTGGGGTCGATGTGCGCATGAATTGCCGCATTGGCACCGACATCACCATGGCGCAGATTCGCGAACAGTTCGACGCTGTCTTTCTGGGCCTGGGCGCGCAGGCGGGCCGGGCCTTGCCGGTGGAGGGAGCCGATGCGCCCAACTGCGTCACCGCCACCTCGTTCCTGAAGGCCTTCAACGACGGCCGCCTGCGCCATGTGGGCAAACGCGTGGTGGTGATCGGCGGTGGCGACACCTCCATTGACGTGGCCACGGTGGCGCGCCGTTTGGGTCATATCGAAAAAATCCATGAGTCCGACCGCCCCGAGCACGCCATTGCCGGCCATGTCGCCCACGACGTGGCAGCGGCGTCGGTGCGCCAGGGCGCCGAGGTCACCCTGACCACCATTTTTGACATCGAGAAAATGCAGGCCTCCAAACACGAGGTTGAACACGCCTTGTCCGAGGGCATCACCATCCGCGGCAGCATGGCCCCGGTGGCCGTGATCCGTAGCGAAGACGGCCGCGCCATCGCCCTGCGCATCATTCGCTGCGAAGCCAAGATGATTGGTGGCCGGCTCGACATCAAGAACATCGAAGGCACCGAGGAAGACATCCCCGCTGATCTGATCGTGTCGGCCATCGGCCAAGCGGTGGACTTTACCGGCCTGGAAGAATTCAACAATGGCAAGGGCGCCATCAATTCCGACAAAAATTACCAGGTGGCGGGCCAGCCCGGCTTCTTTGTTGGCGGCGACGTGGTGCGCCCGCATTTGCTCACCACCGCCATTGGCCACGGCGCCATTGCGGCCGACGGCATTGACCGCTTCCTGCAAAACGAGGCCCCGGAAAAGCGCCCAAAGATTGATGTGCATACCTTTGACTTGACGCGCAAGCTGATTGAAAAGGGCATGACGCTGACCGAAGTCCATGAACCCACCCGGGGCACCGACAAGAGCACCGCGGCCATTCACAACTTTGACAACCGCTCGGACCGATATGTGATCTCACACAAGGAACTGTTCCTTGGGCATTTCGGTTTTGTGCCGCGCAACAAGCGGGGCATTGTGTCGCTCAGCGCGGAGGAGGCGCTGGACAACTTCGAGGAGCGCCTGCAGCCCCTGCTCCAGGCGCAGGCGGTGGCCGAGGCCAAGCGCTGCATGAGCTGCGGCCAGTGCTTTGAATGCGACAACTGCGTGGTCTATTGCCCGCAGGTGGCGGTGTTCAAGGTGCCCAAAGCCAAGTCCACCATCGGCCGTTATGTCGACACCGACTACAGCAAGTGCATTGGTTGCCATATCTGCGCCGACGTCTGCCCCACAGGTTATATCCAGATGGGCCTGGGGGAGTAACACCATGTCTCGGCGCACCTGGAGTTCCTTTGTTCGCGTGTGGCAGGCGCTGCTGCTGGGTGTATTCCTGGCGGCCAGCTTTCCGGCGACAGCACAAAGCCCGGCTGGCGCCGGCCAGGGCTTGCAACCGCTGGTGACGAAGGCACGCGGGGGCCAGTGTGTGGATGATCCGGCGTTCATGCGCCGCAACCACATGGCACTGCTCAATCACCAGCGCGATGACACCGTGCATGGCGGAATTCGCAATAACAAGTACTCGCTGAAAGCCTGCGTGGCCTGCCATGCCAGCCCGACCAGCCAAAGTGTCAGCGCCGAGGCCGGTGATTTTTGCCAGAGTTGCCACACCTTTGCTGCGGTCAAGATTGACTGCTTTGGCTGTCACGCCAGCAAACCGCCCGCCATCGGCGCCCAAGCCGCGCTGGCACAGCCACAGGTCAAACCATGAAGCACGAGCACAACAGTTCTCCGTCCGGGGCTGTCGCCAAGTCGTCAAGTCGGCGTGGCTTTCTGGGCGTTGCCGCCGCTGGCATGGCCGGCATTTTGCTGGCGCCAGGCGTTCGCCTGATCGAAATCGCCCAGGCCGCTCCGGTTGCCGGGGGGGTCAGCAGCAAGGTGCGCTGGGGCATGCTGATCGACAGCAGCAAGTGCGCCAGCGGTTGCACCGATTGCGTCACGGCCTGCAATACCGAAAACGGCCTGTCGGGTGGCACACTGCCGACCGATTCGCAGTGGATCCGCAAGATCGAAATCAAGGAAATTCGCAGCGGCAAGACCCAGTCGCTGCCGATGATGTGCCAGCACTGCGCCGAGCCACCCTGTGTGGATGTCTGCCCAACCGGCGCATCATTCAAGCGCGCTGACGGCATTGTGCTGGTGGACAAGCATATTTGCATCGGCTGCCGCTACTGCGTGATGGCCTGCCCCTACAAGGCGCGCTCGTTTGTGCACGAGCCCCTGAGCAACCAGAAGACCGATGTGCCGCGCGGCATGGGCACGGTCGAGGGCTGCACGATGTGTGTGCACAAGGTCGACAAGGGCGAACAGCCCGCCTGCGTCACGGCCTGCTCCAGTGCGGGCCACGGCGCCATTTTGTTTGGTGACCTGAACAACCCCGAGAGCGAAATCTCCAAGCGGGTGGCCAGCTACCCGTCGCGCCAGATTCGTGAAGACCTGAACCTCAACACCGGCGTGCGCTACAGCGGCATCTGAAGGAAGACAAAGTCATGAAACTTGTTTTGCGCCCCCTGAAAGACACGCAACAAGGCTTTTACCTGTTGCTGGGCGGATTTGCCGTGCTGCTGGCAATGGGCCTGGGGGCTGTTTGGTATGTGGAGCACAACGGCCACATCGTGACCGGCATGAACAACCAGATCGTCTGGGGCTTGCCCCATGTGTTCGCGGTGTTTCTGGTGGTGGCGGCCTCGGGCGCGCTCAACATTGCCTCGATGTCGTCGGTGTTCGGCAAGACCGAATTCAAGCCGCTTGCGCCCCTGTCCGCGCTGCTGGCGATTGCGCTGCTGATCGGTGGCCTGATGGTGCTGATGCTGGACCTGGGCCGCCCCGACCGCCTGATCATTGCCATGACGCACTTCAATTTCAAGTCGATCTTTGCCATGAACATCTTCTTGTACTCGGGCTTTGTCGGCTTTGTGGTGGCTTACCTGTGGACCATGATGGAGCGGCGCATGAACCGCTTCACGCCGCTGGCCGGTTTTATGGCCTTTATCTGGCGCCTGGCGCTGACCACCGGCACGGGTTCCATCTTTGGTTTTCTGGTGGCGCGCCAGGCTTACGACTCGGCACTGCTGGCGCCGCTGTTCATTGCCCTGTCGCTGAGCTACGGCCTGGCGGTGTTTATCTGGGTGCTGATGCTGGCCAGTGAGGGCAGCGCGCGGCCCCTGGGCGACGCGCTGATGGCCCGACTGGCAAGGCTGCAGGTGATTTTTATTGCCGCCGGCTTTTATTTTGTGCTGGTCTATCACCTGACCAATATGTATTTCACCAAGCACCATGACTTTGAGCGTTTCATACTGATTGAAGGCGGCATTTACACCGCCATGTTCTGGCTCGGGCAAATCGTGCTCGGCAGCCTGCTGCCTTTGGTGTTGCTGCTGGCGCCCGGCATTGGTGCCCTGCGCCGCCGCATTGCGGCCAGCGCCGGGCTGGTGATTCTGGGCGGCTTTGCGCAGATGTACGTGACCATCATCGGTGGTCAGGCCTTTGGCCTGGTGCTGTTCCCCGGCTCGCAGGTGAGCAGCAGCTTCTTTGATGGTGTCACCGCCAGCTACACCCCCAGCCTGCCCGAACTGCTGCTGGGCCTGAGCGGCGTGGCGGTGGTGGGGCTGATTGTGATGCTGGCGCTCAAGGTGATGGGCTTTTTGCCTGAGCGCATGGACGATGCGGCGCTGGAAATGGCCCCGCCCCAGGCCAGCTCGGCTGCTGCCTGACGTTGGTTGGCCATGTCACGTTTCCTGGTTTCAGCCGCGCACAAGTCATCGGGCAAAACCACGGTCAGCATCGGCCTGTGCGCCGCCCTGACGGCACGCGGCCTGACCGTGCAGGCGTTCAAAAAAGGCCCGGACTACATTGACCCGATGTGGCTGGCACAAGCCAGCGGCCGGCCCTGCTTTAACCTTGACCCCTACCTGATGACGTCTGAGCAAATCAGCGCCAGCTTTTCCCGTTTTTCCGGGTCAGCCGACATCAGCCTGGTCGAAGGCAACAAGGGCTTGTACGACGGCTTGGCGCTTGACGGCAGCAACAGCAACGCGGCACTGGCCCAGTTGCTCGACTTGCCGGTGGTGCTGGTGCTGGATGCGCGCGGCATGACGCGCGGCATTGCCCCCTTGATTCTGGGCTACCAGGCTTTTGATGCGCGCATTCGTATTGCGGGTGTCATCTTGAACCAGCTCGGCGGCAGCCGCCATGAGGCCAAGTTGCGCGCCGTGATCGAGCATTACACCAACGTGAGCGTGCTCGGCGCCATTGCCCACGACCCGCAACTCGGCCTGGTCGAGCGCCATCTGGGGCTGATGCCGAACCAGGAATGTGACGATGCCGTGCAGCATGTGCAAACCATCGGTCAGCGCATTGCCGAACAGGTGGACCTGGGCCAGATTATTGCACTGGCCAACAGTGCTTCCCATGTGATCCCAAGCGCCCCAGGCAGTCCGGAAGCCCTGGATTGCGGGTCGGAGCCCGCAATGACAGCCCACCCAGGCCAGCCCCTGCGCCTGGGCATCATGCGCGACAAGGCCTTTGGTTTCTATTACCCCGACGACCTGCTGGCACTGCAAGCCGCCGGTGCCGAACTGGTGCCGGTGAATGCCTTGCAGGACAGCGCCTTGCCGGCCGTGGATGGCTTGTTCATTGGCGGTGGTTTCCCCGAGGTTTTCATGCCCGAGTTGCAGGCCAACACCGCTTTGCGCAGTAACATCCGCAGCGCCATCGAGGCCGGCCTGCCGGTGTATGCCGAGTGCGGCGGTCTGATGTACCTGGCCCGCACGCTGCGCTGGAAGGAGCAGCAGGTGGACCTGGTGGGCGCGTTGCCGGTTGATGTGCTGATGCACGAGCGCCCGGTGGGTCGTGGTTATGTCAGCCTGCAAACGACGCCCGATGCGCCCTGGCTGACGGCGCCAGAGCAAGCCGGGCAAACACTGCGCGGCCATGAATTTCATTACTCCAGCCTTGAAAACGTGCCGCCCGGCCTGAAATTTGCGTACAAGGTGCAGCGCGGTCATGGCATTGACGGCCAGCGTGACGGTCTGGTGTACCGCAATGTGCTGGCCTCGTATTCACATTTGCGCACCGGCGCAAGTTCGGACTGGGCCAGGGAGTTTGTCAACTTTGTACGGAGGCAAAAAATGGCAGATCAAACGCAAGTTGCCGCCGCGCCACGCACCGTGCTCGTCAAAGGCCAGTCGGTGGCGACTGACGTGGAAGGGTATCTGAAGAACCTGGAGGACTGGTCCGAAGACTTTGCCCGCGCCCAGGCCGAGTCAGAAGACCTGACGCTGACTGCGGCCCATTGGCAGGTGATTTATTTCTTGCGCGCCTACTTTGAAGAGCACCGGGTGCAGGCGCAAGTGCGCGCCATGATCCCGCACTTTGCCAGGCTGTGGGGCCCCGAGTTGGGCAACAATCACCACTTGCATGCGATGTTCCCGGTGGGTGGACCCCAAAAACAAGGCAACCGCCTGGCTGGTCTGTTGAAGACCAAGGGCGAACATTAATTTTTACAGGAGCACAACCCATGTTTAACTTGACCCCTGCAGCTGCCCAGCAAATCCGGCAGGCCGCCCAAGCCAGTGGTGCTGCCGAACTGGCCCTGCGCGTGGCCGCCAAAAAAGATGCCGCTGGCGACCTGCAGTACGGCATGGGCTTTGATGACCCGAAAGACGAAGACATGAAGCTTGACCTGGAAGGTGTCGCGGTGGTCATCAATGGCGAGTCCCAGGAACTGCTGTTTGACACGATGCTCGACTTTGTTGAACTGAATCCGGGTGAATTCAACTTTATCTTTGTCCCGTCCAGCCATCCTGTCTGCGGTGGTGGCTCGGTGACCACAAGCAGCTGTGGCAGTGGCGGCTGCAGCGGTGGTGGTTGCGCCAGCAAAGGGGCTACCCATTGAAAGCTGATGTGAAAAACCTCATTCCTGATATCGGACGCGTTTACCTGGTCGGCGCCGGCCCGGGTGACCCGGAACTGCTCACGCTGCGCGCGGTGCGCCTGCTTCAGCAGGCCGATGTGATCGTTTACGACAACCTGGTGTCTGAAGGCGTGCTTGAGTTTGTGTCACCCACGGCTGAGCGTATTTACGCTGGCAAGCGGCGCAACGAGCACACCCTGCGCCAGGAGCAAATCAATGCGCTGCTGGTCAAGCTGGCCGGCGAGGGCAAGCAGGTGGTGCGCCTGAAGGGCGGCGACCCCTTCATCTTTGGCCGTGGCGGCGAAGAGTTGCAAACGCTGGCCGCCTCGGGCGTGGCGTTTGAAGTGGTGCCGGGCGTGACGGCGGCCTCCGGCGTGTCAAGTTACGCGGGTATTCCGCTCACGCACCGCGACCATGCGCAATGCTGCCTGTTTGTGACCGGTCACCTCAAAAATGGCACGGCCGACCTCGACTGGCCCAGCCTGGTGCGCCTGAACCAGACCGTGGTGATCTACATGGGCCTGAGTGGCCTGCCCGAAATTTGCCGGCAAATGGTGGCGCACGGCTCGTTGCCTGAGTTGCCCATTGCCGTGGTCCAGGACGGCAGCCTGCCGACCCAGAAGGTGGTTACCGGAACGCTGGCCAACATGGCGGAGCGCGTGGCGCAGGCCGGCCTCAAATCACCCTGCTTGACGATCATTGGCGAGGTGGTCAAACTGCACCAGGAACTGGCCTGGTACGAGCCCGCCAAAACTGCTGCACTTGCCTGAGTGGCGCAGTCTGCCCGGGCCGGCCTGGGGTTTGGTCGCCGCCCGGCCTGCTGGACTCGGCCCGCGGTTTAAATTGGCGCCGACAATAGTCGGTAGACACATCAACGCCTGAGACCCCCATGCAGACCGACACTTCAGTGCCAGCCAGTGCCAGCATCCGTGCTTCCACCGCCCTCGAACAACTGCTTGCACTATTCAAGCTCGAATACCTGCAGCCTGACCACTATGTGGGGCAAAGCCTCGATTTGGGATTTCGGAATTTGTTTGGCGGACACATCCTTGGGCAGGCGCTGGTGGCTGCGGGAAATACCTGCGAACAACGCAACGCCCATTCCCTGCACGCCTACTTTCTTCGCGGTGGCAACCCGCATGCACCCATCCATTACAACGTGGACCGCATCCGGGATGGCAGCAGTTTCAGCGTGCGCCGCGTGACGGCCTCCCAGGGCGGCAAGGCGATCCTCATCCTGTCATCATCATTTCAGGCGCACGAGGAAGGATTCGAGCACCAGACGGTCATGCCTGACGTGCCCCCGCCCGAGTCGCTTGCCAGGGCCGTCAACACCACCCGCCCGGTCCCTGAACTGGTTCCCGCCGCGGCTGAACTGAAACCAGCCAGCAACCTCGCCATAGAAATGCGCCCCGTTGATCCTGTCAACCAGCGTCAGCCTGAAAAGAAGGCACCGATTCAATCCTTCTGGTTCCGCGCCGAGGGCCGTGTGCCCGACAACCCGGCCATGCAGAAATGCCTGCTGGCCTACGCCTCTGACTTCGGCTTGGTAGCCACCTGTTTGAGGCCTCATGGCGTGGTCTATTCCCAGCCCGACATGGTGACGGCAAGCCTTGACCATGCCATGTGGTTCTACCAGGATTTCCGCATCGATGACTGGCTTTTGTACGCCATTGAGAGCCCGGTTGCAGGCCATGCCAGGGGCATGAACCGCGGCAACATCTTTCGCCGCGATGGAACGCTCGTCGCCTGCGTGGCGCAGGAAGGCTTGATCAGACGAATTGGCGAGCACGGATAAGTCCGTTGTGCCAGATGACAGTTTCATGGCCGGGCACCCGGCCGCCCATGGTGAAAGCCCCAAGCCGCTGGAGGCCGCCGCCCGGGTGCGTCGTCAGGGTTTGGCTACTTTGAGATTGCTCAATGTGTTGCCCGTGGCGTTATAACTCAGGTTGGTCCCCGTGATGCCTTTCACCGAGTAGGTGGTCGAACTGGTCTTGTTCGACAGGTTGCCGGTGGTGACGCTGCAAGCACCGTTGCTGCCGGTGGTGCAACTCACCGATGACCCGCCTGCCGTGAAACTGCCAGCCACGGTGGCGCCGCCCACGGGCGCTTTGTTGGCATCGGCCACTGTGACGGTGACTGTTGCGCGCCAGCCATTGCGAACCGCCGTGGCACTGCCCGCGAGGTTGGCGACCGATACGACGGTCAACGAGGTGTCAGGCGGTGGGGTCGGTGAAGAAGACCCCAGCGTGTAGATCAACAAGTTGGCCGATCCAGAACCCGCGCTGGTCACCTTGGCTGTGGTGGCGGCTGTCAGAATCGAATTCGTCACTGTCGCAGCACTGGCTGTCGGTTGGTCTTGCAGGACAAGCGCAGCCAGCCCCGCGACGTGGGGCGAGGCCATTGAGGTGCCGCTGAGGGTGGCGGTCGCGGTGCTGGAGGTGTACCAGGTCGATTTGATGGAGCTGCCCGGGGCGAACAAATCAAGGCAACTGCCGAAGTTGGAATACGAGGCCCTGGCGTCAGCGCTGGTGGTGGCGCCAACCGTGATGGCCGAGGGCTCACGGGCGGGCGAATAATTGCAGGCGTTGGCGTTGTCATTGCCAGCCGCAACCACCACGGTGTATCCCGCTGCCACCGTGTTGGCCACGGCCGTGTCAAGTGACGAAGACGCGCCACCGCCGAGTGACAGGTTGAGCACGCCCGGACGCTGGCCGTTTTTGGCCACCCAGTCCACGCCTGCGATCACGCCGCTCATGGTGCCCGAACCATTGCAGTCCAGCACACGGACCGGTACCAGTGTCACAGCCTTGGCGATGCCCCAGGTTGCGGCGCCGACGGTGCCCGCCACATGGGTGCCGTGGCCATTGCAGTCGCTGGTGCCGTAGCTATCGTTGATTGCGGTGTAGCCGGCAGTAACGCGACTGCCAAAATCAGTGTGGGACGCCAAAATACCGGTGTCCACCACATAAGCCCGGACACCGCTGCCCGTGGCGTTGTAGGTATAACTGGCGCTCAGGGGCAAGTCGCGCTGGTCAGCACGGTCGAGTCCCCAGGTGGCACTGGTTTGGGTGGTCTGAAACGCGGTCACCGCCATGTCGCGCTCAACATAGTCGACATTCGGGTTCTTCTCCATGGCTTCCAGGAATGCCTCTGCGGCGGCCGAGGGCAGGCGCACAGCAAAGCCCTTGAGTGCGGTTTCATAGTTGAACGTGACCTGGCCGCCGTGCGCGGAGGCCAGCCGTGCAGACTCGGCCGCCGGGCTGCCCGGCAATGCGCGAACGACAACAATGTAATTGCTGAATGTCTGGCTGCTTTTTAGAGCAAGCATTTTGACGCTTGGAACGTCTGACGAAATCGCTTGAACCGAAATGACCGGCTCAACTGCATCGCCGTCAGTCGTGTCCACCAGACCTGGCAGTTCCAAGGGCCTGCTGCGCTTCGGCAGCAGCGCAGGCAACTGCGTTTTGAGCGTTTGCACAACGTCACGCATTTGCTCACGGACAGCCGCACCGCCTTCCTCTTGCGCCAGGTTGGCAACGGCTT